>JAMCZC010000031.1 GCA_023485865.1 Patescibacteria group bacterium | reverse complement strand
CCATACGTTCCTTTCAGTCAAACTTAAAAGTCAAAAATCAAATCTCAAAAATTATATTTAATATTTTATGTTTAATTTTTAATTTTGTTGTTGCTTGCCAACAACAACCTGTGCCGGTCTTAAAACCTGTCCAAAAAGAGTATAGCCTGCTCGCAATTCTTCTACAACTTTTCCCTCCTGCCCTTGCGCTGTATGAACCGCTTCCATCAAATTCGGGTCAAAGTCTTTACCTTCAGTCTCGATTTTCCTTACACCGTCTTGCTCTAAAATATCAAGAAAGTGTTTTATCGAAATTTTTACGCCCTTATCTTGCGTATGTTTTTCAGCCAAGATGAGATTATCAAGCCCCGGTAAAAGTTTTAAAAGCAAATCTTTGTTTGCCGCCTTTATCCACGAACTTTTTTCTTCAACTATCCTTTTTTCAAGATTTTGATAGTCGGCAAGCGCTCTTTTTAACTGGTTTTCAAGGTTCTTAAAGTCTTCTCCGCCAGCTGGCGGATTCTTGTGTTTTTCATCTTTCTTCATTATCTTATCGTAATTGTAAATTGAAAATTGTAAATTGTAAATTAATCATCTACCAACCCTTGGCTATTTCTTCAATTAAATTTCCAAAATACCTAACTGTCGGCACTATATAATTATAGTTTAATCTGCTCGGTCCCAAAACTCCGATTTCTCCAACTACATGATTTGGCGAATGGTATTTTACAAAAACAAATCCGTAAGGACCGACTAATTTGGGTCCTAATTCGTCTTCCAAGAGTATGTGAATTTCTCCATCGTCAATTTCTCCCGAAAACAAAGCCCGCATATAGTCGCTTTCATCAACAAAAGATAAAAGCGCTTTGGTTAAGTCAATATCAAAAAACTCCGGCATATCCAGAATATTCGCATAACCTGCGCAGAAAAAATTACCATCTGAGGTTGTTGTAACAGCTAAAGCTTTTGTCTTTTCAGCCAAAGCTTTTGTAACCTGCTTTAAAAAGTCGTTTTCTTTATCCCTTAAATCCCAGACTTTTTCTTTTAAGGCGACTTCTTCCGTCACAGACAGCTCTTTTTCCTTCATTAGCTGTTTAACGTAGAATTTCATTGCCATTGGGGTCGGAACTCTTCCTGCCGAAATATGAGGCTTTTTTAAGTAGCCTAAGTCCGTAAGCCTTACCATTTCGTTTCTAATAGTAGCGGGAGAAGCGCTCATATTGTGCTTTTTTTCAAGCGTTTCCGAACCAACCGGCTCTGCTGTTTCAATGTACTCCTCAATGAGGCTTTTTAAGATTTCAACCTGCCTTTGCGTTAAATCATGCATAAACTCAATTCAAAATTTAAAAGTCAAAAGTCAAAACTTCGGACTTGTCCTTCCGAAGCTCAAAGAGCGAAGGAGGATTAGCAGTAAGATACCACAACTGCTAATAGTTTGTCAAGACCTATCTTTGGTTAATGACCATTTGAATCTTATCTAAAATTTTCAGGAATTAAGCAACTTGATTTTTTATAATTTGAGTTGTATTCTATATCTATACTATGAAAGATCGCGCTATCCTCATTGCTAAATACTTTATATTTAAGAACGCCAAAGATAAAAGAAATTTAACTAATAAAAAACTTCAAAAACTCCTGTATTATGCCCAAGCTTGGAATTTAGTTTTTAACAATAAAAAACTTTTTAATAACGAGATAGAAGCTTGGATTCATGGTCCAGCAGTACGTAGCATTTACACAAGATATAAGGTTTTCGGATTTAATAATATCGAAGATAAAATTGATGAAAATGAATTTAAAAATCTAACTAAAGATGAATTACGAGTGTTAGATACGGTATGGGAAGTATACGGAAAATATGATGCGGGCTACCTAGAAGAGCTTACTCATAGTGAAGAACCTTGGATTAAGACTAGGAATAATCTGTTGCCATATGAAGGTTCTACTAGAGTTATCCCCACTGCTCTAATGAAGGCCTACTATGGGCGACAAATTCCAAAATAAAATTAAAGAGCAGAAAAGAGAAAAAGAAAAAGAGCTCGCAAGCCTACCTATACCTCCATCTGTAGCAATAAAAGATACATTAGGAGAGCATGCGAATGAAGGCAACTATAGATTAGTATTTAAATTCTACAACCACAGAGAATGTGAGCTAAATCAAGTAAATAATTTTAAACCAATAATTGATAAGTTTAATTACATGACTGCGAATAATTTTAAATACTTTAGGTCTAGGGGAAGAATAACAGATAGCGGAGACTATCACAGCTTATTTGCTGGCCTTCCTCCAGATGCAGATTTAGAAGAAATTGAACATTCACAGGAAGGTAGAATAATTTTTTTTAGAATACAATCTTTTATTTGTATCGTTACAATTCTTGCAAACCATCGTAGAATAAATTAGGCTAGCAAAAAAAGACGATTTATATTTTAATATTTCTTTCTATTTAAATTCATCCATTATTTGTGCTGCATCTCTTAATATTTTTTCTTTGTATTCATTTGCTTTATCCAAACTCTCTTCGTTACTTGAAGCAATAATTTCACCTAAGGCCTCCGAAATATGCAGGGCGGCATAAAATGGTAAATCTGAGGTTGTTGCATATGCGGGAAAATCTTGATTTGTATAAATTTCAATTGTCGGGTCACCCTCCTTATGATAGACATCTTTCCAACCCTTTTCAATTCCTAAACTGGCAAAATCGTGCTTAATAATATATCTTTTGCCAAAAATATTTATATAATGCGAGACAATCGCTTGACGTTTTTTAGGGTCTCGGGTGTGTTCTTCTTTTATTTTTGCCTCATTGTGAACTTGATCTAGAGCCGGATCCCTTTTCTCAATAATAATTCCACTGATAGGATCTTCAAGATTTTTGCTTCTCTTTTTTATGCTAGTTTGCATTTTATCTCCAAGCTTATTTATTTCTTTTTGAGCAGCTTTTGCTAATTCTTGTTTCCAAACTTCTGTTTTATCTTTAACATTTTTATCGATTTTTTCTTCCATCGAAGTTAATCTAGCTTTAGCTACCAACTCTTTAAATTCTTTCTCAAGTAATTTTTCTGCTTCTTTATACTCATAAGATTCAGTCTCCCACCCTCTTTTACTTGAAGAGACTGGTACATGATCCATGTGTATCTCTCCAATTATCCTTGAAACCGTAGGATGAGAAGGAATAGCAAACTTATCATATGTAGTAATCATTCTTCCTCTTCTAAACGTGTTAAATCCATATAAGCCTTTATTTGAACCATGCATTAGTAATCCATACCAACCATTAATTTTATTACCATTTGATGCATCAACTGCAAAAAAATGTTTTCCATCCTTGTTCAGTTCCGGATCTTCAGGAGCACATTCATCTTGATTAACGTAGATTTTTACTTGATTTGATGAAAGAAACGGTGAAAATCTATTGCCTAAATCTTTTAATACCTCTGGTTTTCGCGCTTTATTTATGGATCTAGTAAGTTGCTCTATCTCAATAGAAGTCCCATGTTCATTTGGATTTGGTTTTTCATATATTTTTAGAGCATCTATCCAATCACTTTTATTTGCTTCTGCTAACCATTTTTCTTCAGCATATTGATAAACATATCCTTCTTTTAAATCTTTTTTCGTTGACATGACTGTAAATCTTTTACCTAGACTTGTACATGCGGCTTTCATTCCTATACCAAATTCGCCTAGTAGATTAACTTTGCTAGAACGGCCTAAAATTAAGGCGCTTTCTATATCTTTCCTATTCATGCCTGTTCCATTGTCTTCAACTTTTACAAAGTCATTTTGAATGACTATTTTTATTTCTAAGATTTCTTCGGGGATCCTTGCGTCTATGGCGTTATCCACTAACTCCGCTATTGCCTGAGTTAATGTATATCCAACTTTTCCTGACTTCGGTAACATTGACCTATCTGGGGTAATATTTATAGCTTCTGTTTTAACTTCTGTGTGTTTTAAAATAGATGAAACATCCATAATACTATTAAAGTTTAAATTCGTTTTTCTTCTTAGGTGAAGCAAATCTGGCTTTTGCTATTTTCAATTGAGATTCTACGGCAGAAAAAATCTTACCTACTTCCTCATTGGAATAATCATAGTTTGCTTTGTTAGAAAGATTTCCTAAAAGCCTGAGTTTGTCTATAACCTCATTTGTTCTATATGTGGCAATTCTTTTGAATCTTTGCGCTCTATCTTCTTGCATACCTAGTATTATAACACATAATTGCAATATTTGCAATAGGCAATATTAAATAGACTAAATGTATTAATACTTGAAGCTAAATTAAATATATAGATAAAAATCCTCTTTTGTGGGTGGGAAGTCAACTCCGATTGAACCCCGATTTTATCGGGGCAACTCGGGGTCAAACTATGTTGTGGTAAACTAAAATTATGCGGAGGAAAAGACCACTACGGCTATTGGTTCTTGGTTTATTGTCGGTAGCAGTGCTTATTTATTTGGTTTTGAACTTTCCACCCACCTACGGATTTATGATTTCAGATTTCAGATTTCAGATTTTGCCGATTGTTTTGGTCCTAGTTTTTTTATTTATATTTTCTCTTGTTGCTTTTTTGCTGAACAATAAACGCAGAGGGTTTTTGGTTGCTGTTTTTATTTTGGGATATTTTATTTTAAAGTTAATAAACTTAACCCATCCGTTTTTTATAATCCTGCTTCTGATTCTTTTGGCAATGCTTGAATTATTGTTTGCAAAGCGAAAATAAGCTACAATCCCCTCATGAACAAATTTTATTTAACAACAGCTATCCCTTATGTAAATGCCAGGCCCCACATTGGACACGCATTGGAATTTGTCCAGGCAGACGTCATAAAAAGGTACCGAAAATCTCAAGGAGATGATGTTTTACTTTTGTCGGGAGCGGACGAAAATGCAATTAAAAATGTCCAGGCCGCGGAAAATACGGGCGTAGCTGTCGGGGAGCTTATCGATAAAAATTCCAAACTTTTTGAGGAGTTGGCAGAAAAATTAAACATCCGGTTTGATGTTTTCCAAAGAGGAAGTGATACAAAACATCATTCTGCTTCTCAAAAATTATGGGAACTTTGCAAACACGATATATATAAAAAGGCATATAAAGGGCTTTACTGCACCGGCTGTGAGCTTTTTTACGAAAAAAATGAACTGAACAAAAACGGTGAATGTTTTGAGCACCCCGGAAAGCCTTTGGAGGAAGTAAGCGAGGAAAATTATTTTTTCCGTCTTTCAAAATACGAAAAACAAATTAGAGAATTAATAGAAAAAGACAAACTTCTGATAATTCCAAGGCTTAGGAAAAATGAAGTTTTAGGACTTTTAAAAGAGGGGTTAAGGGATATCAGTATTTCCAGGAGCAACAAACGCGCGAAAAACTGGGGAGTAAAAGTTCCAAATGACGATACGCAGAGAATGTATGTCTGGTTTGACGCTTTAAATATTTATCAAAGCGGCGTCGGATTTTATAGCAACCAAAAAGAATACCAAAAATGGTGGCCCGCCGATTTACATGTAATCGGAAAGGGCATAATCAGGTTTCATGCTGTTTACTGGCCCGCATTTTTACTTTCCGCAGGGTTAAAATTACCAAAAGCCTTATTTGTTCACGGATATTTTACCGTTGACGGGCAAAAAATGTCCAAATCTTTGGGGAACGTTGCAGACCCTTTGGAATTTATAGAAAAATATACTGCCGATGGCTTAAGATATTACCTCTTGCATGATATTTCTCCAACAGGCGACGGGGATTTTTCCGAAAAAAAATTAATTGAAGTTTACAATTCCGATTTAGCTAACGGCCTAGGCAATTTAATTTCAAGGGTTGCCAAACTTTGCGAAAACGCAAATTATACAAAAACCAAAACCGTAGAAAACCAAAAACACGTTTCCAATTTTGATGAGGATTATAAAAAAGCCTTGGAGGAATACAAGTTTAATGATGCGCTAGGAATTATCTGGGGAAAAATTACAAGGCTCGATAAATTTATAAACGATGAAAAACCCTGGGAGCTGGCTAAAAATAATAACCCCAGACTGAAAAGTGTTTTAGAACATTCCGTTGACCAAATCCAGGAAATTGCGAATTTGCTGGGGCCTTTTTTGCCCGAAACCAGTGAGAAAATACTACGGCAGTTTGAAGCTTCGGAAATAAAATCGGCCGCTCCCCTTTTCCCAAGAATTTAGATTGAAAACTTAAACTATTAATCCTTGCGTCATTAATCCGGCGTTTTCGCTTGTTATGGTTGCCACGGGAACAAGATAGTTACTCCCCCTTGCCTCGGGAACCGCTAAGCCAAGTTCGGAAACGCCTGTAATAGATGCAAAGTTTACAAAATAATCCGAAGCGGGACCTGATACAACATCATCAAGTTTTAAAAGGCCAGGAAATTCCTCAACAGGCTTACCTTCTTTGGTTACATACCGTAATTCAAATGACCCCCCTAAAGCTTTAGCGGCGCAGGCTGCAATTACAGCCTCCTGTTTTCCGCCGCTTCCCATAGAAAGAATTGGTTTATTTTGGGTAAGCGCGGCCAGCGCAGGCATAAGATCTCCTGAAGGTATTAACTCCAATGTTACTCCCGCTTTTTCTAATTCTTCTATCAAAGTTTGATTGCGCCCCCTCCTCATTACAACGACTTTTACGTCTTTAGGATTAGTTAATTCAAATTCTTCCATTGTTGCTCTTACGTTATCTGCGGGAGATTGCAAAAGAGATACTTTTCCTTTAAGTCTTGGGGACGCAACAATTCTGTCCGCATATAAAGCAGGGCTATCTTCCGGAGGAATGGGCGCTATGTTTCCCGTTAGAGTCCCTGCTATTACCGCCACTGCTCCCTCCTGATTTAAAGAAGCTCTGGTTGTTCCTTCAATAGGATCAATGATTAATTCTACCTTAGAATCTGCTTCGCTTAAAACATGCCTTTCGGAAAAGGGAACCGCATGCCCTGCACCATAAGTACCTGTTAATACGGGTAAATCCGCCGGGCCTTCGCCTAATTCCAAGGCCTTTCTATTTTCCTTAATCCCTTCGCATCCATTCGGTACTACTTCCGAAACAAAAGAAGCGGAATGAAGACCTTGCTCCATTGTGACCGTAGCCTGCCTATCAAGTTTATCTGCAAATGACTTTCTATCCGGCTCGCTAAGCGATGCTCCCGATGCATATAAGGCACCAATTGCCCCGCGGGCTTCTACAGCTACTATTGCATTAACACGGCTGTAATGGAAGAGAACTTCCCTTAATGATAATTCTCTGTGAGGCAAGACATCGGACCTTGGCGCTAGCCCTGGCCTTGAAACGCTACCTAGGTCTGGACCAATTGACCGTGGCACTTCTCCTAACATGAAGCGATGATAATCTAAAAGACGCCGTACTACTTGACCATTTTCGGACAATTCTCCTGTCTTAATCCTGACAATTTTTTAAAATTTAACTCTTGACTGGACAAAAATTTGGGTCTATACTCCTTTTAATGTTTAAGAATAAAACATTAGTTGTTGTCGCCGCAGCAGTAATTCTTGCCCTTTTGGGAGGAGCTGCTTACTTAACGCTTTCAAAATCTTCAAAAACAGGAAATCAAGCTACCAATGCTACCCCCGCTACTCAAAAACAGGAAAATGCCGCAAAGTCGTTTATGGATATCCTTTCTTCCGGAATTTCTCAGAAATGTACTTTTGACATGAAAGTGGAATCTACAGAAAGTAGCGGCGTTTTATATGTTTCGGCCGGAAAACTCAGGGGAGATATAACCACAACGGTTGAAGGGAAAAAACAAAACATCAGTATGATAAGAAATGGGGATACAAACTACATTTGGGGCTCTGCTATTCCCCAAGGAATAAAAATGACTGTACCTGAGAAAGATTTTGCTTCCGATACCAAGACCGGACAATATTTTAATCCCAATGAAAAAGCCGATTACAAATGTTCTCCCTGGATTGTTGATTCTTCTCTTTTTGCCCCGCCGGCAAATGTTAAGTTTACCGACATATCTGCTATGATGCCCAAAACATCGGGAGCACCGACAACCGGAGGCGCCGGATTTTCCTGCGCGGGAATTACAGACCCCAGCGCGAAAGCTGCATGCGAAAACGCCTTAAAAAGTCAAAACAACGGATATTAAACCTCGCTGAAAAAATCAAAACTTGAAATTTGGGGCTAATTCTAGTATAATTTCGAGCGGAGGCCTTGCTTGGGCAAACATGCGAGGTCTCCATTTTTTATACACCGTCCCTACTGATATAATGTTTAAGATGATAGACACCCATTGCCACTTAAACTTTAACGCTTTCAAAAACGACTATGATGAAGTGATAAAAAAAGCATTAGATGCGGGTGTTAATAAAATAATTAATGTCGGAACAAGCATTGAAACTAGTCTTAGAGCAGTTGAATTGGCTAAGGAATATGAAAACTTATATGCAATTGTAGGAATTCATCCCCACCATGCGGATAAAGTAGAAGGAGACTGGATAAAAGATATTGAAAAATTGGCAAGAGAAGAAAAAGTCGTAGCAATTGGCGAAGTGGGAATTGATTATTTCAGTTATAAATCTAACGGCATTGTCGACCCAAAACTCCAAAAAGAAATTTTCGTAAAACAGATTGAGCTTTCTATTAGACTTAAGCTCCCGTTACAAATCCATGGGAGGCATGCGTCAGATGATATTATCCAAATATTGACTGAATACAGAACCAGCTTCCAAACGCCTCCCGGAATGTTTCATTGCTTGGCCGGAAATATTGATTATCTAAAAAGAATTTTGGGTTTTGGTTTTTACGTTGGTTTTGACGGAAACATCACCTACGAGGGTTTGGCTCCGGGAGAAGATACAAAACTAAGCGAACTTGTTGAATATGCTCCGCTTGATAGGATTGTGGTTGAAACGGATGCTCCCTATCTTACTCCTAAACCCCACAGAGGTAGCAGAAATGAACCTTCTTATGCTATAATTACGGCTAGCTCCATTGCCAAAATTAAGGGTGTATCTTTTGATGAAGTTGATAAAGTAACTACCGCAAACGCGAAGGCTATTTTCAGAATTTAAAAAAATGACAAACTTTTTTGCCAAAATTTTTACAAGATATCCAATAAAAACAAGAAGGGCGCTTGAAATTATGCCCGGGTTTCTTGCGTGGACCTTAATTCTTTTCCCTATTTGGGGAAGTTTTTTTATTCCGGTAATTCTTGCCTACTTTATTTTATTTTTTGACGTTTACTGGTTTTACAAGTCCTTTTCTCTAGTTATAACCGCATTTATTTCCTCTGAGGAAATCAAGAAAGCGGAAAAAAATGATTGGCTAAAACTTATAAGGACACTGCCCGATTTTGAAAAAGTAACTCATATTGTTATTATTCCAAACTACAAAGAAAGCGTTGATAAGTTACGCGAAACTGTTAAAAGCCTTAGTAGTCAGACTTTTCCGACAAAAAGAATTTATGTAGTTTTGGCTATGGAAAAACGGGAAGAAGAAGCTAAGGAAAAAGCAGAAATTTTAATAAAAGAGTTTAAGCATAAATTCGGAGATATTTTTGCCAGTTTCCATCCTGATTTACCGGGAGAAGTAAAAGGAAAATCTTCAAACGAAGCTTTTGGAGGTCACGTTGCATATAAAAGGCTTGTAGGGAAAAAGGTTATTGATTTAAATTTCGCCACAATTTCGTCGGTTGACGCAGACTCAATTTTTGATAAACAGTACTATTCTTATCTTGCTTACAGTTTCTTAAAAGATGAAAAAAGATATAATAAATTCTGGCAGTCTGCAAACGTAAACTACAACAATTTCTGGGGTGTTCCGGCGCCCATTAGAATTATTGCTTTTTTTGGAAGCCTTTGGAGAACGGGACTTTTAATACAAGGGGATAGGCTCATATCAAACTCTACTTATTCTTTATCTTTTAAGCTTTTACATGAAATAGGCTACTGGGATACGGATGTAATTCCGGAGGATTACAGAATATTCTTTAAAGCATTCTACAAAAAAAGCGGCGACATGCGGATGGAACCAATATTTTTAAAAACCTCCATGGATGCCCCTTTATCTTCAAGTTATATGAATAGTTTAAAGAATAAATACCATCAGGAAAGACGTTGGGCATGGGGGGTTTCGGATGATGCACTCTTTATAAAATGGTGGCTTACTGTACCTAACGTTCCTTTTTTTAGAAAAACCATGATAACTTTAAACGTGTTATTTGATCACTTAATGTGGCCTGTTTATTGGTTTATTATTACAATCGCTGCAAATATTATGCCCTTTATAAATCCTGCTTTTTCAAGAACTACCCTTGGTTATAATCTTCCAAAGCTTGCTGGACTTATCTTAACACTCTGTCTATTTGCAACTCTTGCCATGATAATTATTGATTTTAGAAACAGACCAAAAGCCGCTGCGCCCTCCAAAAAGAAACAGCTTTTGTTTCCTTTGGAATTTTTACTTTTGCCAATTGTCGGATTTTTTTTGAGCGCACTTCCCGCGTTAATTTCTCATACCCAATTGATGTTTGGGAAAAGACTTGAATATAAAGTTACCGAAAAGCTTTAAGTATGTTAAAGTATTAATATGAGGGTCCTGCAAAAGCTTGAAAACACCCGGGATTATTGGTTTTTATTAATAACCTCCTTATTCTTTTTTTTACTCCGGCTTCCTTCCCTATTTGAACCTTATTGGTATGGTGACGAGGGAATTTATCAGGTTTTGGGTATTGCGATGAACCAAAACAGGCTTTTATACAAAGACATCTGGGATAATAAACCGCCTCTTTTGTATTTTGTTTACAGCATATTTGAATCCGACCAATTCTGGGTTAGACTTTTTTCATTAATAGTAGGCCTTTTAACGGTTATCGCATTTTATTTTCTTACTAAGAAATTATTTGTAAAAGAAAGAATAGTTTGGATTACAACTGCCCTTTTTGCTCTCCTTTTTGGCTTGCCGCTTTTAGAGGGAAACATTGCCAATGCGGAAAACTTTATGCTTTTACCGATAATCGCTGCCGGATTCCTGGTTTTAAAATCCACGGAATACAAAATACTTAATACAAAATACTTAATACTATTTACCGCAGGTCTTCTGCTTGGCATAGCTTTTCTTTTTAAAATAGTTGCAGTTTTTGATTTTGCGGCTCTTCTCCTTTTTTCTGTCTTTGCAGATTCATCCTTTTCTTTTAAGAATTTGTTAAAAAAAACAACTTTAATTTTTGAAATTAAAAAAGTTACCGTCTTTATTTTAGGATTTGTTTTGCCTGTTATTCTATCAGCTTTTGTATTTTTGTTTAATGGGGCAATTTCTTATTTTATAAAAGCGGTTCTTTTTTCTAATGTCGGGTATGTGGGTTACGGCAATAAGTTTATTATTCCCCAGGGATTTTTAATCTTGAAGCTTTTTACCCTGGGCCTATTCTGTTTATTTGTTTATGCAAAAAGGAAATCTTTGTCTAAGCCCACAATGTTTATTTGGCTTTGGTTTGCGTTTTCTTTGTTTAATGCATTTTTCTCACAAAGACCCTATACGCATTATTTATTGACGCTTCTACCTGCGTTTTGTTTATTAGTTGGATATTGTCTGTTTGATAAAAAACGCCAAGGTTTTACGTTTTTAGTTCTAATTTTCGCTTTTGTTATCATAGCTACAAGTTTTTGGTTTTTTATACGCTTTCCTTTTTACTATACAAATTTTATTTCGTTTATAACAAATAGAAAAAGCGTATCGAGTTACCAGGCTTTTTTTGATAAGCAAACACCGATAGATTACGAGCTTGCTAATTATATTAACTCTAATACTAATCAAAACGATTCTATATTTATTTGGGGAAATAATGCTCAAGTTTACAAACTGACAAATAAATTACCGCCGGGAAAATATACCACAGCGTATCATATAACGAACTACCCGGATGGGGTATCCAATACAAAGAAAGGAATATTAGTGAAAAAACCTAAAGCAATTGTTATAATGCCAAACGTCGGACGGATTCCTTTTTCTCTTATGGATTATAGAGAAAAAATTAAAATAGATAATGTTTTGATTTATGAAAGAATTTTTTAAAGACGTAACAACCGATAAATTAACCTTTAGAGTATTTATCGCAACTTTTATTTTTACTCTCCTACCTCTTCCATATATTGTATTTTTTTATAGAAATCTACCGCCATATCTTCCGGTTTTTAATCAGCTGCCCTGGGGGCAACCAAGAATTGCGCCTCCTTTTGGAGTTTTTATTCCAAGTTTAATTTCACTTTGTATTTTAATTTCAAATTTAGTTCTTTCATCCGTTTTATATAAAAAGACTCCGCTTGTTTCCAGAATGCTTGCGGTAGTAAGTTTTATTATTTCTTTACTTTCGTTGCTTTTTGTTTTTAGAACTATTCAAATTGTTTTATAGATGATTAATTCGCAATCTATTATTTTTTTTCCTTTAATAACGGCGTTTATAGTAACCGTTATCGCAACTCCGTTCTCTTTATTTTTTATAAAAAAACTGGGGATCGTTGATGACCCCAAGAAACACAAGCACCCGGCGGTAATTCACAAAAAACCAATCCCTAGAGCCGGAAGTATTCCTCTTTTTATTGGAGTTTTAATTGCGAGCTTAATTTTCTTACCCGTTGAGAAAATTACAATTGCAATCTTTACCGCTTCCTTTATCTGCCTTTTGATTGGAATTTTAGACGACAAATTTGACCTTTCTCCATATCTTCGCTTTGTAATAAATGTCATTGCGGCAGTTATTGTTATATTGGCAGGAATTAATGTTCCTTTTATTACAAATCCTTTCGGCGGAATTCTATTTTTAAATTCCTTACATGTTCCTTTTTTGGGACTTATCCAGCTTAATTTTATTTCCTATGTTATCGCAATTGTCTGGATTGTCTGGGTGATTAATATGTTAAATTGGAGTAAGGGAGTTGACGGACAAATGCCTGGTATCGTTGCCATCTCTGCAATTGTTATCGGGATTTTAAGCCTCCGCTTTCCTGTTTTAGACCAATATAGCTTAATGAGCGCAACCTTATCTTTTATCATTGCCGGCGCGTCTCTGGGGTTTTTAATATTTAATTTTTATCCGGCGAAAATCTTTCCGGGATATGGAGCAACCGCAATTTACCTTCTTTTAGCAGTAGCCTCTATTCTATCCGGGGCAAAATTAGCAACCGCAATTTTAGTTATGGGAGTTCCGATGACAGACGGAGCCTTTACCATATTAAGAAGAATCGGCACGGGGCATTCTCCTTTTTGGCATGACAAGAAACATTTACACCATTTACTGCTAGATTTAGGCTTTGGACAAAGGCGGATTGCGTTGTTTTATTGGGTAATTTCTGCTATATTAGGGGCGTTATCTCTTGTTTTGTCAAGCAAGGGCAAATTGTTTGCAATTATAATGCTTGTTATTATTGCCGGAGGAGCAATATTTTTCCTGCACTTTTTTCTAAAAAGAACCAATGATAAAGCTGGCATATAACTTACTACGCTTACTAAGACCAAGACAGTGGATTAAAAACCTCGCAATTTTTGCCGCTATTACTTTTTCCGGTGAACTTTTTGACTTTCCCGTTCTTGAGAAAGTATTGTTTGGATTTTTTGTTTTCTGCGGTCTTTCTTCAGCAACCTATATCATCAACGACATTTTTGATGTAAAAAAAGACAGGCTCCATCCCTTTAAAAAGTTTCGACCTTTAGCTAATGGCGATATTCCAATTCCAGCAGCCAGGGTTTTGGCTATTGTGTTAATAATAGTTTCACTACTTATAGCAAAAGGCATAACTCCGGCTTTTTTTCTTTTAGGTTTAACCTATTTGGCAATCCAATTTCTATACTCATCTTACTTAAAATCTGTTGCAGTTTTAGACATTCTGTTAATTGCCGCCGGATATATTTTGAGGGTTTACGGAGGAGAATTTGCAAGCGGTTTTCATATCTCTGTCTGGCTTTTGCTTACCACAATTTCAATCTCGCTTTTCTTGGCTGTTGGCAAAAGAAGGTCGGAGCTTACTCTTTTGCTTGGTACTAAAGAGATAAACATTGCCGCAACAAGAAAATCTTTATCGCATTATTCCGAAAGGCTTCTGGATGTTTATGCTTCTATTTTTGCGACTTCGACTTTTGTATCTTATTCGCTTTTTACTTTTTTGGAAAATCCAAGAGGCTTTAAACTAACTATCGGGGTTTTTATGCCGGATTTTTTACCGGCTTTTTTTCAGAGAAAATGGCTTATGATAACAATTATTCCTGTTGTTTATGGGTTAATGAGGTATCTGCAGGATATTTACGAGAAAAATGAGGGAGAAAGTCCTGAAAAAGTTTTATTGTCTGACATTCCTCTTCTTGCAACGGTTTTAATTTGGATAGTTTTAGTTATTGGAATTATATACTTTATCAGCCCTAGCTCTGCTTTTTAGCGTATTGGGAACTTACCCAGCCCTTGGTTTTATCTTTAAGCTGTATTTGGTACCAACCCGTTGTTTCATTCAAAAGATCGTAAGTTTCGCCGGGATTTACTCTTCCTATTTCAGCCGAGCCTAAAGAAGAGTCTGCTCTTACTCTTAAAAACCCTGTCGGAGTATCAAGAATTAGTATTTTTACATTTGATGCAGGAGTTGGACTTATGGCCGGAGACGGGGACGGAATAGCTGACGTGGTTGCGGCAGCTAAATTAACTCCCAAAAAAACCAATGCCTCCAGCTTATAGCCCAGAACTGTTCTTATTTTTAAAGTTTTATCTTTATATCCGTCTTTTGTAACTTTTATTTCATGATCTGATATGGTTAGATTCTTAAGAAGAAGTGGTGACAATCCCGAAGAATTGTTATCTAAAAAAACTTGGGATTTATCGGGAAAAGTTACCACTAAAACCTGCGCATCTTTTTTATCGGAAATAGGCGTCAGGCTTATAACAGACCCCTGCGAAGATGCTCCCGGACCAAAAGTTCTGTCCACGACGGTTAATACGGAGGGAGTGATAGTTATCTTTTCTTCAAAAGCCTCCAAGTCTCCTTGTGTCGGAATAAGCCTTACAGTATGTGTTCCGACAGTTATCATATCATTGACTTCACATTTGCAAAGAGGGGTCTGTCCGATGAATTTACTATCTACATAAACCTTACTTACCGGAGTTGAAGTAACTTGCAAAGCGCCCTTGCCGCTAGTTTTGTTAACAACAACAAAAATAATAATAAAGATAAATATTGCCAGCAGAATGGGAACGATTATAAAAAGAATTTTTTTCATTTGTAGAAAGCGCCTAACAAATATAGCAGGAAATTGTTGTTTTGACAATAAAAGCGGGCGTTTAGTAATCCATTCCGCCCGGAGGCATTCCTGGCATTTCCTTCTTTTCTTCGGGGATATCCGTAATCAAGGCCTCTGTTGTTAAAATCATTGTTGCAACCGAAATTGCATTTTGAACGGCCGTTCGGACAACTTTTACGGGATCTATTATTCCTTCCTTAAGCATGTCTACCGGTACCGCTCCTTCAACGGAATCAATTTTCAGAATGTTAAACCCCTGTCCATGCGCGCTTACTTCTCTGGCTTTGGCAATAAGCTGACCGGCATCCAATCCCGCATTCCTAATAAGCTGCGTAAAAGGCTCTTCCAGGGCTGTTTTAACTATTTCAAATCCGATAATTTCATCCCTTGAAGCTTTTGAATTTTCTAAATCTTTTGTACTCATTCTTCCGGAAATATCTAAAAGCGCAATTTCTCCTCCTGGGACAATTCCCTCCTCCAAAGCCGCTTTTGTTGCGGCAACCGCATCGTTGACTCTTTCCTTTTTGTCTTTTAACTCAATTTCGGTTGCGGCGCCAACATTTATAACTGCCACCCCGCCTGCCAGTTTTGCCAAACGCTCCTGAAGTTTTTCTTTATCAAAATCTGAAGTGCTTTCGTCAATTGCTCTTTTTATCTGTGTAATTCTGGCTTTTAATTTAGCGGGCTCGCCTTTTCCGCCAATAATCCTGGCATTGTCTTTGTCTGCCCATACTTTATCCGCTCTTCCGCAATCTTCAATTGTTACGCTCTCAAACTTTTTCCCCGTGTCTTCAGATATAACTGTTCCCCCTGTTAAGATTGCTATATCCTCGAGCATTTCTTTTCTTCTGTCGCCAAAACCCGGAGCTTTAATAGCCAGAGCATTAAATGTTCCTCTTAGTTTATTGACAACCAAAGTAGCCAAAGCTTCCCCGTCTATTTCGTCCGCAATTATTACCAGATTTTTGGATACCTTTACTAAACTTTCTAAAAATGGCAAGAGCTCATTAAGGGCCGATATTTTCTTGTCGGTTATTAAAATATATGGAGCTTCAATTTCAGCTTCCATTTTATCCGCATTTGTAACTAAATACGCCGAAGCATAACCTTTATCAAACTCCATTCCCTCTTTATATTCTATTTCTGTAGAAAGGCCTTTTCCTTCCTCAACCGTAATTATTCCGTCTTTTCCAACTTTCTTTAAAGCTTCCGCGATAAGGTTTCCAAGCTCTTGATCTCCGGCTGAAATTGTTGCAACATTTGCCCAGTCAGTTTGTTTTAAATCTTTTTTCATTTTTAAAAGCTCGTCAACGACAAACTGGCTCGCCTTTTCCAAGCCCTTTCTCATAATCATGGGGTTTGCGTTTGCGGTAATCATCTTTATACCTTCTCTTACAATTGCTCTGGCCAAAACAGTTGCGGTAGTAGTCCCGTCTCCCGCAACGTCTGCTGTTTTAGAAGCTGCTTCTTTTACAAGTTGCGCTCCCATATTTTCAAATAGGTCTTTAAGCTCTATCTCTTTTGCCACGGCTACTCCGTCGTGGATTACGCTCGGGGCTCCCCACTTTTTATCCAAAGCCACATTTCTTCCTTTAGGCCCTAGAGTTGTGGCAACCGCATCGGCTAATTGATTAACGCCTTTTAATAATAATTCCCGTGCTTCTTGGCTGTACTTAATTTGTTTTGCCATACTTTTTAAATTTTGAATTATAAATTTTGAATTTTGAATTTAGCCATCTACGATGGCGAGTATATCTTTTTGTTCGACTATTGTCCATTCTTCACTTCCAACTTTCACTTCATTTCCGCCCCATTTTTTATACATTACTTTTTGCCCCACTTTAATAACCATTGCGATTTTTTCGCCTTTTGGAGTAATATCCCCCGGGCCAACAGCCATAACAAGACCAATTTGGGGCTTTTCTTTTACGGAATCCGGAATAATTATTCCGCTTGCGGTTTTTGCTTCCGCCTCAAGCGGTTTTATTAAAACATTATTAAAAAGTGGTTTAATATTGGTTTTTACTGCCATATGGTCAAAAAATATCACTCGCGTAAAGTGACTGCTTATTTATACAACAAAAACACAGTGCTGTCAATACTTAACCACTTGACACTTCAGCTTTTCTTATATACCATAAATTTAGCTTATATTATGTCCTTTCCATCGGGCAAGAAATTGCTGTTATTCGGATTTATAGCGGTTTTACTTATAGTTATTCCTTTAACCGTCTACCTTGTACAGCAACAACAAAAAACTCAAATTGGAGCACAAAAATCCACAACTCTTGGTTTTAATCCGGCAAGCAAAACAGTCGCCGTTAATGACACCGTAAATTTAGACGTAATGATGAATCCGGGGACAAATCAGGTTTCCTTCGTAAAATTTATTATCAATTATGATGCGACTAAACTTGCGACAGCGGCAGCGGGTTCAACTGTCTGTCCCCCAAGACCCAATGACGCTCTTTGTCCAAACGTAGTTGCCTTTCCGTCTGTTTTACAAGGCCCAACTTACGGACCGGGTACGATTTCCGTAACCCTTTCTATTGGCGGCAGCCCTCAAAACATAGTGCAGACAGCGACAAGAATCGCTACTTTGTCTTTCCAGGCTATTGCGGAAACTGCTCCTTCCACAACGCAGATAACTATTGATTCAAGCGGAAATAATACTCAAGTCTTATCAATTGGATCAACCGACCAATTCAACGAAAATGTCTTATCTTCAGTTAGCCCTGCAACAATAACAATAACGGCCGCTGCTGCGACTCCAACGCCAACGCCCGTGCCAACGCCGACTCCGACACCGGTTCCAACGCCAACGCCCGTGCCAACGCCGACTCCGACACCGGTTCCAACGCCAACGCCAAACGCTCAGGCACCGGCTTGTCAAAGCTTAACCCTAAGCGGAGCAGCAAGCGGAGCTGTACCTTATTCACTCACCTTCACGGCAACAGGCACTTCATCTGCAAGCACAATCAGCAAGGTTACGTTTAATTTCGGAGACAGTGCGGTTCAGGACGTGCCGCAATCCGGAAGACCAAGCTCTGTAAGCGTACAAGTATCACATACTTACAGTAGCGCCGGAACGTTTGTTGCATCTGCCTCTTTAACTGATGCACTTGGAAATGTAAGTTCTACTACAACCTGTACGCAAACAATAACGGTAACTGCGGCACCAACTTCAACGGTTATAGCCCAAGCTACGCCAAAACCGCCTCTTCCGCCAACCGGTCCTGATGGAAAATTATTGGCAATAGGAACAATAGGAACAATACTTTCTGTAATTGGGGTTCTACTTTTCTTTGCCCTTTAATTTCCTTTTGTAATTAAAGGCAGTAATGCCTCTTGGGGAATATCAATTTTGGACGTCCCGAATAGCTTGCTCTTTCCTTTTTTTTGAGCTTCCAAAAGCTTATTTTTTCTGGTTACATCCCCGCCTGACATTTTTGCCAAAACATCTTTTCTAAACGGCGGAATTTCAGAACGTGAAAGAATTTTTCCGCCGACTTTTGCCTGGATAACCTGTTTCGTCTGTTTTCTTGGAATTAAATCTTTAAGTTTTTCCGTTTTTTGCCTTGCTAAGAATTGAACTTCATCACTATAAACCGGTTCCGAAAGAACGTCTATTTCCGTATCGTTTATTAAAATTTCAAGATTAACTAAATCCGCTTCTTTATAATCAGTGAGTTCGTAATCTATGCTGGCAAAACCCGAAGAAACAGTTTTTATCTCGGTAGAAAGATTTCTGATAAACATACTGAAAGGCATTTCATATCTTAATATCGCATTATCTTTATGATAAGAAATATCAATAAGATTACCTTTTTTACTCTGGGCAACAGACATTGCTCCGCCGACAAATTGTACCGGTGTAAAAACAATTAAATTCATATATGGTTCCAGCATTGTGCCGTTCTTTCGTTTTTCATACAAAACATGGGGCATAGTCAGAATTGGGTCAATATTTTCTTCGCGCTTTAATCTTTCTTTAAAAATCTCCGCGTGTAAAAGTCCTAAAAAACCTACCCTAAAACCGCTTCCCAAGAATATCGAATATTCCGAAGATATGCTTAAAGAAGCATCATTTAACGAAAGCTTATTTATTCCTTCCTTAAGGCTGACTAGTTCATTCGTGCTTTTTGGATAAACACCAAAAAACACCATTGGTTTTGGAGTTTCATATCCTGGCAGGGGCTGAATGTCTGATTTTTGTCCTGAGCTTGCCGAATGGATGAGTTTTGCCTGCCCGCCAGTGCCAGGCTTTGGCAGGCGGGAGTTTTGAACTGTTAAAGTATCTCCAATTCGTGACTGCCTTATGTCTTTTATCCCCGTGACAATATAGCCGATTTCGCCGGTTGTTAAATCTTCTTTTGGGGAAAGAAACGGAGAAAAATATCCAACTTCCGAAGCGTCCACCTTTACCTTATTTTGCAAAAATTCTATTTTGTCGCCTTTTCTAATTTTTCCGTCAACAACTTTTATAAAAGCCACAACTCCTCTATGCTCGTCGTATTCCGCATCAAAAACCAGAGCTCTTAGGGGTTTGCCCACTGAACCTTTTGGGGGAGGAAGTTTTTCAACAATAGCCTTAAGTAGGCTTTCTACATTTTCCCCTGTTTTTGCCGAAATATAAAATATCTCTTCCTTTTTGAACCCAAACATTTCCTCTAATTCTTTTGTAGTTTCCTCTACTCTTGCAGTATCTAAGTCAATTTTATTGATAACGGGAATTATAGCTAGACTTTCTTTTTGGGCAACTCTAAAGTGAGCAACAGTTTGCGCCTGAATTCCCTGAGTTGCATCAACTAATAATATTGCTCCTTCGCAAGCAGCCAGCGTTCTTGAAACTTCGTAGGAAAAATCAATGTGTCCCGGAGTATCAATGAGATTTAGGGTATAGTTAGTAGCGTTTAGTGAAAAGTTCATCCTTACCGGGGCTAATTTAATGGTAATTCCTCTTTCCCTGCTAATAGGGCTTTGATCTAGGAATTGTTCTTGAATTTTGTCCTTTGCAATAGTCTTTGTTAACTCCAAAAGTCTGTCGGCAAGAGTCGATTTGCCATGGTCAATATGAGCGATAATTGCAAAATTACGGATATTTTTTTGTTCCATTAGAATCCTTTTGAGGAATTATATCAAATTATGGATTAACTCTTATTCCGTCAATTGCTTCTTCACTGCCCTTAAGAATTTGTCTCCAGTCTCCTAACCGTTTAAAAAGAAGAATAAACATGCTTGCTTCCTTAACATTGAAAAGCCAGGTGAGAAAAAGGTACAAGGACAGCCCGGCAAAACTTGAAATCCCGGTTAGGACTATTAAATTTATTGTTTTTGTTGTATCAAAAACCAATTGATCCAAAAGCTTAATAGGGATATATAGAGCAAAACCCGTAAAAACGGTAGCGAGTGTAATTTTTGCTAAGGACGCCACGAGCGAAACTTTTTTAAACCCGCCTATTTTTCTATCTAAGAATATAAACAGTATGATTATGTCAACAATGCTGGCTACCGAATAAGCAATGGCAATGCTTTCGATTCCGTAATGATATACAAAAACAAAAAGTGCTCCTAACAAAATCATAAGACCTGTTGTTAACCCTCCTATAACAAGAGGTGTTTTAGTATCATGCAGAGCATAAAAGCCTCTTGAGATAAGGTAAACAAGCGCCTGGGCAAAGATAGAAATACTAAAAAATGCGAGAGTCTTACCCGTAAGAACTGTGGCGTCCCAATCAAATTGAGCTGCTCCGTAAATTAACCTTACAATAGGAATTCTTAAAACTAACAAAAGCGCCGAAACGGGTAGCACCAGATATAGCATTTGATTTAAGCTTGTTATAAAAGTTGTTTTAAAATCTTCAAGTTTTTCTCTCTCTTTTGAAAGAACAGGGAAAGCGGCTTGGGCAATTGCCTGTCCGAATAAAGCGACGGGGGCAAAAGCCAAAGTCTGGGCATAATCAAAAATTACATAATTTCGTCCGGGATTTGGCAAGAAAGACACCAAAGTTACGGTAATAATTGTTCCCAGTTGAAAAATTCCTATGGATAAAGTCCTTGGCCACATAAGCCTTAGAACCTCCATAACTCCGTTTGTTTTTAAAGAAAAAGTCGGCTTAAAAGAAAAGCCCACTTTATTAACAAACGGAAGCTGAACGAGCACGAAAATGAAAGCGCCGAGGATCACACCATAAGCTGCCGAAAAAATACCAACAAAAGGTGCTAAGGTTAGGATGCCAATGATTATCCCTAAGTTGAAAGTTGCCGAGGCAATTCCCGGAATAAAAAAATGGTTATATGACTGGAGTATGGCAGAGAGAAAACTTCCCAAAATAAAAAGAATTTCTCCAAATATTACAACTCTTGTTAAGTCCGCCATAAGCTTTATTTGAGCCTGTGAAAAACCGGGCGCCATTATTTTTGAAAAATCATTAGCAAAAATAAAAAGCACCAAGGAAAGGACGGAGAAAATTATTAAACCTATCACAAAAAGAGTAGATCCCAGTTTATGCGCGTCCTGATTTTTACCCTTGCCAAGATATTCGGAAAATACGGGAATAAAAGCCGAGGACAATGCTCCTGCAATTATTAACTGAAAGAGAAAATCGGGGATTTTTGTTGAAGCAAGATAAATCCCAAGAGTATTTGACGCACCAAAAATACTAACTAGAAGCCTTTGTCTTATAAGACCTAAGGCTTGGGAAAAAATAATTGTCGCCATTATTACAAAAGCCGCGGAAATAATATTATTTTGACGTTTAAACAGAAGACCCAAACCACGCTTTAAAAAATCCTTAGGCATAAAGTTATTGTTTTTATAAGTATAACATGGTAAAATGTTCCGATGCCAGTAATAAAATCTGCAAAGAAAAAATTAAGAAAAGATAAGAAAAGAGAATTAGCAAACAAAACTCTTAAAAATCTTTTTAAAAAAGCCGTAAAACTTGCGGAAAAAACTCCGACAGAAACAAATATCAGAAAAGCCGTAAGGGTTATAGATAAAACAGCCAAGAAAAACATCATTCATAAAAACAAAGCGGCAAGAATAAAATCAAAACTTGCCAAACTTGTTGTGGGTAAAAAAATAACTCACAAAAGAACTGATAAACGAAGGAGAGCTCCAAAAATCAAAACATCCAAAACAATGGCTAAGAAATAAGAAATTAAGCAGGTTTATCTTTGACAAAAGCATAAAAAACCCCTAGACTAAACTTGCTATGCAAAAAAATTCTGCCTCAATAAATCTGCTGAAAAAACAAACCAGTTTAATTGATAGGTTTGTAAATTGGGCCCTAACAATAGGCCGATTACTAGTTATACTAACGGAAATTGTTGCCTTATCGGCTTTTATATACCGATTTTCCTTAGATCGGCAGTTAATAGATCTTCACTCTAAAATTACCCAGGAACAAGCAATTGTTAATTATTTAAAAGACAACGAAAAAACATACCGTAATTTACAGGACAGGTTATTCATTGCCACAACTTACAGCAGCTTGGGAGTAAGTAGGTTTAAGGTTTTTCGCGATATAGTGAGTTTTGCTCCGCTAGGGATGACATTTAACAATGTCACTTTGCACGAAGACAGAATAAAGATCGATGCAAATGCTGATTCTGTTTCATCGCTAAATATTTTTGTAAATTCTGTCAAAAACTATTCAGAAATAGACTCCGTAAGCATAGACAAAATAGAAAACAAGCCTTCAAGCGCAGTTATTGTAATTAGTCTAACTGCTACGCTTAAACCTAGTGTCGCTTATGCAAATACAAACTAAAATTCAAGCCAGAATACAAGCTAATAGTTTATTTAAAAACCTGCAAAAAAAGAAATACTTTGAAATGTTGCCGGATTTCAAAGAAGAGAGGGCCAGGAAGTTTACTACTCTTGTTTTTACCATTCTGGCATTATCTTTTTTTGGTCTTTTTGCAATTAACCCAACGCTCTCGACCATCGCCAACTTAAACAAGCAATTGTCGGATAATAAATTTGTTGATGGGCAGCTACAAAGTAAGATAAACAACTTGTATCTTCTTCAACAAAAGTACGGTCAGCTTACTCCGGACTTGCAATACGTTTTCGATTCATTCCCTAAGAATCCGCAGATTCCGCTTTTGGTTGCGCAAATACAATCGCTGGCGCAAAGCTCAAACGTTGCGATTACAGGTTTTCAGACCTTTGAAATTGAAATTCCCAATTTTTCCGTCGATACAAAAAAATATTACGCTTTTTCCTTTAGTATTGTGGCAAACGGTTCTTATGAGAGTATTTCAAAACTTATAGATTCTATGGTTAAAATGCAAAGAATTATTTCTATAAATACTCTTTCCTTAAGCAGGAATACCGGAGAGGGTCCGTCAACGCAATTAAATTTTAAAGGCACTGCTTATTTCAAACAATAAATGAAACAAAAAGATATTATTACATTATTGATACCATCATTCATCTTAATTGTAGCGTGGGTTATTTTTAGCATTTATCATAGCTCAGCAACCTCGACCATACCGCCTGCCGTAGATATCCAGATATCTCCCATTAAGCCAATTTTTGATATGGACGCCGTATCTAAATTAAAACAAAGACAAAAAGTTACGCCTATTTATGAAGGGCACCCCGCGGCTAGCCCATCGCCAACGCCTGGTTTTCCAAATATTTTTTCGTCTTCCTTATCCGCTTCAGAGCTTAACGGACCAGGTAGTTCTCCCAAAGGATCAGCAGGAGGAGTAATTTTGCCATGAAAAAAACATTTTGGGACAAACGCATACCAACGCTTTTAGGGCTACTGCTTATAGTAATCGGTGTTGGTGTTACTTCGTTTTTAGTTAAACAGGGAGTCATTGTTGTTGGAAACGCAAGTCCCTCAACCAATCCGCAAAACGTAAGAATAACTAATATTACCGATAATTCATTTACTGTTTCTTATAATACGGACGGGGAAGTTATAGGCAGTTTAAATTACGGCAAAGATCAAAATTTAGGACAAACAGCCCTTGACGACAGAGATCAACAAACCGGCACTCTAGTCAACCATAAAATTCATAGCATTACCGTAAGAAGTTTGTCTCCTGTTACAAAATATTTTTTTTCAATTACTAGCGGCCAAGATAAATTTTTAAATAGCGGCACTCCGTTTGAGGCAGTTACGGGGGCTGTTGTGACAAGCTCCCCTTCGGAACAAAAACCAATAGTTGGGAAGGTTGTTATGCCAAACGGACAAATTCCGAACGAAGCCATAATTTATATTACAACCGATAACTCCCAAGTTATTTCGTCCCTTATAAAATCTGACGGAAACTACTTGATTCCTCTAAATTCCGTGAGGACAGTAGATTTGGCGTCTTATTTGGATTTTCCCGCAACCAGCGTTCTTAAAATGCTTTTTTTCGGAGACGGTTTATCTTCAAATGTATCTTTATCTTTAAATCAAATAAATCCTGTCCCAACCGTAACGCTTTCGCAAAACTATGATTTCACAACTGGTACCGAGCCCATAGCCTCATTCTCTGCTCAAATTGAAACATTGCCATCCTCCTCTCCCGCAGTTTCATCGGGCAATACTCCGAAAATAATAACTCCTAAGGAAAACCAAAGCTTTTCGGACCAACAGCCTATTTTTACAGGAACGGGGAAACCTAATGAAGACGTAAAAATAGAGATACATTCGGACGCACAAATACAAACAAAGGTAAAAACCGATGCAAATGGAAATTGGAGTTATAGACCTAACGTCCCGCTTTCGCCGGGACAGCATACAATTTCTATAACGACAAAAGACATAAATGGCATATTAAGAACAATAACCCAGACCTTTACGGTTTATGCCGCAGGAAGCCAAGTAAATCCTGTAGCAAATCCGCCTACCTCAACACCAACTCCTTTAGCAAGCCCGACTCCCAGTCCTTCTCCCTCCGCAACTCCTACCCCAACCTCATCGCCCACTCCTATTCCAACTGTTACGCCTACTCCTATGCCTACTCCCAAACCCTCCGCGCCCCCGCCCCTTGCACCGGGAGGAAATTCACCCGGCCCTGATGGGAAAATAGTTACGCTGGGACTTTTGGGAGGAGTGCTTACAATTATCGGCGCCATGCTGCTTTTTGCCTTATAATAAATACCACCGTATGAAAATAAACAAACTTCATCCTTATCTTATATATTTTTTAATATTCGCGCTTACATTTATAATCTATTTTTTTAGCGCTTCTAAAAATACTCCATACGACTATTTTGTCAAGCTTGCCGACGCCTTTGTTAACCACAGGCTCTATTTATTGGAAAACCCCCCTTGGCTAAGCGAATTAATAACGTTTAAAGATAAATATTACGTTGTATTTCCGCCAATGCCCGCCGTACTACTGTTTCCGTTGGTTGCTCTTTTCGGAGCCGGAGTTTCACAAACAATTTTTTCCATATTCTTAGGCAGTCTAAATCCTGTTATTCTCTACAGCCTATTAAAAAAAATAAACATTTCATCCAAAACAGCTATTGTAACTACATTTTTCTTTGCATTCGGCAGCGGTCAATGGTTCTTGGCAAGCGTTGGATCGGCCTGGTATCTTGCGCACATTGTTGCGCTTTTTTTTCTTTTATTGGCAATACGGGAAACTTTCGGAAAACAAAGACTGCTTTTAATCGGCCTTTTTTTAGGAGCAAGTTTTTGGTCGAGATCAACGGAAATTTTTACCCTTCCCTTTTTTCTTTTTTATCTGAAAGATAAATTTTTACCCGTTAATAAAAAGTCTATTTATAAGCTTATCGCCCTTGGTATCGGAATAGGCTCTTTTATTTTTTTGGACATACTTTATAATTTTATGCGGTTTGCAAGCCTCAGTCCGCTTTCTCCCTATGAATTGCTTCCAAATGTGCATAAACCAAGCGCTATTAAAGACGGCTACCTTAGTTTTAAACATATTCCGATACATATCGACGCTATGTTTTCCAGACTGCCTTATTTTCAAAGTTCATGGCCATACGTAATTCCCTCTTTATATAGCATGGCAATATGGTTTGTCTCTCCAGCCGTTATTTTTGCGTTGGGAGCAAAAAAATCCACCCTTATGGTTTCATGCTGGCTTGCTATTATTTCCACTTTTTTTGTCCTGTCGCTTTGGGTAGCCACCGGTTTTACGGAATTTGGATATCGTTTTGCCCAGGATTTTATGCCCTTCGTTTTGATTCTTATTGCTTTAGGTATCGGTCAAAAGCCAAAAATGATAGCTTATCTGATAGTTGTATTGAGCATCATTATTAATTTGTGGGGGATAATTATGATTAATTTTCTAAATATCTGGTCAATGTAACGATACTACTTCCAGCTGGAAAACCAAAAGTAAGAATCGTACCAGCTAACACATCCTTGTGGATTTACACATCGCGGGATATGGATTGCAGTCCATAAGGGGAAAAAGTAAATAAATAAAATTACTAAAAACAATAAAAACAAAAAGACAAATATTTTTCCTATTTTTTCAACAAATAATTTATTCAGAACATAACCTGTTGCAATTGCTAAAAATGGAACAGCCGGTAAATAATGATAATAAAACATAATTCTTGGGGAATCTATCCACGGCAGGAAAAATCCAAAGTATCCGATAAGAACGACCGCGATTCCCAAAGTTCTTTTTTTTATAAATTCAAAAAGCAGAAAAATAATTGATACCAATCCAAACCACATAAAAAGCGGATTGCCCAAGTTGTAGACGTTAGCAATTGTATTATCTTTGTAATCCACATAAATCCAGACCGGACGAAGATCAAATATCCATTGTGTCGGTTTTGACTGATACGGGTGCGTTGCCCTAAGATTTGTGTGATACCAATACATTTGCTGCTGCAGTCCAATAAAAGTTTCGGCGTTGAAGGCTGAAGACTTGTTACCGGGCGGTGTATGTTTTCCTGTAAAAAAAGGCAGGTAAACGGTTAGATAAATAGCAAGAGGTAAGATGATAAAAAATAGAGGTACTCCAAATAAATTTTTTATAGCGCTTCTTTTGGAAATATTTTTTTTTCTAACTTGTGATAAAAGTTGAATGACATATATTACGCCTATTATTCCTATTCCAAAAAGACCCGTCCATTTTGCTGCTAGAGAAAGGCCAAGCGCGATTCCCATTAAAAATTTCCGGTTGTAGAGGAAAAACAAAAGAGCTAGTAATATAAAAAATAAGAAATACATGTCGTTCATTGCAATACGCGACATAGTAAGAAGAAGTCCGTCCATAGAAGCGGCAAAAGCCGCAAATAATGCAATCAAACGGTTTTTAAAAAGTTTATAGCTAATTAAGTAAATAAGTACTATCACTCCAAAACCGAAAAGTGCCGAAAAAAATCTCCAGGCAAATGGATTATCGCCAAAAATAGACATTGCAATTACCATAAATTCTTTGGCTAAGGGAGGATGTGTCCATTCATATGCAAAACCCTTTGGCGGAGTATTCCACCACTCCCACGCGGCAGGATTACCTTTTAACATTTGTTCTGCGGTAAAAGCATGGTAAACCTCGTCAAATATATGAGTTTTCGGTATGTCCAATCTTAAAAAGCGGGTAAAAAATGCAAATGCAAAGATTATAACTTCGGGAAGAAAGAATAATATTCTACTAAAAACTTTTTCGCTGTTTATTTTTGTTTTTTTATTTTTTTTCATAAATTAATTTTTGATTTTTAAAATAAACATACAACATGATACCAAAAACAATAAGCGAAACAAGAGAAAAAATCAATTGATAATTTAAGGATATGTCAAAAATAATATTCTTCGGAGCCATTGGGTTATTGTAAATAACATTGTAGTAATAATATGAATAAAATAGATTAATAAAATTAATGATAGCGAGCGTAATATAGCTTACGATAAGCATTCTTGACCGAAAAATACAAGCTGAAATAATAAGCAACGCAAAAACCGGAAATAAGTGACGCTCATGAATGCGGGTTAAAAACAAAAAAAACCCAAAAGAAGATAAAGCAGAGGCAAAATAATCAAGCTTTGTTCCTATTTTTGCTTTTCTTCTTAAATACGAGAAGAGGACAATAAGAAGAATAAATGCGTATAAAATATAACCCCAAATATGATATGACAAGTTAAACCAATGCCCGGTATCGGGTTTCCACCAGCCAAATAAAGCCCAAAAATTATATGCGTTAAGGGAAGTGTAGGGATACATATTAATTGCTGCTGAAAAATGCTTTATCCCCCCGAGGATAGGGTCATTTGCAAAGAAAAACATTGAAATAACAATTGAAACCAGCATTCCAAACCCAACGGCTATCAGAATTTTTTTAATTGTGAAACTTCTTATCGCTCTTAGAAACACGATGGGTAAAAGCGATACGTTCAATGGCTTTATTAGAAATGATAAGATGCTTGTTATTGATGAGCCTATGATATTCTTACGTTCCTCAAGCTGATAAAGCGAATAGGTAAGAAGAAAAGTCGGTATTGAGTCTATTTGCCCCCACACGGAACTATTAAATATAATGCTTGGATTAGCAAGGTAGAGAATGCTGCCTATCGCAGCCCATTTTGGGGAATGTCTTTTTATTATGGCAAAGATTGTGTATCCGGTTAGGAAATCAAAAACATTACTGATTATTTTTATGTAAAGTTCAAAGCTTGTTGAAAAAATAGCAGCTTTACCAAAAATTGCATTAAAAACTTCTGCAACAATCCAAAGAAAGAAATAAAAAAAGGGAAGATAGTCCGCAAAAATGTTGGGCGTATAAAATTTCATGGGGCCTACATCAACAAGTCTTCCTGCCCATGCCTGCCAGTCATTCATATCGATTTTAAAACTCGGCTGATTGATTAAGATTATTCTAATAAATAAAATAAATAACAAAGCGAATATCGGTGGTAATGGAATTTTTTTATATTCTTTTAAGAATTTTAGCATTGCGATTTAATTTTGGGGCTTTGCAGAAACCGGACAATTTCCTGTTTTTATTTCACAATCTATGTATTTTTGTATTTCTTTATAATTTCCGTTTCCAATTCTTGGGATTAGCACCCACTCGTAATTATAATCCGAAGAAGGTTGCGGATTTTGTAAAAGCCCCTGCCTTTGTTTTTGCTCATCACCATAGTCCAAAACCGTGCTTTGTATTTTTGCCGTTTTCATTTTTTGAGCAAGTCTTATAAAATCGTCAAATTCATCTTGTTTTATATCTGTATCTATACTGGACTTAAGCGTTTCGTAAAGACTTATTATTTTTGCAGGATTTAACAGGGTTTCTGCAGACAGCGCTTTTTCTTTAAAAGCTTTAATTACTTTTTCCTGTCTTCTACTTCTGGAAAAGTCGGTACCCTCGTCCCCTTGGCCGTGTCTTGATCTTACAAATTCTAAGGCTGCTTTACCGTCCATACGCTGCGGCCCTTTGTCAAAATGCAAATGCTTGTATCTGCAGGGGAAAGCTTCTAGCTGTGATGCTGCAGTTGCCAGAGCTTCTAACTCATTCTGATTATGGCCGCAGGGATCTTCCTCTTTTCCGTCTATCGGGTATTGATAATCATCAAAAGCATTATCTACGTTGACGTTTAAACCGCCAACAATATCTATCGCCTTAACAAAACCGGAAAAATCAATCCTAACCCCATAATCAATATTTTGTCCTGTTATCTTGGCAACAGCAGCCTCAGCAAGAGTTAATCCTCCGCCCTTTTTTTTTGATTCGCCGATAGTATATGCCGTGTTAATTTTTTGATTTAACTCCGGAGACCATAAGTCTCTTGGGATTGAAACCAGAGTGACTTTATTATTTTTTTCGTCCAAGCTTGCAAAAATAATCGTATCGGTTAAATCGGGGCCGTCGTGAGTCCCCCCCCCGATACCTAAAAGTAGTATGTTAATACGGCTGGCTGACTGTTTTAATTGAATGTCCCGATTGAATATAAGCTGGAACATAAACGGAAATACGTTTAAGTTGCTGAGGATTAGCTTACCGACAAAAATCAATAAAACGGAAATTATGATGATTGGGATAAATTTCTTCTTAGGCATTATAAATAATTTTGATAAATTCTTCCGGATTTAGACTTGCCCCTCCCACCAAAACTCCGTCTACATTCGGCATCTTGGTAAAGTTTTTTACGTTTTCCGAAGTCACGCTTCCGCCATAAAGAATTTTATAAGTATCGTTTTCTGATTTAATAAACGAGGCAACTTGATCCGCGTTCTCGGGAGTATCGGGATTTCCGCTTCCAATGGCAAATACCGGCTCGTAAGCAATTATTTCTACTCCCTGGGGGATAAGATTATCTTTTCCCTGGACAAGAAAAATTGGAATAAGTCCATATTTTAAAGAAAGTGTTGTTTTTTTAGAAAGCATATCGTCTGTTTCTCCAAAATTATTTCTTCTTTCGGAATGTCCAATTAAAACAAAATCCGCAAAATCCTTTATTTGTTTTGCATTTACCTCACCGGTATATGCTCCCTCATCAAAAGGCGAAACGTTTTGCGCTCCTATTTTAATTGGCAAAAGTTTATCCTTAGCATATGAGCCGAACATGAAAAGAAGCTGAAAAGGCGGACAAATAATTATTTCTTTATCATTGAGGCTATTTTCTGTCTCCTTTATTTTTACAAAAGCATCTAACCATTCTTTAGCTTCGATTTTAGTCTTATAAGACTTTAAGTTAGCAACGATTAAAACGTTATTCATGCTTGACCCCCGCTGAGCGGGATGGTATCATTATACGGTATGAAGCAAGATTTTCTCAAGGACTTAAATCGTTTGACAAAAAAATCAATTATGAAATAGTTTAAATATGAATCCAAACGCAGAGCCACAACCAGGGGCAACCCCACAAGAAGTAAGTGCGGTAGATCCTAAAAAGTACGTCGAAGAAAACATCGCTAACCTTAGTCCAGAAGATTATCTGAACAGATCTTTGGACAGAGCAATCAGAGAATTGCCTAATATTGATCCGGAAGCACTAAGAGGATCTGCTGAAAGAGTGTCACGTTATCTAAATGGGAGATTGCAAGGAATTGATGGGCAACCATTATCCGATAGGGCAGCTGAAGCAGCATTAGCCAGCATAAGACTTGAGCACGATGACCGTGTTAATAACGCATTACTAGAACTGGCAGGTAGTCCTGGCGAAGCTGCAAGCCAGCAAGTAAAAGACGCAGCTTTAAATACGCTGCTTCTGGGAACAGCAATAAGGCCAGATGCAGATTTTGATTACAAAATAGCATTTGACCCAACAGTTTATCAAGATGCTACTATAAAGATACCTGTACCAGAAGAATTATTCCAAGTACCCAATTTAGATATGGATACTAAGAGAACAGATTTAACACCAATAGATCTAAAAGGCCTGCATTTAAGAGGTAAATTACATCCAGCAAATCTAGTACAAGGAATGCTGAGGATGATTGGTCGAGGAAGAAGTAATACGACTGAACCCGGATCTAATGCAACAACTAATCTTCCCGAAGAGCAAGTAACAGGTGATACCGCAGCTCAGGATAAAATCAGAGAAGCATTAAGCCAAGAAGCAAAACCTGATACAGGTCCTCAACCAGCCCCACCTATCCCACAAGCTTCTATTGCTCACTAAAGCAATACGTAAGAATTTCTCACAGTTACAATATTTTCTTGTGATAAATACTTAAGGAATATTGCCTCCGCGATCAAAACTTGAGCCTAAGTATGCTTACTTGTCTTCAGGGTATAGGTACCATTAAATCAAACCAGGAATATTTAATTTCCCTCGCAGCTTTGTTATAATACTATAGTGTCAAATCAACATACCCATCCATGGACAATTGAAGAAATTGAGTTTTTAAATGAGAATATTAGCAAAATGACCTATAAACAAATGGGGGTTATCATTCATCGTTCTCCCAATTCAATTCAATCTAAGATTAGGTATCTACCTATCCAGGCAAAAATAAAAAAATACAAAGTAAATTCAAATTTCTTTAAGATTTGGTCGCCGGAGATGGCTTATGTTTTGGGATTTATTGGAGCAGACGGGAATGTTTGTCGCAGTGGAAGGGGACATACTCTACATATTGCCTGTGATGACAAAGACGTTGTTGAGAAAATAAAGTCGATTTTGAGTTATGAGGGCCCAATCCATCAGAAAGTACGAGACAACGGTAAAATATCTTACAGTATACGTATATGTGATCAAGTAATTTTTAATGATCTTATAAAATTAGGTATTACTGAAAGAAAAAGCCTAACATTTACTCCTCCAAAAATTCCTAAAAATTTGATTAGACACTTTATAAGGGGGTATTTTGACGGAGATGGCTCAGTTTCTCTTCGAAATATATCCTATAAAAGCAAGCTAGTCGTAGATTTTTATACCGCCAGTCAGCCTATGAGTGAATTTCTATATCGGAGAATTAAACAACTCCTTAAGAACTCGTATAATGGAAAAATAATAATAGCTATGGAGGATCAAAAAACACCTTATTATCGTATTAACTTGGGACAAAAGTCAGCGTTTAAACTCTTCGCTTATATGTATAAAGATACTAATCTTTATCTCGAGAGAAAATATAATAAATTTATTGAAGGTATAAATTATGGCAATTAATTTATCTAATCTTAATGAGGAACAAAAAAAAGCAGTTATAGCAACTGAGGGGCCACGTTTAATATTGGCAGGCGCAGGATCTGGAAAAACAAGAATACTTACTTATAGAGCTGCCTATTTAATCGATCAGGGAATTCCTGACGAGAATATTCTACTAACTACGTTTACTAATAAGGCAGCAAGTGAAATGAAAGAAAGAATATCGAAACTTCTTGGAATAAAACATTCCGTCTTTATTGCTACTTTTCATGCGCTTTGTGCAAAAATATTAAGAATTGAAGGTAAACACATAGCGATCCCGAACAACTTTTTAATATATGATAGTCAGGACCAAAAAGATGCTATAAAAGAAGCATTTAGTCTTTTAGGATTATCTTTAAAAGAGTATAAACCATCCTCCATTCTTGCAACTATATCTCAAGCCAAGAATGAATTAATTGATGAAACACAATATCCTTCCTTTGCCAGAGGACATTTTCAGGAAGTTGTTTCGAAAGTTTATATAATTTATCAAAAAATCTTAAAGGAAAATGCGGCTTTAGATTTTGATGATTTAATTTTAAAAACAGTGGAGCTTTTTAGAAAAAATCCTGAAGTTTTGGAAAAATACCAAAATAAATTTAAATATATTTTGGTAGACGAATATCAAGATACAAACCACGCCCAATACCTGCTTACGAAACTGCTTAGTCAGAAATGGAATAACATTTGCGTTGTCGGCGATTTTTCCCAAAGTATATATAGTTTTAGGGGCGCAGATTTTTTAAACCTAGCAAGATTTAAGGAGGATTTTAAAGATACGAAAACTTTTTCTTTGTCGCAAAATTACAGGTCAACACAAAAAATATTGGACGGGGCATCTTCGGTCATATCTAAAAATAATAGCCATCCCGTTTTGCAACTCTGGACCGAAAATAAAGCGGGTGAGGAAATTTCGGTCTTTGAAGCATTAAATGAACAACGCGAAGCAGAATTTATTCTGGAGGAGATGGAAAAAATTAGATATCAAAACCCTAACTTAAGATATTACGATTTTGCAATTCTATATAGAACTAACGCGCAATCAAGAACGATTGAAGAAGTTTTTATTCATAGAGGAACTCCCTATATTTTAATAGGCGGGATAAGATTTTACGAAAGGAAAGAAATTAAAGATGTGCTTGCTTATTTAAGAGTTATTGCAAATCCAAAAGATAAAGTTTCTTTAAAGAGATTAGAAAAATTAGGCAAGGGAAAATTTGCTAAATTTTTAGATTTTCAAAAAATCCTGGATGCAAAAAAAATAAATAGTCAGACAACAATTTCTATTATGGATAATGCTTTAAAAACTACTGATTACCTTTCTTTATTCGACGAGAAGGACGAGGAAGACTTGGAAAGACTTGAAAATATTAAGGAACTTAGGTCTGTTGCGATATCATTTCCAAATCTTGGCGAATTTTTAGAAAATGTTTCCCTAGTTGAACAAGAATATATTCCCGACCATATAAAAGATGCGGACGGCAAAAAAGACGCTGTAAATTTAATGACTTTACATGCGGCAAAGGGATTGGAATTCCCTGTTGTTTTTATGGCAGGCATGGAAGAAGGACTTTTCCCGCATAGCAGAAGTTTAATGGGAAAAAACGAACTTGAAGAAGAACGAAGACTTTGTTATGTTGGAATGACAAGAGCCAAAGAAAAACTCTTTTTAACATATTCCAGAAAAAGACTTTTTTTTGGACAAAAAACCACAAATATTGTCTCTAGATTCATACTTGAACTTCCAGAAGGAGTGCTGGAAAGAAATTTAAATAGAATGCAAACTGATGTTCCCGAATACTTATGATAAATAAGAATTTACATCCTTTACAATCCGAGGAATGGGGATTATTCAGGGGAAAAACAGGAGTTAAGGTTGTTAAAACTTATAATTTGCAGCTTACAATCCATCCCATTCCCCACACAAAATATACAATTGGATACGCTCCCAAAGGCCCCGACATTAATAAAAAAATGCTTGATACGCTTTTTACAATTGGCAATAAAGAAAACTGCATTTTTATTCAACTAGAACCAAACGTTGAAAAAAGGGGCAACAAAAAATATAATTTTAAGAACCTTGTTTCTTCCTCACGCCCTCTTCTGACTAAATATACTTTTGTTTTGGATTTAACAAAATCCGAAGAAGAACTTTTAAAAAATATGCATTCTAAAACAAGATACAACATAAAATTAGCAGAAAAAAAAGGCGTAAAAATATTTGAGGACAATTCAGACAATGCTTTTGAAGAATATTTGCGCCTTACCAAAGAAACAACACAAAGGCAAAAATTCTATGCTCATAGCGAGAAATATCATAGGCTAATGTGGGAAACGTTAAAAAATCAAAAATCAAAAATCAAAAATCAAAAATCAGATTATGACAAGCTAACGGCGCATTTACTGGTTGCCAAGTACAAGTCGGAGATTCTTGTTGCCTGGATTTTATTTATTTTAGGAGATACACTTTATTATCCCTATGGAGCATCAAGCAGTAAATACAAAGAGGTTATGGCGTCAAATCTTATGATGTGGGAAACAATAAAATTTGGTAAAAAATTAGGGCTTAAAAAATTTGATATGTGGGGAGCTTTGGGACCTAACCCTAATGATAAAGACCCTTTCTACGGATTCCATAAATTTAAAGAGGGTTACGGGGCAAGACATGTAGAATTCGTAGGCAGCTACGATTATATTTTGAACAAAAAATTATATGTTATTTATAATATATTAAATAACCTCCGCTGGATTATTTTAAAACTTAAATAATGTAAAGCCGTATTTGATTTTCTTTATTGTATTCTTTTAAAGGCAGGTTCATCTCATATCTATAGCTTATAATCCTAGTTCCTTTTTTTAATTCTTTTTTAAATTTTGGCAAAAGTCTATCCAGAGTTTTTGGCACCAAATAAACAAAAATAACGCTTGCTTTTGAAATATCCTGCTTAAAAAGATTTCCCCTCTTAATTTTTACTTTATTGGACAATCCATTTATTTTTAAAATAAATTTTGAAAAAAGGAAACGCACAGGATCTATTTCTACACCAAAGCCCGTTGCTCCAAATTCTTTTGCCGCAATCAAAAGAGCTGTTCCTTCCCCCGAACCTAAATCATAAACAATATCTTCTTTTTTTACATCTGCCAGTTTGCACATTGCTCTTGCAGTTTTTTTAGAGGTTCTCCACCAAGGAGCCCAAGGACTGTCAGGCGGCCAAACCATAGAAAGAAGGAAGAGCAAGAATAAAATAGTTACACCAAAAAATAAATAAAATAACATTTATAATTTATAGATTACTTTACCAATAACTTGCCTTTTTGAGATATCTCCTAACTGCCTGCTATCCAGGCTATCGCCCTTATTATCCCCCGCAACAAAATATCTATCTTTTTTGTTCCTTGTTATTCTTTTTATCAAAGTTTTCCCCTCTTTATCTTTAAAAACAACAATATCATTTACCTTGGGATTTTTAAATAAGTAAGGAATTCCGCTAGCAAAAACTATAGAGTTATTTTTTATAAAAGGTTCCATGCTGTGGCCGCGAATTCTGAATTTTTTTAAAAGAAGCATTATTTATGAAGAACAATTTCTCCGCCTGTGGGATAGACCGTTTTTACTCTGACAGACTCAACCCCTTTGGTTTTGAAAAAGATTTCGGCGATTTCCTGTGCTCCGGCCAATGTACTTTCAGCAGCTTCCATATCGATTCCCTGCCTGGCTTTTGCGCTTGCCTTTAGAGTTTTTACAAAAAGTTCATTAAGATTCGGATATTCTTTGTAATGCTCTTCTTTAAAATAATCATTCCTTAGGGTATCCAACTCTTCTTCAAGAATATCCGCATGATGCTCTTTAACATGAGTTATTCTTGAAATATCGTGCTCCGCTTTTGTTTCACTGTCTCTTTTAACTTCTCCCAAAAGTTGTGTCATACGAATTATCGTATGAGCTGCCATTTGCGCGTTGTGAGGGTCGTATATTCCGCACGGGATGTCGCAGTGGGCATAAGCTATTTTCTCAACGATTAACTTTTCCAAAAGAAAACGGAGAATTGTTTTCATAATCAAATGATAATATGTAAGAGGAAAAATGTCAAAACTATTTTAATTTGTTAGTCCAAGCTACAAGAGCTTCAATGAGCGGTTTAATTTTCCCTCTTGCTTCTTCGTCTATTAAATTTCCTTCTTTATCAAATTTATCTGTAGCATTCGGTACCATAAATTCGGGTTTGTTTAGCGCATGAACATTAAGACAGACTAATACTTGTCTCAAATGATATTGTGCTTTAGACCCCGCCGTATTTCCTATAGACTCACTCATAATTGCTGCCGGCTTATCTTCCCAGGAATTATCTCCATAAGGTCTTGATGCCCAGTCAATAGCATTCTTTATAAAGCCCGGGACAGAATAATTATACTCAGGCAATGAGAAAAGTATTGCATCGGCGTTTTTAATTTTATTTTTAAGCTCTTTTACGTTTTCAGGAATTTCAGTATCGGGATTATACGGAGGAAAATTATAATCTTCCCAAATTTCAAAATCCACATTTTCAGGAGCAAGTTTCTTAACCTCTAAAAGAAGTCCTTTGCTGAATGAGCCTTTTCTTAAACTTCCTCCCACTCCTAATATTTTAAGTTTATCCATACTTGACAAAGTATAGTATCGATGCTAGACTTTGTCAAGTAGTTACAAAAAGTATAGTATGGATACGGACTTACTGGAAGTTTCAAAAGTTGCAAAAATTATTGGCAGCAAGTGGACAATTTTAATATTGAATTCACTCCTAATTGGGACTAAAAGGTTTGGTGAGTTGGAAAGAAGTGTAGGAGATATAAACCCAAAAACCCTTTCCAAAAGACTTCAGGAACTTGAAAAGGAAGGATATGTTAAAAAGAAAATTTACGCCCAGGTTCCATTAAAAGTTGAATATTCCCTAACTCCCAAAGGGCACGTTTTTAAACAGGTTATCCAATCTGTAAGAACCTGCGGAGAAAAAATATAAATTCCTCATTGAATTATAATGTTAATGTGTTAATCTAAAGCTATGGCACAAACTTCAATTGAAAAACTACAGCAGCAATTCCCCATTAAAAATGTTAACGTAATTCATAGATCCAGATTGTCTTCAATGGATAAACTAGCGCTTTTTGTAACCGAAAAAATAGGAACAATGGGATTTTTCTTCATAATTTTTGCTTGGACTGCAATTTGGCTTTCCTGGAACATACTCGCTCCAAAAAATTTTCGTTTTGACCCTTATCCCGCTTTTGTTTTATGGCTTTTTATCTCTAATTTAATTCAGATTCATTTAATGCCGCTTATTATGGTTGGCCAAAATATTCAGGGAAAACACGCGGAGCTTCGCTCCGAACACGATTTCGAAACAGATAAGAAAGCGGAAAAGGAAATAGAAACAATCTTAAATCATTTAGAAAATCAGCAAAAATTAATGCTAGAAATATTAAGAAAAATCGAAAAACTTGAAGAAAGTAAAAAATAGCTTCTAAACAAATTCGCGTATATCCAAGCATTGAAAAATACATTCAGTTTCTATACGATGTAGTTATGCTACCCATAGACGCAATATGCG
>JAMCZC010000035.1 GCA_023485865.1 Patescibacteria group bacterium | reverse complement strand
GTTAAGAGACGTTGAATGGGAGTTAAACAACAGACCAAGAAAACGTCTTAACTACAAAACACCACAGGAAGTATTTGATTGCTACCTAAAAAGACCCTGGGGGGCATTCGTTCCTAGAATTCAGGTCTTTAAATACTAAGTAAATAAATTTGATAAGTCTTAATTGTCTTTTTATCCTCCAGGGTTGGAGGATGAGGCGAAACAGCCATTCAAGACCTAATTTTCGGACAAAAACCGGAGCTCTTCTTACTTTTCCGCTGACAAAATCAAAAGCTCCCCCAACCCCTATTGCGACTTTAACCGGAAGTCTTTCCAGATTTTCCGCAATCCAAATTTCCTGTTTCGGAGACCCAAAAGCAACGAATAATATGTCGATTTTTGATTTTTGATTTTTGATTTTTGATTTTCCATCCCACTCTTGTCCGGTGAAAACTACTTTTAATCCGGGGTATTTTTCACGTAAGCACTCGGCCGTTAACTCTGCTACGTGGGGCCCCGCTCCTAGAAAGCCCACCGTTATAGGCTGTTTCGATACCCCCCGACAGAGGTTTTCCATAAGGTCTACACCATGTATCCTCTCCTTTAATGGTTTCCCGAGTAATTTTGCCGCCATCATTACCCCAATGCCGTCCGGCAAAGCTAATTTTGCCCCATTTAGGACTTTTTTATAGTTAGGGTCGCTGTCGGCAATCACTAAAATTTCGGGGTTAAGGGTAACAATATAGTATTTTTTTTCATTTTTTCCTAGGCCTTTTTTAATTAACTCTAGGACATCTCCTATTTTTAGGTTATTAAACCCTACTCCGAGTAAAAATATTTTGTTTTTCATCTTAATTTACTATAAGGCATTTTGCTTTTGCGGTAAAATTGCCAATTTTATCTGTTTTGAACATATTTAGTATACAATATTTTACCCTAAACCCTACTCTAATATACCCAAAAAATTGGCTGTTTTACTTAACTCTACAATCCAGTTACTATAAATCTTGTTCCTTGTGAAAATTTTCGTGAAAATATGAAAATTCATAAATTTTTATATGTTTGGAGAATTCTTATAGGATAACATAAAATTATTAATTTCTAATTTTTAATTTCTAATGAATTTTCAATGAATTAATGTTTTAAAATTAAAGCATTTGGATTTGAATGAAAATTGAAAATTTAAAATTGAAAATTACTTTCTCGCTATGCTTCTCTTGTAAAGTTCGATATTTTCCAGCGCAACCCCGGTCCCCCGGACAACACATAACAGCGCGTCTTCCGCCACATGACATGGGACCCCTGTAACCCTTGTCATTAATTTATCAAAATTTGTTAAAAGAGATGTCCCGCCCGACATTACAACTCCCTTGTCGATAATGTCACTCGCCAACTCGGGAGGGGTTTGCTCTAAAACTCCTTTAACCGCTTGAATAATATCTATTAAAACAGGGTATATTGCTTCGTTAACCAAGGCTTCTGTTAACTCTATTGTTCTTGGCAGTCCGGTTACGCTGTCTCTTCCTCTTATTTCGACCTTTTTTTCCTCTGCTTGTTTTTTATCGTCAATAAGGGCGTTACCCATATTAATTTTTATTTCCTCGGATGTTCTCTCACCGATAAGCAGGTTAAATTTTTTCTTGGTGTAGTTGGCAATTGCCTCGTCGATTTTAGTTCCGCCAACCCTTACCGAATGATGCACAACTACTCCGCCTAACGAAATAACCGCGGCTTCGGTTGAGCCTCCGCCTATATCAACCACCATATGTCCTGCAGCCTGGGCAATGGGTATTTTGGCGCCTATTGCTGCTGCCAAAGGCTCATCTATAAGATAGGCCACTTTTGCGCCTGCAGACATTGTTGCGTCCAAAACAGCTCTTCTTTCAACCTGGGTGACTCCCGAAGGAATACAAACCATAACTTCGGGTTTAAAAAAACGGGATTTACCGGCGGCTTTGTCGATAAAATATGAAAGCATTGCTTCGGTTATGGTGTAGTCTGCAATTACTCCATCTCGAAGAGGCCTCATTGCCACAATATTACCGGGAGTGCGGCCAAGCATATCCTTTGCCTCCTTGCCAACTGCCACAACTCTGTTTTCCTCGGCAGTAACGGCTACAACTGTCGGCTCATTTAGAACAATACCCTCCCCGGCAAGGTAAACCAGAGTATTAGCAGTACCAAGATCAATTCCTATTCTTTTCGAAAGCATAATAAATAACTATATCAAAATATATACTTAACCTATCAAATTTTTGGTTTCTGCCTTGGATAAAATCGATTATAACCCTCAAAGCCGCTCACTTGCAAGAGTCATTATTAGCTAGTATAATCCTAAACGCAGTGAAAAAACAAATAATTATTTCCGCGCTAATTCTCCTTTTTATGTTTACCGCTACAGTCCTTGTTGTGCTTTATGGAAAAGGCTATCGCTTTGGTTTTGGCAAAGGAGGTCCAAACCTAGCCGGAACAGGCCTATTAGTTGCTACAAGTAGCCCCGATGGAGCTCAAGTTTTTGTAAACGGCCACTTAACAACCGCAACAGCCAACACCATAAATCTCGCTCCCGGAACTTATGACGTAAAAATTCTCAAAGAGGGATATTTGCCCTGGGAAAAAACTTTAATCATTAAAAACGAGGTCGTAACAAAAGCCGATGCCCTTTTGTTCCCTACCGCACCAAAACTTGAAAACATAACTAATTTAGGAGCTCAAAATCCGGTTTTGGATCCGTCACACACAAAAATTGCCTATACGGTTGCTTCCCAATCGGCAGTTAAAAATGGGATCTATATTATGGATACAACCGCAAGACCAATCCTAACCCTGCAAAGTTCCTCAAGCCAGATTATTAACGATACGCTAAACAGCTTCTCTAAAGCAAGTCTACAATGGTCTCCTGACGGCTCCCAGCTTCTCACAAGCATCCCGGGAGTATCTTCAGCCACCTATCTTTTGCGTACAAACGGGTTTAACCAAAACCCTCAAGACGTCACCGAAACTATGGCTAGCGTGAATGCGGACTGGAACAAGCAAAAAGCCGATAAGGAAAAGTCTTTAACCGACGCGCTCCCAAAAAACTTGAAGCAAATTGTCCTTTCCGATTTTAAAATTATAGATTGGTCCGCAGACGAAACTAAAATTCTTTATATAGCATCGCAATCTGCTGAAATACCAATAATAATTACCCCAAGGTTAATCGGAACAGATTCCACTCCCGAAGCAAGAAATATTCAAAAAGGGCAAGTTTATGTTTACGATATAAAAGAAGACAGGAATTATAAAATTGTTGATTCACTGCCAAACGAAGAAAATTTAGACGTTTACTCACCTTCCCCAATAATCTGGTTCCCTGATTCAAAACATTTAATCTATAACCATAATAAAAAGATTGACATTATGGAATACGATGCAACAAACCAGACAACGGTCTATGCGGGACCATTCGTCGACTCATACGTGTTTCCCTGGTCAGACGGTTCAAGAATAGTTATCTTAACGGACTTGGGCAACCCTAATTCCGCCCCGAACCTTTATACAGTCGACCTCAAATAAATAACCCAATAAGCAAATAAGCAAATTTCAAATGAATGAATTAATCATTAAATCATTTAAATATTCATTTGCTTATTTAGCATTTGCATATTTGTAATTATTACTTGGGCTTTGCAAAAACTAGCCATCTTTTCCAGGTAGTCCCCGGAGGCCAGCAGGTTTGCAAAATCAAGGTTTCGGACTTCTGGTTTTGCGCATTTACAATGTACGAAACATCAGAAGGGTCGACCGTTTTTGAACCTGTAACTACATAATTATACCTTTTGTTTTGGAAAAAGATTACTACGTCATCGCCAGGCAAAAGATCTTTTAGAAGATAAAAAATAGCGTTATACCTGCCAACATCCCAAAAGTTATCGGTTGAGTGGGCAAAAAGATAAATATTACCCTTCATTCCGGGGAAAACAGTTCCCTTTGCGTGAGCAACTCCCTGCTTTAAAACCGGTAAAAACTGGTTTTCATCTGATGCGTCAACGTTAGGAAAAACTTTGGCGTTTGCCCCAAGTTTTGGTATCAAAATATCAAAAGATGTATCATTAGGTATCAAAATCTGCTCTTTTGGACCCGCCAGAACATCTGCAAATCCGCCGCTATAAACTTTAACAGACCCAATTTTTTGCTGTTTTAGAATCTCCCCGAGAGGCGATGTCGTATCTTTGGGCTCATAAACCCGATAATGGACTCCCCTGGCCTGAACTATTTTAAAAGAAATTTCGTAGTAGGCAGCCGGACCAAAAGTTGCCAAAACCCCAAAAATTGCAAACAAAACCAAAAAATTGCCAATTGAACGAAGGATAAGGTAGCGGATAATTTCTGACTTATTCATGTACCCTTGAGGGGAATTGAACCTCTATCTGCGCGTTAGGACTGCGCTGCTCTATCCGTTGAGCTACAAGGGCATTAATAAGTAGCCTAGGCTACTTAAGTTACTTAATTTTACTATTTAATCTCTTTTTAAACAAATTTTCGCTGTAACCGCCTTCTCTTATAAATATCTCCTCCATTTTTGCAATCTGTCTTGAAAGTAAAAATGTGGCTTGGTGGCAGAGTGTTAAAAGAAAATTTGCAGCTTCTTCGGGATTTTCTGAAAGTTTTGGTTTTTCTTTAAATTCTCCTAGGTTACTTAAATTAGCTAAGACACTTAGCCTATAAGCAATTTTTCTAAAATTGCTAATTTTAATATCTGTTTTTGGCCAAATTTCAAGGCTATGCTGACGCAAAAAATCTTCATAATCCGACAGGAGTTCTTCCAAGGAAGCATTGGCAACTCCCAGAAGTTTTATCTCTCCTTTTTTCGAAATTAAACTCTGGCCTACTCCTTCTACTATATTCTGCTTTCCGGATCTGGCTGCCTGAACCATTTGCTCCCTGCTTCTTCGGTAATCGAACCCCGCCATAAATTTAAGAGTAAATTCAACTGTTAAATCATGGATTAACAAAGAGTAACGATAGGTTAATAAATATTTGTACTTTGGCAACATAAGTTACTTAAGAAACTTAAGACACTTATAATTTTATCATTTTAATGGTAAAATTGTTTGGGGTTTCGGAGTGTAGTGAACCGGCATCACGCTGCGTCCGCCCCGTTAATTTACGGAGACTAGTTCATCGGTAGAACGCTCGGTTCGGGACCGAGAGGCACGCGGTTCAATTCCGCGGTCTCCGACAAGTAATTAACGGGGTGAAGGACGCAGAGACAGAGGGTCCAATTCCCTCCTCTCCGACAAATTCCCTCTTGAAAATTAACCGGCAAAGTGCCATTATATCCTCTATGGCTGATGAGCAAAAGCTGACCAAAAAAGAAAGAAAAGAGCTTCGAAGACAAGAGTGGCAGGAAAAGGCGGAAACACAAAAAAGAAACGCGCTGCTTAAGAAATGGGGCATAATAATAGGGGTGGTTTTAGTTGTCGGACTTTCGGTTATTGGGCTTATTAAACTTGCCGGTTCTTCCCCCTCTTCATCTTCGTCGGCAATTAATCTTCCGCCGGTTTCTAAAAACGACATTACTAAAGGAGATCCAAAAGCAAAAATAACTCTGGTTGAGTACGCCGACTTCCAGTGCCCGGCCTGTGCCGCCTATCACCCGCTTGTAAAACAACTTTTGAGTGAGTTTGGCGATAAAATATATTTTGCTTACCGGTTTTTTCCCTTAACAAGTATTCATAAAAACGCGCTGATTTCGGCACAGGCCGCTTACGCCGCAAAACTTCAAGGCAAATTCTTCGAAATGCACGACATGCTTTTTGAAACTCAAGCTTCCTGGGCCCAAAGCGATTCTGCCGCCGACACGTTTGTTGCTTACGCCAAAAAATTAGGGCTTGATACCGATAAATTCCAAAAAGATATGACTTCCGATGAAACTAAAAATTATGTAGCAGATTCACAAAACCAAGCTTCAAGTATCGGCATTAACGCTACTCCAACTTTTTTTGTAAACGGAGTGCAAATTGCAAATCCCCGAAGCTACGATGACTTCAAAAAAATAATTCAAGATGCGTCCCGTTAGAAGCCGCGATCGCAAAAGAATTTAATCGGAGTGAATTATGAATAAAATTAAAATCATAAACAAAGGAGAATTTAGGCAGATCGCGATCTGCTTCTAACGGGATGCGCTTAACAAGAAATAATTTATCCATTGCCTGCCTCATTCTTGCATTCATAGGGCTTTTGGATGCGACTTATTTAACAATTCTCCACTACAAAAATGCGTTTCCGCCCTGCACCGTAACAAGCGGCTGCGAAACCGTTTTAACCAGCCAGTATTCAATTATTTTGGGTGTTCCGATTTCACTTTTAGGCAGTCTTTTCTATTTACTGGTGATGTTTTTTGCCCTCGCCGTTTTCTTAGATAAAAGAAAAGTGTTTGCTCACGGGCTTTTCTTAACTGCGCTTTCCGGACTTTTTGTTTCGGCGGTTTTATTTTTTGTCCAGTTTTTCGAGATAAAGTCCTTTTGCCAATACTGCCTATTATCCGAACTAATATCGCTCGCTATTTTTATTGCTTGTTCTCTTTTGTATTCTAAATTCCTTAGGACTTGATAATAAGCAAATATGCAAATAAGCAAATTTCAAATCAATAATTAAATGATTTAATGCATTAATATATTCATTTGCTTATTTATCATTTGTAGTATTTGTAGTATTTTGTTAAATAAGCTCTTCCGCTCTTTTGTAGCTTTGGATTTCTTCGGCGGTAAACCAGAGGGCTTTTTCTACGTTTGCCTCCTCAAGACTGGTGGAAATATGCACCAAATTCATAACTCCTCTTTTTTCAGCGTTGGCGTATGCGGCGGAGTCGGTTGAATAATCCCCCCTGATTGTTCCTGCGGGCGCCTGAACCGGCATTGTCGGGCCTGCCATCGCAATAACGTTATCAACCGCGTGTTTTCCTTCCAGAATCATCGCCACCATCGGTCCTGATTTTACATAGTCAAAAAGCCAGCCTTTGACCATCTTTCCTAATTCCTGCGGATCGTCTGTTCCGAGGTCTTTTTTGGCATCTTTGCCGTATTGAGTATAAGTTTTAAGGGTTTTTTCTCCCCACCTTTGCAGAGTTTTTGTATCATCGGCGTTGTAGTGCTTGAGCAAAACTTCGTCTTTTGCAGAAACCATTTTCATTGCCACTATTTTTAACCCCATTCTTTCGAACCTGCGGATGATTTCTCCTATCAAGCCTCTTTTAACCCCATCGGGCTTTATCATTACAAACGTCTGTTCCATAAATATATTTTTGATGCTTGAAGCTTGATGCTAGATACTGGATCTTGAAGTTTGAAAATGGAAATTTTTATTCTCTATCCTCTATCATCTAACCTCAAATTCTAGCTTCTAGTTTCTACTGTCAATCATCAATCACCTATAACTTTAACAACTTTTCAAAATTTTGTCCACTAGAGAAATTGCCAATGACCGCTAAGTTCATCACTTCTTCTTTGAAATACTTTTCTGCCGCGTTTTCTACGTCCGAAACCGTAACTTTATCGATTTTTGCCATAATTTCTTCAGGATTTTCAATTTTTTCTTCTAAAAGCTCTGCTTGGGAATAAAAGCCGGCAACCGAACGGCTGTTTTCTAATGCCAAAACAAAATTCCCTTTTATCAACTCCTTTGCTTTTGTTAACTCTCTGTTTGTTATTTTTGATTTTTGATTTTTGATTTTTGATATCTTACCGTATTCCTCGACTATTACCCTAATCCCCTCTTCCGCCCTTTTGGGATCAAGACCGGCCGTTGAAACCAGATTTCCGGCGTCCTGGTACTGCTCCGAGACTGTTCTTACGTAATACGCGAGTCCTCTTTTTTCTCTGACTTCGTGAAAAAGCCTTGAACTCATTCCGCCGCCCAAAATTGCAGACAAAACAGCTAGGCTGTGTCTGTCGGGATGATTAAGAGGAACCGTTCTAAACCCTAAAGCAATGTGAACCTGCTCTGTTTTCTTCTCTTTGATTAAAATCTTAGGTTTTCCCTGTTTTTCAACGACTTTTTGGTATCGTAATGTATCAAACTTAGGCATTTTCCCAAAGTATTTTTCAATAAGCGTAACTGTTTTATCTTCATTTATTCCGCCGGCAACCACAACCGCAATGTTGTCAGCGCTATAGAGACTTTGCATGTAATTTTGAAAATCTTGCCTGTTAATTTGCCTGATAACGTCTTTTTCGCCGGCTGTATCCCAACCCATGGGTGTATCGCCGTACAAAAGCCGTTCGTAAACGTCGCCGATTTTACTTGAAGGCGTATCTTCGTAAAGGTTGATTTCCTCCAAAATTACGCCTTTTTCTTTTTCTATTTCTTTTGGGTCAAGTTTTGAATTTTGCAGCATATCGGATAAAACATCCAAACACAAATCAACGTGGGAAATTGCGGATTTTATATAATAACCCGTTGTTTCCTTACCGGTAAAAGCATTAAATTCCCCGCCTATTCCGTCAATTAGACCTGATATATCAATTGCCGAGGGGCGCTTCTTTGTTCCCTTAAAAGCCATATGCTCCAAAAAGTGAGAAATGCCGTTGTTTTTATTTGTTTCGTACCTTGAGCCTGCTCCGACCATAACTAAAGATGTCGCGCTTTCAAACGAAGGCATGGGAACAGTTATAATGCGAAGGCCGTTTGGGAGAACTTTACGGTTATAGTTCATAAGAAGCTTATTATAGCAGGGGGAAAGAAAAATTTGAAGGAGGAAAATAGGCGGCGCGGGGAGCTTACAAAATTTTTGCGGCACGGAGTAGCGGGCATTATTTGATGGACAACTTGAGCTTTATCGCGCACGTACCAAAAAAATTTTCTGTAAGCGACCTCAGCACCCATAACTCTTACATTTTTTCAGGCGCGGAAACACCCAGTAAATCCAACGTGTTTTTGAGGGTAATTCGGGTGGCTTCTAAAAGTGCCAAACGGGCTTTGGTTAAATTACCATCTTTTGAGATTACCCTGTGAGCTTCATAGAATTTATGAAAAAGCGTGGCCAGCTCCATAGCGTAAGTTGTGAAAGTATGTACCGCAAAAGTACGGGAAACTTCCTCAATTAACCCGGGTAATTTTAGCAAATGCCTTATCAGGGCAACCTCTTCTTTATGCGTTAGCAGACTTGCGTCTGCTTCGCTAATTTGAAATTTGAAATTTGAAATTTGAAATTTAGCGAATATCGAAGATATTCGCGTGTAGGCGTATTGGACGTAAAAAACAGGATTTTCGCTGGCTTGCTTTTTTGCCAATTCCAAATCAAAATCCATATGCGTTTCGGGCGCGCTTCTTAAAAGAAAAAAACGAAAGGCATCCTTCCCCACCTCATCCAAAACCTCCGCGGCGGTTACAAAATTACCCGCTCTTTTGCTCATTTTCACGATTTCCGAACCTCTTTTTAGCCTGACATATTGGTATAAAATCACTTTAAAATTATTAACGTCAAACCCCAAAGCTTTAACCGCCGCCTGGAGCCTTGGCACGTGTCCGGAATGATTTGAACCCAAAATGTCAATAACTAAATCATTTTTGCTCATTTTTTCGTTGTGATAAGCAATATCCGAAGCAAAATAGGTATACTGACCGTCTGACTTTTTAACCACAGTTTCCCTGTCTTTTAAAAATTCGTCCGCGGGCGCAAACCACTCTGCCCCGTCTTTTTCTTTGATAAATTTTTTGATTTTGGCCAACGCTTCGGGCACTTCCTTCCTTAAATCCGACTCTTTTCTGACAATATCGAACTTAATTCCCATTCCTTCGCAGTCTTTAAGAATCCCCTCAAGTATTATTGAAACCGCGTTTGACGCGGCTTTCCCGACAAACTCCTCTTTTGACAAATGCGATGCTTTTAGTGATTCTGATACTTTTTGAGCTAGTTCTTTTATATATTCGCCTTGATATTGGGTTTCCTCGTCCGCTGGTTTTTCGCCGGGATTGAGTTCAAAATAAATTGCTTCGCCAAGCTTTAGCACCTGCCCGCCGACGTCATTATGCAGATACTCTCTTTTGACGTTATAGCCTGATTTTGTCAAGACATTTGCAATCGTATCTCCAAGCGGTCCGCCAACGGCATTACCGATATGCAAAGGGCCTGTCGGATTTGCGGACACAAACTCAACACTGGCCTTCTTGCCTTTGCCGATAGTTAACAAACCATAATTATCGCCCTCTTTGATAATTTCCTGAACTTGTTTTTGCAGATATTCGTTTGATAAATAAAAATTAATAAACCCCGGAGCCACAGCTTCAGCTTTAGATACGGTATTTGGTATTTGGTATTTGGTATTTAGTATGGAAACGATTTCCTGAGCCAAATCCAACGGATTTTTGATTTTTGATTTTTGATTTTTGATTTTTGCGAATGAAATGAGCGCGATGTTTGAAGAAAAATCGCCGTTTTGCGGATCTTTGGGCCGTTCTATCTGGGGTTCAAATTCCTCTACTCCTAACTCTTTTAAGGCATTTTTTAGACTTTGGATTATCTCATCTTTAGGCATATTGGCAATATTGTACCACAATAAAATAACCCAATAAGCAAATAAGCAAATCTCAAATGAATGAATTAATCATTAAATCATTTAAATATTCATTTGCTTATTTAGCATTTGCATATTTATCATTATCTGGGGGCTTGCATTTTCAAAAAAGAACTGCTACGTTGGTATTAGCTATGAAAATTCTTCTTATCGACGACGACGAAGCGCTGACCACCATTTTTACTGCCGCACTTACAAAAGAGGGTTTTCAGGTAATGGCCGAAAACACCGGACAGGAAGGTATGGACAAGGCAAAAACCGAAGCTCCTGACCTTATTTTGCTCGATCAGGTTTTACCCGACTATTCGGGAAACGACATTCTAAAACAGCTTAAGACTGATGATAAAACAAAAAATATACCGGTAATTATACTGTCCAATTTTAGTCAGGATGAACTGGTCAAAGAAGCAATTAACGCCGGCGCGGCGGATTATGTGTTTAAATATCAGGTTGAGCCAAAAGACGTAATTGAAAAGATTAAAAACGCCCTAAGCAAAGGGCAAAATTAATATGCAGCCTGCCCAAGACACCGATTACAAAAAATTATTAACGGAAGTTATCCAGAAACAAATGGTAATCTTAGGACCCGGGATAACTCTTGCCAAGGCCAGAAATGTTAAAGGACTTGTTGTGGACGACAGCGGAACGGTTACCGCAATCCAAGGTCCTCCCCAGGAACTTATCCAGGGGTTGATTGACCAATTCGTTCAACTTTCCGGCCTGATTGTCAGAAAAACCATGGAGCCCTTACTTTCGGCTTATCCTGATGGAGGAGCGAATCTAACACAACCCCCGCAGGTCACTGCGCCACCCCCCCCTGCTCCTCAAGAACCCAAGGCCAATGCCGCTCAAGAAGCCATAAATCAAGCTTTAGGAAGCACTAAGGGTTAGTATGATAGATACACAAAAACTTTTAACAATATTCATCGAAGGAAGTTCTTTTGTTTCTGTTCTTGCAGGAATTGCCGCAGGTTTTATTATGGTCGGCGTTACTAAAAAGTTCGGAAGCGGGATTTTAGCCAGCGGATTTAAATCAATTGCCGTAGGTATATTTTTTATTGCCGGGGGCATTCTTGTCGATGCGCTTGAATCGTACCTCCAGGTTTCCGGATTTACAAGCGTAAGTTTTACCAATATTTTACTTTTGATAAAAGCGCCTCTTTTTATAATTGGCACCTATATTATTGTTATCGGCAGTAAAAGAACAGGCGATAAGCTTGAATCGCTTACAAAATAATGAATGGATTTTTCAACCCCTCAAACATCCTCTTAATTAAGTTAGATGATCTCGTTAAAATCTCGGTCGTTGGTTTATTCTTATGGATAATCTATGAAAAAAGGAAAATGGACGCGATCAAAAAACAGCAGCAAATCGACAAACAGAAGCTCTACCAAATCTCTGTTTTAAAAGAAATCCAGGATAAAATAAGTTATTCCCTTGACGTTGAGCAAATAATTGATATTATCACCGGAAGTCTCAAAAACCTTTTTTCCTACTCTTCTGCTTCGTCTATTGTTGTTAAGGAAGATAAGCTAATATTTAAAACCTATGTTGAAGAAAACGTAAGCAGTCTTTTTATAAGTCAGGTAAGAAAGAGCATGTTAGCCTCCATCGGGACACTTTTACCAAACTTACCGACATTCATTGACCAAACGCTTTCCGGAGTTTCTTTGGATGAAGCAAATAAACTCCCCTTAGCCTCTTTTTTTCATATCCCGCTTATTATTAACAATAAGGTCACAGGACTTATAAATGTTTCCTCAACTACGCCGGATTTATACAAAGAAGACGCGGTAACCACCCTTTACCAGATTACGGAAAATGCATCAAACGCCTTAACGAGGCTTCGTCAGGTTCTCGAAGTAGAAGAAAGTAAGCTGACTTCGATGATCGGAAGCCTTGCCGACGGAGTTTTTATGGTTGATGACAAAAACAAACTGCTGATAATAAATGAAGCGGCCAGGAAATTCTTAAATATCCAAAGAGAAAACATCACAATTCTCGACATTTTGAATGAAATGTCGGGAAAATACGATTTACTGGGAAAAATAAGCGAATCGGTAACTTCGAAAAAGGCTGTTGAGGAAAAAGAGGTAGTAATTGGAGAAAACACCTTTCAGATTTTCTTAACGCCGGTTTTTAATTCGGAAGAAATCCAAAAAATTACAGGCGTTTCTGTTCTGATGCACGATATTACGATAGAAAAAAACCTCTCCGGGATAAAAGAAGACTTTACCAATATGATGGTCCATGAATTAAGAGCGCCGTTAACCGCCATCAAAGATTCCTCGGAATTAATGCTCGAGGAAAAAAAGCTGAAAGAGAGCGAACAAAAACAACTTCTTGGCATCATAGATTCCCAGGCTAAAGTGCTTTTGGAGCAGATTGGCTCGGTTCTGGATGCGGCAAAAATTGAGGCGGGAAGATTTATTGTACAAAAAGCTCCAAATGACTTAAACCAGCTTATAAATGAAGTTGTGGACGCCTTTTCTCCCCGGGCAATAAAGAAAAACATAGAAATTAATTCTTATGTGCCAAAGTCCCTGCCCCAGGTTAATTTTGACCGGACAAGGATTACCCAGGTACTGAATAATCTGGTCTCTAACAGCCTTAAATTTACCCCCTCGGCAGGCAAAATTACTATTTTTGGAGAGATTAACACGGATAGCGTAACCGTTTCGGTTTCCGATACCGGCATGGGCATTTCCGAGGAAGATCAAAAAGACCTTTTTTCCAAGTTTTACCAGATACGGAAAACGCCTCATGAGCTGGAAAAGAAAGGCACCGGACTTGGATTATATATCGTTAAAGGCGTTGTTGAGGCTCACGGGGGGCAAGTTGTGGTCAAATCAGACGTAGGACAGGGTACAACTATTTCGTTTACGCTTCCCCTCTCGGATGACGTTTTCCACCAGAATAAGACTTTTACAAGACCTTTTGCCGCAACTTCCGCCGGGGCAAATTGAAAATGTTTCCCCAAAACTCCGCCCGGCCGCATTTTTAAAACGTGGCACTCTAAATTTTGAGTGCTAAATTATCTTGTAGTATTTTTGGGCAAAAATCCCGTTTTTACCGGTTTTATTAATCATAATATATCAAAGAATAGCATTTGTTGGTAGATTTTTCGCCCCGCGAAAGGATTTTCATGAAAATTTGGCGGAAGGCTTTAGCTTTTTTTTGGTTTTGAAAAGTAAAAAACAAAAGACAAAACGAGAAGATAATAACCCAAAATAAAAGTTAGGGGTAAATTCCGAATCGTCAAAACTCCGCCCAAGGAACTAAAGAAAATTACTATTTTTTGAAAATATAAAAGTAGAGGAAGACAAAAGTAAACTAAGATTGAACCTAAGGGCAGAAAAATCATTCCTAAAATTGCCCCTACTCCCCCTAAAATCATTAAGACCGGCACGGTCCACAAAACAAGAGCGTTTGCGGGTATTGACCAAAGAGAATATGTGCCGAAAGTTGCCAAAAGAATCGGTAAGGTAGATAATTGAGCGCTGAAAGTTATAAAAAGATCCTCCAACAAAGGGAATCTCTTGATTAGACTATTGAGCTTCCCTGCTCTGCCAAATAAGGGATTTAAATACAAAAGTCCTGCCGTTGCGGCGAAACTCAACTGGAAGCCAACGTCGGAAATTAATCCAGGAGAAATAAAGAGCATCATAAACGCCGCCAGAAAAAGTCCGTAAGCACCCAAGCTTTGCCGGCCCAGGATTTGTGAGGAAAAAACCAGAATTCCCATAATTGCCGCTCTAATTATTGAAGGCTGCATACCGGCCAAAAAAGCATAGAAAACAATTCCTATAATGCTGGCCAAAAGCGCCGTCTGGCGTCTTAAAAATAGCGTGAAAATTGAACTTAGGAAACCCGCGACCATGGTAATATTCATTCCCGATGCGGCAATAACGTGCATTACTCCGGCAATCCTTAGATTACCCAGAAAATTAGCTGACATCGGGGCTTTAATTCCAAAAACAATTCCGAGCAATAGACTGGATAAGTCGGGAGGCAGATTGTTATTGAAGCGAGTTGTTACGGATTGGCGGATAAAGGCAGTGACTGCTAAAAGTGGGTTAAATTGAGGTTTCACAAGGCTAATTTTAGGAAAATACATTGTGTAAATTCTTTTTGAGATTAGCGGTTCAACAGCTTGAGTGCTTACCCCGTATGATTGCTCCTCGAGAGCGCGAGGCTGAAAGCCTCCGGCTCGAGGTAAAATTCTTATGGGGCTTGACACCATTACTCTATCACCATACTTATACTCCGGGAATGCAGGCGCCGTAACAAAAACAGTCTCTCCCGTTGGAAGGCTAAGCGGAAATCTTTGAAAATTCCCTATAGCTTGAGGCTCGGAAAATAACGCTGCCTCAAAACTAATTTCCTGTCCGTCCCTATAATTTGATTTTGACAAGTAAAAGAAGAAAAAGCGGACCGACAATACTAATAACAAAAAAGCTATAAAAAACTTAATGGGCATGATTTAGAATAAGCAAATATGCAAATAAGCAAATTTCAAATGAATCTTCAAATAATTAAATTTTTCTCTTTGCGCTTAATATGATCGCAGATATAATTCTAACTAGCTCTAATCCTTCATTCTGAAGATTTCCTATCCGTTTTTTTATAGCGGGGTTTGTATCACCAATAACTCTTAACCAATAATTGGTTTCTTTATTTTCTTTCTTTACTATTGAGTATTTTGCTATAAAGTCTTTTCTTGATTCAGAACCATCTGCCTCCTGGTCATTTGCACCCATTGAGGTTACAGATTTAACAATTTGATAAATTATTACATCGTTTTGAGGATTTTTTGGAAGAGATTTTGTTAAGGCAATTACCCGTATAACAAACTTATAAATTCTCTCGTGAATATCCCTTTCTTTTACTTGTTGATTAGTAATTTTATTATTTATTTGCATATTAGTCATTTGCTTATTTGCTTATTGTCAGTTCACGCTGACTTTGTCTTTTATCTGCGAGAATACCTTGCTGTTTACCGCCTTTTTGGATAAAAGCTCTTCAACGCTTGCATACGGCCTGTTATTGATAATTTTCTGGGCGGTTGCAGCGCCTATTCCCGGCAAAGTATCCAGCTCTGCTCCCGATGCTGTATTTACATTTATTAACGCGCTTGAGGTGATAGTATCCGTACCGGAACTTGCCCCTTGAACAAAATTTGCTGTGTTATTTTGAACCTCTCCAAGCCTTGGGATGTAAATTTTTGCTCCGTCGGTTAATTTTGCAGCCAGGTTGAGGTTTTTCTCTACCCAATTTCTGTCGGCTGTTTGGGACAGTCCTAAAGCTAAAACCAAAGCCTCCTGTACCCTTGAGCCCAAAGCCAAAGAGTATATTCCGGGCTTCACAACTGCTCCTTCCACATCTACCACAATATTTTGAGTATTAGTCTGTGCGCTATCCGAGGCTGATTTAGCAGGTTCAAATGTAAGATCACTCTTATTTGAGGCCGAACCCAGTAATGCTATCAAACCATATATAAACAATATCAAACCAAGCAATCCCAAGCCTAAAGGCAGCCGGTTTTGTTTGATAACAGGCAAATATTTCTCTCCTGCTTGCCGGGCAATTTCAAGCATAAGCGTAAATTTTTAATTTAAAATTTTAAATTTTCAATAAATGTTTTAATTTTTAAAATTTGAGCTTTGGATTTGATTACAAATTAAGAATTAGAAATTTGAAATTATTATATGACAAAGTTAATTATCCTGCCCTCTACGTAAATTACCTTCTTTATCTCTTTTCCCTCCAGATACCTCTTAACCTTCCCGCTTTTTCTTGCTTCCTCCTCAACGTAACTTTTGATTTTTGATTTTTGATTTTTGATTTTTATGCTGTCCCTTACCTTGCCGTTTATCTGAACGACAACAGATACTTTATCCGCAACAAGATATTTGGAGTCAAATTTAGGCCAGCTTTCCAGATGGATGGAGTTATCAGACGGATTTAGCGAGTGCCAAAGTTCTTCTGTGATATGGGGCGCAAAAGGACTTAAAAGTTTAAGAAAAGTTTCGTACTCCTCTTTTGCAATTTCCTTTTTTGCCGAGAGAAAATTCAACCAGGTCATAAGGGCTGCGACTGCGGTATTGAAATGAAAATTTTCCAAATCTTCCCCCACTTTTTTGATAGCTATATGCATCTGGCTTAAATCTTCTTTGCTTAATCCATTTTTTATATTTAATTTTTTATTTTTAATCTCATATTGCAGATCCCAGACTCTTTTTAAAAACCTGTAAATGCCGCTTATTGCAGATGTTGACCAAGGTGCAGTTGCTTCGTATGGCATCATAAAACAAAGGTAAAGTCTTGAGGCGTCGGTACCGTATTCCTTTACGACCTCGTCAGGGCTTACAACATTTCCCCGGGATTTGCTCATTCTGTTGCCGTCCGGCCCTAAAATTACCCCATGCTGGACTCTTTTTGAAGCAAACTCGTCAAAAGGCACCAGCCCCAAATCTTTGAAAAACTTGGTGAAAAATCTGGCGTATAAAGTGTGGCCTACGGTATGCTCTGCTCCCCCGAAATAGACGTCAACCGGTAAAAGTTCTTTTACCCTGAGCTTGTCGAAGGGCCCTTTTTCGTATTTTGGAGAAACATAGCGGTAGTAATACCAGGCAGAATCAAAAAAAGTATCCAGGGTTTCCGCGTCTCTTTTTGCCGGTCCTCCGCATTTTGGACATTTTACGTTAAGCCACTCTTCGTCTGTTCCCAGGGGCGGCTTTCCTTTTGGCGTGTAATCAACATCATAAGGAAGCTCAATTGGCAAATCTTCCAACGGAACCTGAACCATTGCGTATTCTTGTCCATCCATCTCTATATAAGTCCTTCCATATTCAATTTTTAATTTTTCATTTTTAATTTTTAATTTTGATTCCCAGCAGTTATGACAGTAAATGATTGGGATTGGCGTCCCCCAATAGCGCTGTCTTGAAACAGACCAGTCGCGAAGGTGATAATTAACCCTTTTTTTGCCCTTTGGCTTTGCGTTGAACTTAGTTTCTGTAATTGGAAGATCGAATTTTTCGGCAAATTCCCTGTCTCTTTCATCTGCATATGGAACTGCCATTATCGCTCCTGTACCATAGCCTGCCAAAACATAATCAGAAACCCAAACCGGAATATCTTTACCCGTTACCGGATTTTTCACATAAGCTCCGCTGAAAATTCCGGACTTTGTTCTGTCTTCTTTTCGCTCCATCTCGGTCTTTTTCTTGGCTCCCCCAACGTATTCTAAAATTCCCTTATATTTTATATTCGATATTTTATCTTTTATATTGAGTAACGAAGTTACGAATTCGTGTTCCGGAGCAACCACCAAAAAAGTAGCCCCATCTGTTGTTTCGGGTCTGGTTGTAAACACTTCAATCGAAGCTTTCGCTTCTCCAATTTTAAATTCGAGGAGCATTCCTTCCGACCTGCCAATCCAGTTATTCTGCCCTTCCCTAACCTCTTTTGGCCAATCAACGGCTGATTGTTGATTGTTGATTGATGATTGATTATTTTGATCGGAGGGAGTCAGTTCGCTTTGAGATGAATTGAAAGCCGTCGCACTTTTGTTGGGTTTATTTTTAAAATTTGAAGAAAGGCTTTCACTTAGCGAGCGGGTTTGAGATTGTTTTTTTGGAAAACTTGAGCGAGCATCATTCGAAAAGCGTGGCTGGCGATCGACGACCCGGCTATTTTCAGACCAAATAAGCTTATCTGCGTAATCTGTGATCTTTAAAAACCACTGCTCAACTTCCTTTTGAATAACTTCCGCTCCGCATCTCCAGCAACAGCCGTTTTCTATATGTTCATTTGCCAAAACCGTCTGGTCAACCGGACACCAATTTGACAACGCCTTGCCTCTATAAGCAATTCCTTTTTCAAACATTTTTAAAAATATCCACTGATTCCATCTGTAATACTCCGGAAGACAGGTTATGGCGGTAAAATTCCAATCAATCATTGTCCCCATTGTTCCAAATTGCTTGGTCATGTTCTCGATGTTTTTCATTGTCCAGTCTTTAGGGTGCACGCCCCGTTTTATGGCTGCATTTTCAGCGGGAAGCCCGAAGGCGTCAAAACCGTTTGGGAAAAACACATTAAAACCGCTCATTCTCTTATATCTTGCGTGGGCGTCTGCGGGGACAAACGAAAACCAGTGTCCAAAATGAAGGTCGCCCGACGGGTATGGCAATTCAACGAGGTTATAATATTTACCCCGCGAAGCCTTGTGCGAAGCGGGGCTGAACTTATAAATCCCCTGCTCTTTCCAAACCTTTTGCCAGTACGGCTCTATCTCTTGAGGAAAATACCTTGGTTTAATTTTAAATTTTAAATTTTTAATTTTCATTGAATTTTAAATTTTGAAATTTTAACATTTAGATTTGATTAGAAATTTATAATTTGAAATTTTAAATTATACTTAACGTGAGTATAGCAATTTTTCCATAAACAGACAAACTATACTTGAATTATAAAACTAAATTGATTACGATTATTGTGTATGAGGTTCATTCTCCAAGCCCTGGTTTTAATTTTATCTTTTGTATTGGTTTTTGTTTGGCAAAATACACCGCTTTCCGGCTACACTGTTCAGATATTAGGCGTCCTGGTTGTTGTATATCTAATAATCTCTGCCCGAAGGAAAGGCCAGGGATTTTTAACAATGGGCGGCGAGGGGCCCTGGGGAATTTTCATTTTAAACACGATTATTCTGCTTTTGGTCTTTGCAACCGGAAGCATTTCCTCGAGCCTTTTCTTTCTTTTATACTTTTTGGGTTTTGGAATTGCTTTTGTTTTTGAACCTCCGGCTATTTTTATTTTTATAGTGGGCGCGGTTTTGGTATTTTTGCCGGATGCTTTAAGAGGAGACGCTTTTGGTAATTTTATAAAAGTCGGGTCGCTCCTTCTTATTTCTCCCCTGGTCTATTTTTTCGGCAGAGAATACAGAAAGTCGGATAAGGAAGAAGCCGATATTGAGGCTTTAGAAGAACGGACAAAAGAGGCCGCCGACACGATTTCCGAAGACGTTGAGGAGGTAATAAAAGATGAAAAAGCTAATTTGAAAGAGCAGGATGTGCAAAAATTAAATGAAATTTTGGAAGAAACAGAAGACCTAAGAGAAGAGTCGAAAAAATAAACAAATACTACAAATGACAAATATGCAAATCAATAATCGAATTACTAAATGAATAAATTTTTGTCATTTAAACGTTCTCTTTTTATTGGGTTATTTGCTTATTTGCTTATTTGCTTATTAAGTTTGAGCGGCGTTGCCGCTCAAACTATGTCAAACGCAAACTTTATACTGCGTTTTGGCAATTTTAATACTGCGGCGGGGAAAACTACAACCGGAGGATTTACCTTAAACCTTACGGTCGGCCAAACAGCTCCGGGGCTTTATACAGGCACAAATTTTAAAGTACGGGCCGGTTTTCAATACATCAAGTCCATTATTCCCTTCTCATTTAGTATTTCGCAAACAAATATTGATTTTGGAACGATTAGTCCGACTATTGCCGTAACACGAAGCAATAATTTAACCGTTTCCAACGGTTCTGCTTTTGGCTATACGGTAACAGCGTCTGAAAACCATGCTCTGCTGGTCGCTTCATCCGGCCAAATGATTCCCGATACCGCTTGCAACAGCGGTGCCTGCAACACTACAACCGCGGCTTTATGGAATGATCCTAATACTTTTGGATTTGGATATAGATGTGACAATCTTTCAGGGACCGATTGCGACTCTCAATTCACCGGACATACCGACTTTTATAAACCTTTTGCGGCTTCGCCTTCGGCAGTAACAGTTATGAGCTCTGTAAATGTCGGCAGAGGAAGACAAGCGCAAATTACCTATAAATTAAATATTTCAAACAGCCAGGCGGCAGGATTATATACAAATGTTATAAACTATATCGCAACACCATCCTTCTGAAAGAAGGAATTTCAAATTACAAATTTCAAATATGCAAATGATAAATATGCAAATAAATTTATAAATGATTAAATCAAAAAATTACCAAATTAATTCATTCAGACATTTAAACATTCATTTGTCATTTGCTTATTTGCTTATTTGCTTATTGGTTGGCTTATTTGCTTATTTGCTTATTTTTGCGCCTGCTGCGCAAGCGCAGGTTTCACTGGGTGTTTTTCCTCCCATCCTGCAAATCCAGGCAACGCCGCCGACAGACATAAAATCAAAAATTTTAATCGAAAATTTAGGAAATGATCCCGTTGATTTACGAATCGGTATAAAACCTTTTACAGCTTCCGACAGCGAAAACGGTCAGGTCACCTATTTATCGGATTTTAGCTACGTCGATCCTTTTATCTTTGACAAAATGCAAATTCTTGACCAAGACACCTCTATTGACTCTATAACTCTTTCCCCCGGACAGAAAAAAGAATTAATGCTTGAAATTGCGCTCCCTCAAGGAGAACCTTTGGGAGATTATTATTTTTCAATTGTTTTTATATCCAGTAATCAGCCTGCGAAAACTGCAAATGTGTCCGGCCAAGCTGCCGGAATAGCCACAAACGTATTGCTTTCGGTTGGCCCCAAAGGTATGACCCAAGGAAACATTGAAGAGTTTTCGGCGCCTCTTTTTGTCCCAAGCGGCCCTGTGCCTTTTACGGTGCGGGTTAGGAATACAAGCGACCATTTTATAACCACCAAAGGCAATATCCTAATCAAAAACATGTTTGGACAAACCGTGGGAAATGTAGATTTACTGCCTGTGAATATTTTATCCCAGTCCGTCCGCTCTATCCCCGACTCTTTGCAATCTCCAACCGCTACCACCCCCGCCTCTTTTAAGTCTTACGTCTTGAGTCTTAAGTCCCCTGCCGCCGTCTGGCCCGAAACCTTTCTTTTTGGACCATATACCGCGACTCTAACCATCGCTCTCTCCGACCAAGGCCCTCTTTATAGAAGAACTGTCAGTTTCTATGCTTTTCCAACCGAAACTTTGTTTGGAATTTTAATCATAATATTGATTATTACGGCAATTATCATAAGAGTTAAAAAAACCGCCAATAAAGTCTGAATTGGATCTTGACAATTGTATCAGAAGCGCTCTATTATTAAATTTAATATGAGGACAAGAAAACAGTTTTCTTCTTCTATATATTTCCTCATTGGAGTTTCAGTTTTTTTTATTTTTTTTATTATTCTAGCATCTTCTTTTCCTCTCAAATCATATGCCTCAATGCAATATCTTCAGAGTATTCATTTTGAAAATTTCGGAGGTGTCAGATCTATGACAATAAATAAAGCAACAAATAAAATGTATGTATTGACCGGCTATGACACTGTACAGGTAATAAATTTGAATGACAATTCTACCATAGCGTCAATTCCTCTTCATGGGCCAGTCTTAGGTGAATCTACTTCCTCAATTGCTTTTAACCAGGTAACTAATACCATATACGTAGGAACCGCTGGTGCGCAACATTTAATCTCTATAGATGGAAACACATATGCTATAATCCAATCAACTACCACAAATCCCGTAGGAACACAAGGTGACTCATATCTTGTTATAAATTCTAATAACAATACTATTTATTACCGTCTTGGAGGAACAGTATTTGTAGTAGATGGTAACTCTAATCAAATATTAACAACCATAACTTCTTCGTCGGCAGCTTCAGTTCCATCTATGGCATTAAATGCTAATACAAATGCCCTTTATTTAGGAGCCTGGAACTCTGGGCGTATTGGAGTAGTTGATACAATTTCTAACACGATAACTACCGAAATACCGGTTAGTCAGACACCAAGTGTTTTAGTTTTGAATCCCAACACTAATCTTTTGTATTCTAATAGCTGGCTGGCAGATGAACTTAATATAATAAATATGTCAACTAACTCCGTTGTTAAAACTACAAATGTGGGTTTTTATAGTGCTGGTATGGATATTAACACTTCAACCAATAGAATTTATATATCAGATTTTCAAACTTATACAAACAGCAATGCAGTAATAGCAGTGGTAGACGGAGCAATAAATGATCCCATTGAGTTCGCTGATCCCCATACATCCTCTCCGTGGAATGTAGTGGTAAATTCAGCTACCGGCTTAATTTATGTAAGAGATGCTACTTCTGGTAATTTAAATGTCTTTAACGACATTGTTGATTCAATTCCTCCAGTAACTAACCTTACTCAAAATCCCCAACAGGATGTAAATGGGTGGAATTTTACGGATGTAAATGTAACTTTAAATGCAACAGATAATAATGGCGGTTCAGGAGTAAAGGAGATACATTATACAATTAACGGAGGAGTCGAACAGGTAATATCGGGAAATTCTACAAGCTTTACAATTTCAAATGAAGGAACGAATACAATAACTTATTGGTCGGTGGATATTGCGGGGAATGTAGAACAAACTAATACTTATACTCTCAAAATTGATAAAACTCCTCCAACAATTATAATTAATTCCCCTATTGATGGAAATTCTTATATTTTAAATCAACCTATAACGGCTGTTTGGTCAACAACAGACAATTTATCAGGAGTTGCATCCTCGACTGGAACAGTTCCTAGCGGACAAAACATTGATACTGGCACTGTTGGTGCGCATAGTTTTATGGTTTCTGCAGCAGATAAAGCCGGAAATACTGCAACAAAAACTGTTATCTACTACGTCCATTACAATTTTGGAGGATTCCTTCCGCCTTTAGGAGATAATAAAGTTTTTAAAACCGGAGGGACAATACCAATTAAATTTCAATTAACTAACTACAACGGGAATATTATTAGCAATGCAACTGTTTATCTTTATGTTGCAAAAATAACGGACGGTATTGTAGGGACAGACGAAGCAACAACGTCAACAAGTAATGCTGACACTGGAAACCAGTTTAGATATGATTCGACAAACAACATTTATATTTACAATTTATCTACCCAAAACCCACCTCTTGGAAGCCCTGGAACTTACCAGCTAAAAGCAACTTTAAGTGACGGAAGCTTTTATACCTCAACAATATCTTTAAAATAATTATCCATAGAATATCAAAACCTTCTGTTATACTAGTAATAGCAATAAGAATTAAAAAAACTACCAATAAAGGCCAGACTGGCACTTGACAAGTATTAAAAATTTCCTCAATATATATAGTATTAGTACTGTCGTTCCGGTGCTATGAAAAATGGCAATTACTATTCGTAGGCTTGTGTTCATTTTGATTTTCTTTCTCCTGACCGGGGGTTTTTTTGTGCAAAAAGCCAGGGCAGCTTCCCTAACGAGCGTTTCTGACACTATCACCACTTCCCGCCCATCCGCTTCCGCACCTTTGACATCTAATCAGGCTGCTTCTGCCGGACAGGTAACTATAAATGACAATGGCTCCATTTTTTTAGCATCGGACTCTGCTGTTCTTTGGCCGGATACCGGAGAAACTTTAAACACGGTTAATGTTGCCTCAATGTCTGCCGCAAACACACCTTCTTCCAATCAAAGAATCGTCTACTTTACCAATACGGCAGCAAATACCCACCACGCAGGAGATCCGATAACAACCGCCATTACAACAACGCATAAAATTCAGTTCACAACGATTTCTACCGTTCCGGCAAGCGGAAAAATAGTACTTACTTTTCCAGGCACTGCCGTAACAACGGCATCTCCATCTGCTACGACCTTTTCGTTTAATGGTCTTACCACTGCAAACTCCGCAAGCAATATTTCTTATAAGCTTGACGGGACAAGAACATGCACTTTTGCAATTGCTACTTCAGGACAAACGCCAACAATTACTTGCACTGTTGATGCGGGAGGTTCAGTAGTTGGAGGCACAGTGATAACTTTTCTTATTGGCTGTGCTGATAGCTCCAGCAACGAAACAAGCTGCACGACTAATTCCCCTAGGCTTATCAACCCGACAAAATCAGCAGCCGCCGGAACTGCAGATAACTGGAAAATTTCTATTCAGACTCAAGACAACAACAGTGTAACGCTAGACAGCGCAAAGGCTACGATTGGAACTATAGAATCGGTGCAGGTTCAGGCAACTGTTGACCCGACTCTTACTTTTACCATCGCTCCCGTATCGGGCGCTATTAATACCGGGAACACAACCGGCTGTACAAATACCGAATCTGTTAACTCCGGAATTGCTTCAACGGCAACAACGATTAACTTAGGAATTCTTAACACCTCAACAATCAATATCTCCGCCCAGCTTATAACTATTAGCACCAATGCCAGCGGCGGCTATACTCTTACAGCAACCTCTTCGGGACACCTTGTAAACCCGGCCACAGGGATCTGGATTCCCGATAGCACTACACCTACGGCAATGACAATTAATGTACCGTGGTTTGGCATCCACCCTTGCGGGCTCAACGTGACGTCAATCTGGTATACAACAACAAGAAATGACGCAACAGGCGGTGGAACCGGCGCAAAATACGGCTGGCCGACGCAATCAACAGCTGTAACCTTAGCTTCTGCGTCTACCGGACCGATTGGTAACACCGCAGCAACAGGAGGCGTAGGAGCGGGATTGACATCGGTCGAATATGCAGGCGCTGTTGATGTAACAATTCCGGCAGGAACTTATTATAGCGTCGTAACTTACGTTGCGACAGCTACTTTCTAGCAAGGCTAGAAAGAATTTCAAATATGCAAATGACGAATATGCAAATAAATTTATAAATGATTAAATCAAAAAATTACCAAATTAATTCATTCAGACATTTAAACATTCATTTGTCATTTGCATATTTGCGTATTGGGTTATTATCTGCTTGCTTATTTGCTTATTTGCTTATTGGTGTCATTCTTGCCCAAAGGGCAAGGGCCCAGGAAACGTTCAGAACTTATACCATAAGTCCCCCTACCGTCTCCCAAAAGCTTGATCCGGGCCAAACAGCCGAAGGGACTTTAAAAGTAATTAACGATACCGACCATGATTTAACTTTTACAACTGCTGTAAAAGACTTTATAGTAGAAGACACTATCGGAACACCGGTTTTCCTTCCCAACAATAGCCTCTCAAATAAATATTCTGCCGCTGCCTGGCTAGGCGTAACGCCCGATACGTTTACAATAAAATCGCGCGCAAGACAAGAGTTGAATTATTTTATCCAGGTGCCTAAAAACGCAAGGCCCGGGGGTCATTATGCCGCCGTTTTATACACTCCTGCGACAAATGTTAACGTTGGAGGCACGGGAGCCACGGTGGTTACGCAAGCAGGTTCGCTCTTTTATATTACGGTAAAGGGCCCCATTAAAGAAAGCGCAACTGTTACCAAATTCTTTGCCAACGGTTTCCAGGAATACGGACCGGTAAAGATATTAACCCAAATAAAAAACTTCGGAGACTTGCACATCAGGCCGCAAGGATACATAACCGTATCGGATATGCTTGGGCGAAAAGCGATTCTGCCGCTTAAAGAAAACAATATCTTCCCTCAAGCAGCCAGAGACTATGAAAATCAGTTTGGAGGAAAACTGATGATTGGCCGCTTTAAAGCGGAGCTTCTGGCAAGTTATGGAGTAAATAACAACCTTCCCTTAGCGTCAGCCGTTTATTTCTGGGTTTTCCCCTGGAAAATCGCAGTCATTGTAATCCTTGTAATTATAGCCTTGATTCTGGGAAGCATGTATTACAGAAAAAACGGCTTCAAAAAACCCTCGTTTGGAAAGAAATCTGATGTAAAACCTTCAGAAAAGAAGACGGAGGCTCCCGAAACCCCCGAAGCTAAATAAACCTTCTTAAAATAAGCAAATATTACAAATGACTAATAAGCAAATGAATATTTAAATGATTTAATGATTAATTCATTCATTTGAAATTTGCATATTTGCATATTTATCATTAGTACCCGAGCCACCAGCTATGGTGAAGGGGCTTCCTGGGCTTCCTGAATGCCCTTGTAAAGAAGATTATAAGGCGCGACTGGTATATAAACGTAAACTTCTCCGGCCAGAGCTTTAAAATAAGTATAATAATGAGGATAAGGATTGGCAGGGCAAGCCAAAGCGGTCCTAAGGCCCACGAGCTGAAAAACTTAATTATCTTATTAATAATGCTCTTTATAAAGGCAATTATTTGCTCCCACCACGACAATGCCCGAAGCTCCAGCGTCTTTGTCGGCGCAAGGGATTCTTTATGGTTGTAGAAGGCCCTTGCGTATAAGTTATATTTCCCGGCCTTGAGATTCTTAATGTTAAAAATGTAATAACCCGTGCTATCTGCTGTTGTCGTTAATTTTTGGCCGTTACTTAGGTATAGTGTGACTTCCGCACCCGGCATCGTGTAACCGAAGGCCAAAGTCTCCCCTCCCTCGGCTATTACGTTTTTAGAAAGACCAAGCGTTGGCGGGAGAAATATTCCCGTCATGGTTACGTCGCCTTTTGCAGGAGGAACAGTAAAACAGGTAAAGGAATCTCCGAGTCTTTTGAAGTCAACGGCTTCAAGGCAAAATTTAGAAAAGCCTTCCTTAATTAAAACCCCCGATATGGAAAAATTGCCTCCTGCGTCGGCAACCGTTGCTCTTACAAATAATCCGTCAATTGTTAAAACAACCGAAGCGTAAGGAGAAATATAGCCTGAAAGGTTTAAATAGAATTTCCCTACCTGAGCCTGGACCGGGATTTTGAAGGCAGCAAACGCCGAAGGCGCGGCAAATGCAAAAATAAGCAGAAATAATATGCAAATATGCAAATATGCAAATTTTAAATGAATGTTTGAATTCATAAATTTATTAATTTGATTTTTTGATTTAAATATTTTTATATTCATTTGCTTATTCGTCATTTGCATATTTGAAATTGGCTTAAGGTCTAAACTAATTATGCTTACCCGAGCCTTAAATTGCAAGCAAAAGTTGGAATACTTGACGTTGGATATTTTTGACATCCTCGATTTTGATTATTTTGATATCATGATTTCAAGATTTCTTGATTTCAAAGTTTCAAGATCAAAGATATCCAACTTCTAACTTCAAGAATTCCAAGCTCCAATTTCAAAAATTCTATTTTTCCTATCATATCAATCCAAAATACAACTTTAAAAACCTTATCACTTAGAATAACTTACCGCCAAAACGGGAATGCAAAAATAAGCAAATAAGCAAATCTCAAATGAATAATTAAATAATTTAATGTATTAATGCATTCATTTGCTTATTCGTCATTTGCATATTTGCAATTAATACATCACAAGTACACAAGGGAGATTATAGGATGTACGATACTTATTGATATATTATGTATATATTTATCTTATTAATTTTATAGGCATAAATTATTTTCACAAGCGTAAAACGAAATATCATTTTCACACAACACTCAATTGTTTTTGTGATATATCATATACTATCAAAACGTATCATTGATGAATACTATAAGGCCTTGACAACTAATTTCAAATTTCTTTATTCTAATAGTGTATGTTAAATGACTTAAAACTTTCAGATAATCCGTATAATCCGTATAATCTCGAAGCTAAGTCAATATTTTCACAGATTTCTGCTCGGGAAGTTTCGCAAATTAATTCATGAACCAAGAACTGCTTAACAAAAAAACCTACGGAGGATACAAAAATCTTAAATCTTATCAGACTACTACCCTTATTTACGACCTAACAGTTGAATTTTGTAAGACCTATCTGACTTATGCGTCTAATAGGTCCTATCGGATGAACGACCAAATGATCCAAGCTGCCCGTTCGGGCAGACAGAATATAGCTGAAGGTTCGCTTGCTTCAGCCGTGTCTAAAAAAACCGAAATAAAACTTATAGGCGTAGCTAGGGCTTCTTTGGAAGAATTACTTCTTGATTACCAGGATTTCCTGCGCCAAAGAGAACTTCCTCTGTGGGAAAAAGATTCCCCAAAAGCCAAAGCTGTCCGGGCTTTAGCCTATAGGTCCGATAAGTCTTATGAGACCTATAAGTCCTATTTGACTTCCCCGGAAGATTTTGCCAACTGCTTAATCTGCCTAATTTACCAGGCGACTTATCTTTTGGATAAACAGCTCGCCTCTTTGGAAAACGCTTTTATTAAAGACGGCGGTTATTCGGAAAGCTTATTTCTTGCCCGCCAAAAAGCGCTCCAAGAGCAGCGTACGAATAGTACCAGAATGCGAATGGGAAGCTTAGGTGGGAAGAGAAGGCTGGAACGAAGGAATAAATATGTCAAACGATAACTTTGTACAACAATTCAAAACATTTTTGCTAGCTCCACCCAATTCGGCTTCCAGGGCTACTGTCAAGAATTATACATCTGACATTAATCATTTCATTCGTTGGTATGAATCTCATTACCAAAAGCCTTTTTCTCCCCAACTTGTAACCACTGGAACAATCGAAGCATACAAACGCGAAGCGATTGATGATTACGGATTACAGATTGCAGAAAAAAATCAGAAATCAGAAATCAGAAATCAGAAATCTGCGCTCTCGGAGAGATCGCTCGAGCGTCACTTATCCTCTCTTCGCAAATTTTTTAAGTTTTTAAAACTGGAAGGACATATCGCTCACGATCCGTTCGCTCAGCAATCAGCAATCAGCAATCAGCAATCAGCGGACCCATATAAGATCCGGGACTTTAAAAACTACCTCTATGTCTACAACGCTTCGCATCTTACTATAAAAAACTATCTCATAGACTTGAAACAATTCCTAACTTGGGCAGAGGAAGTATTAGATTTGAGGCTAGACAATGGAAGCTCAAGAAATGTTTTGAATGCGATTAGCCCGCAATTATTGGAAGAATACAAACAAAGGCTACTTGCCCCTCGAAGCCTTGGCGAAGTGGGGTTTTCCCCGGCAACGGTAAACCGCAAGCTCTCCTCTTTACGCAAATACCTAAATTGGGCACAGGCCGAAGGCCTCCTTGGAAAGAATTATGAATTAGGAATTAAGAATTATGATTTGGATAGGAGTACTGGGAAAAATGTCCGCCTAGAGCTCGAAAGATTCACCTCGCAGGAGTCTAAAGCCACCTCCGAGGTGTCCGTCTCAAATCATGAGTCATATTCGGGCTTTCCCCCTCTCAGACTAGCTCAAAAACTATCAGAGATAGGCATTTTTGCTTTTGATCAGCTCTTGACCATCCCCTTTGCTAAAGTTTTTGACAAGGCTTCGTACCTGACCTGGCTGGCCAAAGGAAAACCGGTCTTTGCCAAAATCAAAAATCAAAAATCAAAAATCAAAAGTTCGAAAATTGGAAATTGGAAATTGGAAATTGGAAATTTGCCGAAGGCAATGTATGCTCCCCTGGATATCTCAACAAAATACTTTCCCTGGTACAAGAAAGCCTGGTTTACGCTCCGATATAAACGTCCAAAATGGTACAAAACGTATCATTCCTATGCAATTACCCACTACTTCCATTTTGCAATTTTGATTATCTTTATGGCTGTTATCGGCTTTGGTTTCTACCAGTCATTTTTCCAAAAACCAACAACCGGTAATCCTGCTCTAGCCGCTTTGCCCAGCGCCCCAATCAGAATCTTATCTTTTCAGGGAAGACTTACGGATAACCAGGATAATCCTATTTCTACCCCCAGCGCCTTAAGGTTTGCAATATATAATGCCCAGGCGCCGGCCACAGGCAGTGCTTTGTTTTGGCAGGAAGTTGACAGCGTAAGCCCGGATCAGGACGGAATTTTTTCGGTTTTACTGGGAAACGCCGGAATGTGTCCGGTTAACCAAACTAACCCAACCGGACCCTGCGGAATCCCTAACTGGCTTTTTGCCTCTAATTCCGCCTTATTCTTAGGCGTTAGCGTTAATACCACCCCCGAAATGACGCCCAGGCAACAGCTGGCAACGGTTGCTTTTGCGGCTAATTCGGAAACGTTACAGGGTCTAGCTCCAATAACCCAATCCGGTGCAGGAACAAACAATGTCGTTTTAGCCTTGGACTCATCGGGAAACTTAACCATTGGCGGAAGCGCCAATCCGACTTTCCAGGCAAGCGGAGGCCAATTTACAATCTCCGGCCAGCCTGTGCTTCTCACAACCAACGCGGGAAGCAATTCAAATATTACCCTTTCGCCCGACGGAACGGGAAAAATTGCTCTCGACAAACCACTAGTTAATACATCAATCAGTAACAATATATCTAGTGCCGTCGGAGCGGTGGAAGTTGACGGTTTATTTGCTGTTTTGGCTACCTCAAGCGGCCAATCAGCCTTGACGCTGAATCAAACCGGAGGAGGGCCGTTAATTAGCGCTTCGCAAAGCGGAACTGCCAAATTCACTGTGGATGGTTCGGGAAACACAACTATAGCCGGCGGCAGCATTTTCTCTGTCGGCACAAATCAAGGACAAACCCTCACCAACGCCTGCGTAAATACAACCGGAGGAATAGTAACGGGAACGGGAACCTGTCCGGCGGGAACAAACTATTGGATTCAGCCTACTTCCGGGGCGGGTGCCGGAGCCCTTTTCCCCGCCAATTCCACAGTTGATTTATTAGTTGGAGGACAATCAACCCAATCTGCTAAGTTTGCAGTTTTGAATGTAAATTCCGGCACTCCGGTTGCCTCTGTTGCCGGAAATTTCTCTTTGGGTTCTGCCGCAGGAACAACAAGAACAATTGGGGCAACCGCAATGAATGCTTTACAAATCGGAGATACAAATACCGGAGCAGTACAAATTAATCCCAACGGCAGCACAGGTCTTTATGTTAATGGAAGCGGTAATGTAGGGATTGGAACAACGACCCCAAATAACGCTATTCAAGTAGCAAATCTTATTAATTTTCCCAACTCAAACTTTGGAACATCCCTAGGATATCAAGCTGGAGGCGGAACTGGATTTTACAATTCTTTTGTCGGCTATCAAGCTGGTTACGCTAACAGCGGCAACGCTAATACAGCTATTGGCATGAGGGCTCTTCATTATAGCAGTAGTAGCTCAAATAACACTGCTACTGGGTACTATTCTCTTCAAAACAATACCACTGGAGGCGGAAATACAGTTAATGGAGCGTATGCTGGAACCGGTGTGTTTGGAAACAGTGATATTAGTAATAACGCTCTTTTTGGCTATCAAGCTGGAACTGCCCTTATTACTGGAGGAAACAATAATACGTTATTGGGCTATAATGCGGGACTAAACATTACAAGCGGAGCAAGCAACATAATGCTTGGCTCGGGGACAAACGCTCCTTCAGCTACAGGAAGTAATCAATTAAATATCGGCAACACTATTTATGGAAATTTAAGCTCTGGAATTATCGGCATCAGCACCACCTCCCCCACTGCCCCTCTTCAGATAAATGGCGCATACGGTTCAAATGCGGCTTTGATAGTGAACAACTTAAATTCAGGAGATATTTTTACCGCCTCGGCAAGCGGGACAACAAGGTTAACACTTAGTAACGGCGGGAATTTAAACTTAATCGGAGGAGTTTATCAGTCGGGGGGAACAAACGGAATAAGCACAAGCAACGCCTGTGTAAATACAACCGGCGGTATTGTAACCGGAACCGGAACCTGTCCGGCGGGAACAGGAACTAACTGGTGGAATCAGTTAGCGGGGGCACTTTCGCCTGTTGATACAACTAACGATTTGCTTCTTGGAAGCACTGCAACATCTTCTGCCTTATTTTCCTTTACAGGTATAAAAACAGGACAGACTATTGCCTCTGCTTCGGGGAATCTGATTGTTATGCCCAATAACGGCTGGGGAGGACAAGCCGCAATTGGATATAACAATCCCGGAACAGCAACTCTTGCCGTAAATGGCAATGTCGGCATCGGAACCACTTCCCCCACTGCCCTTTTGGATGTGGCGGGAGCGGCCTCTGTCGGAGGACAGCTGACATTCAGAAGCGGCACGGCGCAAATCCAGTCAACCGCAAACCAATTATTAACCTTGGGAGGAAACACAACAGGAGATATACAGTTCAAACCCGGAAATTCTTCTTCCAGCTTATACCTTTCTTCAACAGGCAGTGTAGGAGTTGGGACGACTTTCCCGCTCACAACTCTTGATATAAGAGGAAACTCCGGTACATTAGCCGTTGCCTCAATCTCCGGTAAAACCTCCTTTGCAAGTTTGGTAGTCAATAACGACGGAGTCGGAGATTTGTTTACGGCTTCAGCTTCCGGGTGGACAAGATTTAGGATAGCAGGAAGCGGAGCGATAACTTCCGCAACCTACACTACGGGGGGTGGAGTAATTTATACAACCTCAAACGGTTTATTTAGCCAGACTACAGCAGGCGCAAGCAATGAGTGTCTTAAATCAACAGGCGGCAGTGCTCCGACTTGGGGAACCTGCGGCAGCGGCGGCGACAGTTTCTGGGGACAAACAAACGGCCTTCTTTATCCCGGCAATTCAACAGTTGATTTGGCAATCGGAGGAGTAGCTTCTACTTCTGCCAAATTCTTATTTGCAAATGTTAACTCGGGCACTCCGACGCTTAAAATATTTGACTCAACAAAAACATATTCTTTAAATCTCTCCCATGACGGAACAAACGGTAACATAATATCAACAACCGGTACAGTTAATATCGGTCAGGGCGGCGGGACATTATATGTCCAAACAGACATTCAAAACGACAGCACGAATAACCTGGGGGCTGTTCAAATAACAGATAGATTAAATGTACTGCCTGCTGCAACCAGTAATATAAATTCAAATGCCGCCCTTATTGTTAATAACCCCGGTACCGGAGACATTTTAACTGCCTCTGCGAGTGGTGTTCCAAAATTCACAATCGGCAATACCGGCGCAATTACTTCCGGTTTGTATACAAATGCAGGAGGAATTCTTTACACCGCTACATCTGGACTTATCGGACAAACAGCAATAGGAACTTCTGCTCAATGTTTAACCGGCGGAACAACTCCTTCTTTTAGTAGTTCATGCTTATTTTCAGATCCATACTGGAATCAGCAAAATGGCGCACTATTCCCTAATAATTCTACTGTAGATTTATTGATAGGTGGACAATCAACAACCTCTGCTAAGTTTGCTCTTGTCAATATCGCAGGAACAAGGGGAACACAAACCGCATCGCTTTCAGGAAGCTTGGTTTTAGACTCATCAACAGCTAGTATACAGACAACAAACAATCAGCTTTTGACAATAGGCGGAAATACAACAGGGAATATAACAATATCTCCTCTTAACGGAGGAGCCGGAAGCCTTTTAACAGTTAATGCCATAACAACTACTCTTTCCGGAACAACAACACTTACTGCTTCGTCTTTAGGAACAATAGATGCTGCGGCAGCCTTATCCTTGGATTCAACTACCCTAATCTTAGGCAATGGTTCAGCGGCAACAATTCAAACTACAACAGGAGGACTGACATTAGATTCCGGCTCAAACACCTTAACAATTGCGGCATCAGATACAATACTTACCGCATCAGGTATTGCCACTGTAAGCCTTGGGACAAGCGCAACCATAAATGCGGGAGCAACTGCTCTAAATCTTCAGCAAGACGGCGCCATTGATGTAAACATTGCAGGTGGATCCAGTGCAACAGGATGTACAATATCAAACTCAACTGGTAACCTAACATGTTCCGGGAATATAGCATCAACCCAGACATCTGGGGTTCAAGGCTGGTGGCAGAGAAGCTTAGGAGCACTCTCCCCTACCAATATAACTGACGATTTTCTTTTAGGCGGAACGGCAACGTCAACAGCCCAATTTTCCGTTTCAAATATAGCTAAAAACCAGGCAGTTGCTTCCCTCTCTGGACAATTTATTGTTATGCCCAACAACGGCTGGGGGGGGCAGGTGGGCATTGGGACGACGAGCCCACTGAACAAGCTTCAAGTATATGGAACGCTTAAAGTGGGAGGAGATGCATCACAAGCAGTAGGCATAATTGCTCTTGGTGATGATTTAAGTACCACTGCGAATGTCGGTATTTTCAGAGGAACTTCTGCTGGGGCATCAGGCGGCGGAAATGTCCTTTTGGTAGGTGGTTATTCTGGTTTTGGTATTACGACTGGAAATGCCGCACTTGGTTCACAAGGAGCTCCTAAATTTTATGTTGATACATCGGGCAACGTCGGCATTGGGACAGGCGCTCCAACAGCTCCACTACATATTAATACAGGTTATGCTAACAATGCGGCTTTGATAGTCAATAATTTAAACAGCGGAAACTTGATTGCGGCTTCAGCTTCGGGGACGACGCAGTTTTATTTAACAAACGCTGGCTCTGCTTATGCCCGCTCGTTTTACGACTTGGATAACCCGGCCTACTTCCTCGACCCCGCCGCAACAGCAACAGCCGGAGCATTTTTCGGAAGTGTAGGAATAGGAACCGCAACACCTAATAATAAATTGGATGTTAAAGGAAACATAGTCGCAACAGGCTATTTTGCAGGAGAAAGCTCGGCCAATCTTACTACAATCCAAGCAACGGGAACAACAACCGGAGACGGAAATAACGGAAGCATTTATTTTGCAGATTCGAGTAGCGTAGAAAGGGCAAGGGTCGATACTTCCCAACAAACAATTAATAATGGCACCGGCGCCGACGGCAATATCTTAATCTCCGGAACGGTAAACATCAACACAACCAACGTAATTGCTTCAAGGTCTTGCGTAGACGGAGGAGATGCAGTTAATTACTCTGTTTCTTCTTTAACTTCAACTACCGCGGTACTCTCCTCTACCCCATCTTCGGGATGTCTTGCTGTGGGAGATGAGGTGTTATTGATTAACCTTCAGGGAACATCAAGCAATACAGTTAACGTCGGAAATTATGAAACCTTAAAGATTCAAAGTATCTCAACCAACACTATTACCTTTACTACCAGCAAGAAAAATTACTATGGAGACGGTGCGGCAAACGATACGAATATAGGGACGCTAACAACCAACCAAAGGGTAATGCTGCAAAGAATACCTAACTACAATAATGTAACTGTGCTCCCCGGGGGAACTTTAACCGCTTCTGGCTGGAGTAATCCAAAAGGAGGCGTTTTGTTCTTCAGAGCCGCCGGTAGTGTTGATAACAGGGGAACAATTTCAATGAGCGGAAATGGATATACAGGAGGAGCAGGCGGAACAAGCAATATAGTCAATGGAACAGGCGGAGAAAGCTTTGACGGTGCAGGGTCGGCCGGAACAACCGGCGCGGCAGGATTAAACCGAGGAGGTGGAGCGGGAGGAATAAGCGGAGGAACTGGAGCGGGAGGCAGCGGCGGCGGAGGATTCGGAGGAGGTGGAGGTGGAGGTGGGGGTTCAGGCTATGCCTCTTCAAGCCCTGCCGCAGGAGGAGCGGGAGGTGGAACTAATGTCTGTGCGGGAGGAGGAGGGGGAGGTGCGGGAACAATTAACAGCAACGGGGGTGCGGGTGGAGCAGCCTGCAATGCTGGGGCGATAGGAACAGGCGGGGGTGCGGGTGGACTGGCAGGAAGCGGGGCAACCGGAGGAGGAACCGGAGCAGCTGGTACTACCGCAGGTGGAGGTGGAGGTGGAGGATTATACGGAAGGGCTGATTTGTCAATCCTTAACTTGGGTTCCGGAAGTGGAGGCAGCGGCTATAATGGTACAGTCCCTATATCAGGAAGCTCTGGAGTTTCAGGAGGAGGAATAATATATATAGGCGCATCATCACTTTACTCAAGCGCCGGAAAAATTACCTCAAACGGAAGCGCGGGGGCAACAGGTGTAAGTGGAGGAACCGGAAGCGGAGGAGGAGCGGGAGGAAGTATATATCTAAATACGGGAACGGCAATTTTAGGGACGGTTAATGCAAACGGAGGCGGAGGAGGTGCGGGTTCAGGAACAAATTATGCCGGAGGCGGAGGAGGCGATGGAGGAACCGGAAGAATACATATCACTGCAAACAGCATTAACGGGACTTCAAATCCTGTGGCGGATACGACAATCTTAACACCTCTAACAAGCGGCACCGGCGCCGACGGCAATATCTTAATCTCCGGAACGGTAAACATCAACACAACCAACGTAATTGCTTCAAGGTCTTGCGTAGACGGAGGAGATGCAGTTAATTACTCTGTTTCTTCTTTAACTTCAACTACCGCGGTACTCTCCTCTACCCCATCTTCGGGATGTCTTGCTGTGGGAGATGAGGTGTTATTGATTAACCTTCAGGGAACATCAAGCAATACAGTTAACGTCGGAAATTATGAAACCTTAAAGATTCAAAGTATCTCAACCAACACTATTACCTTTACTACCAGCAAGAAAAATTACTATGGAGACGGTGCGGCAAACGATACGAATATAGGGACGCTAACAACCAACCAAAGGGTAATGCTGCAAAGAATACCTAACTACAATAATGTAACTGTGCTCCCCGGGGGAACTTTAACCGCTTCTGGCTGGAGTAATCCAAAAGGAGGCGTTTTGTTCTTCAGAGCCGCCGGTAGTGTTGATAACAGGGGAACAATTTCAATGAGCGGAAATGGATATACAGGAGGAGCAGGCGGAACAAGCAATATAGTCAATGGAACAGGCGGAGAAAGCTTTGACGGTGCAGGGTCGGCCGGAACAACCGGCGCGGCAGGATTAAACCGAGGAGGTGGAGCGGGAGGAATAAGCGGAGGAACTGGAGCGGGAGGCAGCGGCGGCGGAGGATTCGGAGGAGGTGGAGGTGGAGGTGGGGGTTCAGGCTATGCCTCTTCAAGCCCTGCCGCAGGAGGAGCGGGAGGTGGAACTAATGTCTGTGCGGGAGGAGGAGGGGGAGGTGCGGGAACAATTAACAGCAACGGGGGTGCGGGTGGAGCAGCCTGCAATGCTGGGGCGATAGGAACAGGCGGGGGTGCGGGTGGACTGGCAGGAAGCGGGGCAACCGGAGGAGGAACCGGAGCAGCTGGTACTACCGCAGGTGGAGGTGGAGGTGGAGGATTATACGGAAGGGCTGATTTGTCAATCCTTAACTTGGGTTCCGGAAGTGGAGGCAGCGGCTATAATGGTACAGTCCCTATATCAGGAAGCTCTGGAGTTTCAGGAGGAGGAATAATATATATAGGCGCATCATCACTTTACTCAAGCGCCGGAAAAATTACCTCAAACGGAAGCGCGGGGGCAACAGGTGTAAGTGGAGGAACCGGAAGCGGAGGAGGAGCGGGAGGAAGTATATATCTAAATACGGGAACGGCAATTTTAGGGACGGTTAATGCAAACGGAGGCGGAGGAGGTGCGGGTTCAGGAACAAATTATGCCGGAGGCGGAGGAGGCGATGGAGGAACCGGAAGAATACATATCACTGCAAACAGCATTAACGGGACTTCAAATCCTGTGGCGGATACGACCGGAAGCGCAATTGGGTCATCCGGAAGCATAAACGGAACCTTATATTCCGGCAACGCAACTATATATAACACTCTCCAGCTTTACGGAAACGGCTCGATGCTCCAGCTCTACGATTACGGCACGACAACACCGACAAGGCCTAACAACGGCGACCTTGCTTTGGGAAATGTCGGAAGTGGCGCTACTCAAGGAAGACTTTTCATACAGTCCGGAGGGACAAATTTCTATTTTTCCTCTGCGGGTACAGGAGACTTTTCCGAATTCTTTAAAAACTCCGACCCAACTTTAACAACTGGACAAGTTGTAAGCGTTGATAGTTCTACTTCAAGGGCTGTAATCAAGACAACAAAAGCTTATGACAACGGGATTGTGGGAGTAATTGCAAGGCCGGGAGAAGGAACCCAAAATAACAATAATCAAGACGGGACAAGGGAAAACGACCCGAATTACAAAAACGTTTCACTTTTAGGACAAACGCCAGTAGTTGTAAGCAACATAAACGGAGATATTCATACCGGAGATAAACTTACCAGCTCAAACATTCCCGGAGTTGCCATGAAAGCCACTCAACCCGGATTTATCGTAGGAACGGCACTTGAAGCATTTACGTGCTCCAATTCTAACGAACCAGGTTCGTCAGCCTCAAATTCGGCAAATTTCGGCTTAGTCTCCCCTGCTCTTTGTCAAGGCTCTATTCAGGCTTATATAAAAGCAGGTTATTACGACCCTACTCCGGCGATATTAACCGATGTATTAGGTATTAAGAATTATGTAGTAAGATTAGGGAATAGCGTAGAGGGTACAGCGTATAGTTCAATTGCCACGGTTACGGATACTGCGGGAAACGTTGTGAACAGGGCGGAAGTTTTAGCAGGCGCGGTAATCGGCAACCTGCAGGCGGGAGTTATAAACGCTCAAGAAATAACAACAAATTCTTTGACTACTCTAACAGCCAATATCCAAAATCTAACATCTAACAACATTGTGTCCCCGATAGCTCAAATTGATACCGTTCACACTAACCTGATATCCCCCATTACAAACGATTCGGCTATTGCCCTTAAGTTCGAAAATAATAAATTATCAATATTAAATGGTAATTCTGCGTCTACTTCAGCAGTTAGCAGTTTCGATAACCAAGGCAATGCCACTTTTTCAGGAAAATTGACTAGTGACAATTTACAAGTGACCAATGACGCGAGCATCGCAGGTACTTTAAGGGCTGGGAAGATATTGGCTTCCGAGATAGAGGGCTTACCTATCTCTACTTCAAGTTCAATATTCGTTACAAACAACTACTATGCGTCAACGTCTAGTGACTTAGCGTCTAGTTCTGCTTTAACTAACCCCTATACGCTAGCCGCTAATAGCTATATAGATATCGCCTCCTACTCCGGACTTTTGGCAAATGTTGATAATTTGAATGCCCAAACTGCCACCTTTACCCAGGGCCTGATGTCTTTTGGCCCTTCCAGCTTCTCCGACGTTTCGGTTGTCGGACAGTTATCAATTGACGGAAACTTAATTCTTGCCAGTAACTCCATTAACGTTTTGGGGTCGGATTTGAACCTGCAACCCTTAAGGCAAGGCGGGCTGTCTATAATGGCCGGACTATTCTATATCGACACCAACGGCAATCTAAAGGTTGGCGGCAATGCCGAGTTTGCCAAAGATGTTAAGGTTGGCGGAGTACTCTCTACAAATATCATCTCTCCTATCCCAGGCAGCGACCTAGCCCTCAACTTAGGCTCTAACGAACCAGGTTCGTCAGCCTCAAATTCGCAGTTCAGAGTTAACAATTCCAGCAATTCAGCAATTTTAACAATTAATCAATCAGGAGACTTGACAGCCTCGGGAACTGCAACGTTTGGAAAATTGAATTTGAACCTGGTGTCCCCTGCTTTTGCCCTGTCTAATACCGAAGTTGTTGCCACCGGAAGCGCGGGGGTGGTTACCCTAAAAGCGTACAGGACTGAAATTACTGTAGATAATAACTTAGTAACTTCAAAATCATTAATATATATTACTCCCGTAGGACAAACTTTGGGACAAAACCTCTATCTTTTGCGGCAAGTGCCTAACGACCCGTTGAACGGGACAACAGGATCTTTCACGGTTGGAATAAACGCGCCGGTGCCAACAGACGTTAAATTTAATTTCTTAATAATAAATTAATATGGGAAATACGAAATACAAGATACCAAATACAAAAGCTATAAAATCAAGAAGAATTCTAATTGTAGTAGGAATTGTAATAGCAGTAATAATTATTGGATTAAAGGGAATTTCGCTTCGCGAAATTCCCTTCCCCAATGCAAAAATTATTTCTGCGGCAAAAGACTACCCCGCATACGCGACTGTTAGTTTTACGCTGAAATTAAATGATAGAAAAGACAATAGACTTTCTTTAATAAGGAAAGTGCTGGCGGCAGGCGACAAAAAGGTCGGGGCAACTGTTCTTTTCGACAAAACCCAAATAGCCGAGGCAAAGGTCAATTTAGTAAAAAAAGACAGCGATACTTACCTAATTACCGCCCAAAACGATAAATTCTTTAGAGCCGGGAAATATACCTTGGCTGTAATTCTTTCGGATTTTGGCAATTCAAGGATACTAACGCAGGATTTTAACTGGGGGGTTTTAGCTGTTAATACAAATAAAAGCATTTATAATACGAATGAAAAAGCAAAGCTTGCCTTTAGCGTTTTGAATGAAAAAGGCTTTAACGACTGTCAAGCAAGTTTAGAATTAAGAATTATGAATAAAGAATTAGGAATTGATGATGTACTTTCTTCTGAAAATGGAAGGATAAAGCGCTCTAAAACTTGTTTAGGCGAAAATGTTACTTATGAACCCGATTATTTCTCGGAGTTTAAGACAAGCGGAGTTGGGCAATACCAAATGGACTTAAAAGCAACTTCTGCCAATGGCACCTACGAAATAAAAGACTATTTTGAGGTTAGAAAAAATCAAGACTTTGAAGTTGAAAGACAAACAGCAACAAGAATTAATCCTGTTTCACCATATACGGTTAAATTAATAATTAAAGCTAACAAAGATTTCGAAGGCCAAATTATAGAAAATCTTCCCTATGCTTTCGGAGTAAAAGCCGACAACAACGCAAAAGTAACTTTCGATAGAAAAACATATACTCATCAAATTATTTGGAATGAAAGAATGCAAAAAGGAGAAACCAAAGAACTTTCTTATCAATTCAAAGCTCCTGAAAAAAGCCCGGAATTTTATCTCCTCGGCCCTCTAACAATTCAACAATTTAACAATTTAACAATTTGGAGCGAAGCCCGTTTCTGGCAGATAGCGGCAGACCCGACTAACCTTATACTCTTGTGGGATCCGGCAAACGGAGCAACTCCCTCGGGCTGGATTTGTATTTCCTGCTCAACAGGTGATCCTTTTTTTCAAAGCTTTATTAGGGGAAACGCAACTTACGGCGGGACAGGCGGAGCTTCAACTGAAACTCCGACAGTTGCAACCCTAACTGTTAGCGCGGAATCCGCAGCAGATACAACTGCAAAAGCCGGCGCAAGCGCCGCAAGCGGAGACACCCATACCCATACTGCCAGTAATCCGACAATAGGTCAAGGAAGCATTATTCCTGCATATAAAAGCTTAATGGTAATTAGATACAACAGCGGAATTCCAACAGGAGCAAGCGCAATTCCTGCAAATGCAATTGCATTTTTTGACGCAACAGTCCCAACCGGCTGGACAAGGTATACAACGCAGGACGCAAACTATGTCAGAGGCGACTGGACAGGCACAGCCGGAGGTTCAAATACCCAAACCCATACTATTGCATGGCAGTCCCTTGCAGCAGCTTCAACTGCGCAAGACGTGCTTGTTGCAAACGGCGGAGCGTCAGCGGCAAGCGCGCATACACACACTGCTCCTGCCCAAACATCAACAGCTTCAATAAATACAGAACCACCCAATATAACAACGATTTTGGGAAAAGCAAATGCGGTAACAAGTATACCAAACGCAATGATTGGCATGTTTGACGGCGCACCCGGAACAGGCTGGGCTTTAAAATCAAATACCGGCGGTGACCCGTTTTACCAAGTTTTCCCAAAACCCGCTGCGACTTACGGCACAACAGGCGGAGCCGCAACACACAGCCATGCAACTGAAACAAGCGGCGCTTCCGGAGCGCCAAGCGCAACTACTACAAACGGAGCCGGAGCTCTTACTGTTGCGGCGGACACACATACTCATACGGAAACTGTAACTTTTAACACCGGCAGCGCAAATGTTCCACCCTATACCGATGCTATTTTTGCCCAAAAAGTATTCTCTCTTTCCGGAACCGTAAGACAATCTAATGAGTCAACTGCTATTGGCAATCCTCCCTGCGACAGCACAACAGGAGTAATTGATATTAGGATAAACGGCGGAACAGCAACAACTGTCTCTTGCTCTTCTGTTGACAGCACATATTCCGCAACACCCGGCACTGTAGCAGCAGGAAACGTAATAACAATACTTTTAAATGGCAGTTCAACTCCTAAAGCAAATACTATTATCAGAGCCGGCACTTCCGATGCAACAGGGGCTGACCTTTACCAAGACGTCGTTGTTGCAAGAAGCGACGATACGTCAGCAATTACAAATGCCAATATTTGTACTTTTACAACCAGCATGCTCTTTACCTGTTCAACCAATAATATTACTGTTAATTCGGGGGTTGAGTTTCATGCCGGATCTGGAAGCTACACCGCGGGGGCAACATTAACAACGCAAGGAACAGGCAATCTGCACGTTGCTTCGGGCGCAACGGCAACGCTTGACACAGGAACAAGTACTATAGCAAACAATGTAACAATAGATAGTACTACTACATTAAGCGTTAACGGAACAGGTGGACTTACTGTAAACGGCGGAAGCATTACGGTTACAGGTACTTTGAACACCACTTCCGGTACGCCGACCATAACAATGGGGGCAACAGGAAGCATATCGGGCGGAGGAAATGCGACTTTTTATAACTTAACAACTTCCGGGACAGGCACAACCACCTACTCTGCATCGGGAACAAATACGGTGAACAATAATGTAAGCGTTGGAACTGGTACAACTTTGAATCTAAATTCAACTATTTCTATTACCGGTTCTTTGACAAATACCACAACCGGAATAATAAATCAAACCGCTAACTCTCCTGTGGTTACGGTTTCTGGTACTTCAATAGGAGGAGGTTCGGGAAATATTACTTTTTACAGACTGCAAAAAGCAGGAGTAGGGATAACCACTTTTTCAGGCAGCGGCACCAATACTATCAATAATACCCTTGACGCAACTGCCGGAACGCTTACTCTTTCAACCACAAATGTTATAACTGTTACAGGAAATGTTTCAGCGTCAACTTCGGCAACGCTTAACCAAAATACTGCCCTAACGATAAACGGCGGAAGTTTGTTAACCGCAGGCACAGGCGTTGTCAACACTACTGCCGGGATAGGAACCGTAACGATAAATGGTACGGGAAATATCGGAGGCGGCGGAACTGTAACTATTTATAATTTGATTGTGAACGGCACACAGACTCTTACCTCTGCAACAACTTCATCAACCGATATTTCTGTTTCTGCGGGTGCAACTTTGGCTTTGGGAAGTCAAAATTTGAATGTAAACGGCGGCGATTTTACAACAACGACGACAGGTTCTATCACCTGCTCCGGCTGTTCGGCTGGTACTGTAACAATGTCTTCAACCGGAAGCCTTGGGGGAGGAAGCGGCGCGATTACATTTTATAACTTAACAACATCTGGCACTGGGACAACTACTTTTTCAGGAGGAGGAACAAATGCTGTAAATAATAATGTTTCTGTCGAAACAGGCACAACTTTAAACATCAATTCTTCTGTTTCAGTTGCCGGTAATTTCAATAATACCACAACCGGAATTATAGGAACAAGCGCCGGAACTCCAACGGTCACAATGACCGGTACAACAAAAACCATTGGCGGAGGAAGCGGAGCAATTACATTCTATAACCTAACAACTTCAGGTACCGCAAGTGTAACTTTTTCAGGTGCTGGAACTAATACTGTTAATAATAATGTGAGTGTTGGTTCAGGAACAACTTTAAATATTAATTCAACTGTTACCATTACTGGTAATATAACAAATACAACAAGTGGTGTAATAGGAACTTCTGCAGGTACACCAACAGTAACTGTAAACGGATCTACCATTGGAGGAGGAACAACCGGAGCAATTACATTTTATAACCTAACAGTAGGAATTGCAGGAACCGCGACTTTTTCAAACGGAGGAACAAATACTATTAATAACAATTTAGCGGTAAATGCAGGAACAACGCTTAATATTAACTC
>JAMCZC010000009.1 GCA_023485865.1 Patescibacteria group bacterium | reverse complement strand
TTTTCTAACGGGATGAACTTGCAAACACCTGTTAGAGATGCCTCACGGGCCTATAAAATGTATGGGTCAAGGCTCGAAAAACTAGGCATCAGAAATTTAGGAGATTTTTTATTCCATATTCCTTTTAGATACGACGACTATTCTCTTATTTCCAAAATTGGCAATGTTCAAGCGGGTGAAACCGTAACCATAAAAGGAACTATAGAAAAAATAGCAAATCAATACACCAGAAAATGGAAATCCTTACAAAAAGCAATCGTAAAAGACGACACGGGAAATATTGAAGTTTTGTGGTTTAACCAAGCATTTTTAACGAGAGTTATGAAAAAAGGTGATTTGATTTCGCTTTCGGGCAAAGTAGAACTTGATAGGAATAAATTCACATTTGTTTCTCCCGATTATGAAATTATTTTTAATAACGAGACTATTCACACCGGAAGATTGGTTCCCGTATATCCCGAAACAAAAGGTATTTCATCGAAGTGGCTAAGACGGCAAGTTTATAAAATTTTGGATGAAAAAGAGCTCATACAAGAATATTTACCGGAAAGTTTAATTGAGGAAAACCAATTAATGAATTTAAACGATGCTTTGCAAGCAATTCATTTTCCGCAAAATCTTGAACAGGCCGAAAAAGCAAAACAAAGATTGGCTTTTGAAGAATTGTTTATTTTACAGCTATCAACGCTGGCAAGAAAAAAAGAATGGGAAAGCGCTTCGTTAGGGTATTCATTTTTAATTACCGCATTTGATAAAAAAATTGATGAATTTTTGAAAAAGCTACCGTTTGAGCTGACAAACGCCCAAAAAAAAGCCGTAAAAGAAATATTGGCCGACTTGGAAAGAGAAAGACCAATGAACAGACTTTTAGAGGGAGAGGTAGGGAGCGGAAAAACAGTTGTAGCCGCAATTGCAATGTACGTTGCGTTTTTAAACGGCTTCCAGTCGGTTTTAATGGCTCCAACGGAGATATTAGCACAGCAACATTATCGAACTATTCAAAAACTCCTTGGTCCGCTTGGCGTAAATGTTCAACTATTTACTTCTGGAACAAAACCCCCAAAGATTAAAGATTACAGATTAAAGATTACAGAAAAGAATCAGAAATCAAAAATCAGAAATCAAAAATCATTTGATATAGCAGTAGGAACTCACACATTGATATATAACAAGGTGAAATTTGAAAACCTTGGCTTAGTTGTTATTGACGAGCAGCAAAGATTTGGGGTGGAACAAAGGGCGATCATCAGAAGCAAAGGCAGAAACCCCCATCTTCTGACAATGACCGCAACCCCAATTCCAAGAACAGTTGCTTTGACTATTTATGGAGATTTGGATCTATCTTTACTTGATGAAATGCCAATAGGCAGAAAGAAGGTAAAGACTTGGCTTGTGCCTCCGGAAAAAAGAACTGGAGCTTACGAGTGGATAGAAAAAGAAATAAGTAAACATCAAAGTCAGGCGTTTATAATTTGTCCTTTTATCGAAGAATCAGAAACAATGGTTACGGTTAAAGCGGCGGCCAAAGAATTTGAAAATTTAAAAAAAGTTTTTCCGAAACTAAAATTAGGGCTTTTGCACGGCAAATTAAAAAGCAAAGAAAAAGAAACTGTTCTTATGAATTTTAAAAACAAAAAAACAGACATTTTGGTTGCAACCCCGGTTGTTGAGGTGGGAATTGATATACCAAACGCGACGATTATTATGATTGAAGCATCCGAACGCTTCGGACTTGCGCAGCTTCATCAGCTAAGAGGACGAGTGGGCAGGGGAGATAAGCAATCCTACTGTTTGCTTTTTACTGACAGCAAGAATTATGCAACATTAAAAAGACTCAAATCTATGGAAAGCATACATATAGGAGCGGAGCTTGCGGAATTAGATCTCAAATTAAGAGGAGCAGGGGATTTGTACGGAACAGCCCAGCACGGGAGAAGTATGTTAAAAGTCGCCGATTTTTCGGACTTAAATTTAATAGAAAAAACAAAATGTGAAGCAAATAAAATATTTAACGAACTTCCCAAATATCCTGTTTTGGTCGGCAAAATAAAAGAAATCAACAATAAAACCGTCTCCCCCGATTAGCTAAAGCCTTGCAGTAAGCTCAAAAATAAAGTAAAATAGAGCAATAATTCAAAACTCAAATGTCAAAAGTCAAAATTGACTAAAAATATTTGATATTTTATTTTTTAGATTTAGTTTTACTATTATGCCGCAAGAACCGAAAAAAAGACATTCACGACAAAGGCAAGGCAAAAGAAGGGCCGCAATTAAACTAAGCGTTAGGAAAACTGTGCTTTGTTCAAATTGCCAAGCTCCCGTCTTATCACATACAATTTGCAAAACTTGTGGCTTTTACAAGGGCAGAGAAGTTATTGATATGGCAAAGAAGAAAAAGTTGAGCGAAGCCGAGTCAGACTCGGCGAAAGCGAAATCCGTCTCTGGCGGAAATGCAGATAAAAATACGGCATGAAAAACCCTCTTGACCCGCGGCACAAAAATAGAGAAAAATTGGTAGAGGATCTTTTTAAAATTGAGTTTCATAAGCAAAGAGTCTTGCCCGAAACTAAAATTATTCTTTCCCATCTTGTATTAATAGATAAAGCTATAGAGAAATCGGCACCCGAATTTCCGATAGCCAAAATCAATAGAGCCGATTTGGCAATACTAAGACTTGCGGTTTACGAGTTGTTAATAGTAAAGAAAGAGCCGCCGAAAGTAATAATTGACGAGGCCGTTGAACTTGCGAAAGAATACGGGGGAGAAACAAGCCCCTCATTCATAAACGGGGTGTTGGGAAATATTATTAAAGTATGATTAATCTTCCTAAATTTAAAAATACGAAGCTTTTTGAACAATCATTCGTGCATAGGTCCTATCTTAATGAGACAAAGCAAAAGTTAGCTTCCAACGAACGCCTGGAATTTTTAGGCGATAGTATCATTTCTTTTGTTGTGTCACAAAGTCTCTATATTAAATACCCAAACTTTGACGAAGGGATACTAACCAATCTTAGATCGCTGCTTGTTAACACAAAAAGCTTGGCAGGGTGCGCTAAAGAACTTGATTTTGGAAATTACTTAAAGCTTTCACGGGGAGAGGAAGAATCAAGAGGCAGACAAAATCAAAGTCTTCTCGCTAATAGTTTTGAAGCGTTTGTCGGAGCATTATTCTTGGACCAGGGAATTAGCCAGGTTTCAGATTTTTTAAATCAAATTTTGCTTCCTAAAGCGGACTCTTATGTTAAGAGCAAAACTTTTAAAGACCCTAAAAGTCTTTTGCAGGAAAGGGTTCAGTCGCAAAAACAAACCTCTCCTTCCTACAAGGTAGTAAATGAGCGTGGTCCGGCTCACGCTAAAACTTTTACGGTTGGGGCTTACGTAGGTAAAATTTTGTTGGGAAAAGGAGAAGGCAAGTCAAAGCAAGAAGCTGAAGAAAACGCCGCAAAAGAGGCGCTAATCGCTTTAGGCTCCTAAGAAGTATTAACGCCAGCTTAAACGGGATTGAGAATAATCCCGAATAATGATAAAATACGAATATGTCAGTAGTAATTAGACTATCAAGAACCGGAAAAAGAGGAGAAAGAAAATTTCGCGTAGTTGTAAAGGAAAAACGAAGTAGGCGGGACGGCGCTGCCATTGAAACACTCGGCTTTTTTGAAAAAGGGAAAAACGGAAAAAAACAAATAAATAAAGCCCGTTATCAGTATTGGCTTTCAAAAGGGGCACAGCCGAGCCTTACAGTTTCAAAATTGCTTGAATAAACTTATGAAAAAAGCCTTATCTTATATCATTTCCTCTATTGTTGATAACCCAGAGAAAGTTGAAATCTCCGAGGAAGAGGCCGATGGGGTAGTAAATTTTACCATTACCGTTGCGAAAGAGGACATGGGAAAAATTATCGGAAAAAACGGCAAGGTTATTAAAGCCATCAGGAACGTAGTTAAAATTCCGGCAATTAAACAAGGTAAAAAGATTTACATATCGCTTTCTGAAAATCCGCAATAACAAGTTTAAAATTTATTTAAACTTAACCTATGAAAATTTCTATTCTTACACTTTTCCCGGAAATGTTTAAGGGCCCTTTTGACGCTTCCATTATTAAAAGAGCTAAGGAAAAAAAACTTTTGATTATTGAATATGTAAACATTAGGGATTTCGGACTGGGAAAACATAAATTGGTTGACGATACCCCTTATGGCGGTGGAAACGGGATGATTTTTAGGGTTGACGTAGTAGCCAAAGCAATAGAAAAAACAAAAGACAAGAAATTTAAAAAAAACGAACAAAAAGTTATCCTTCTTGGAGCTCATGGAGAAACATTTAACCAAAAAAAAGCGCAAGGTTTATCGAAATTAAAGCATTTAATAATAATCTGCGGACACTATGAGGGATTTGACGAAAGAATTAAAAATTTTGTCGACGAAGAAATTTCTATAGGAGATTTTATTTTAACAGGCGGAGAAATTCCCGCAATGCTAATCACAGACGCCGTTGCAAGGCTTATAAAGGGAGTCATTAGAATTGGCTCTGCCGATTTTGAATCCTTTTCGCCTTTTCTTGAATATCCTCAATACACAAAACCTCAAAAATACTACAGCTTATCCGTTCCCAAAATACTTCTTTCCGGAAATCATAAGCAAATAGAGGATTGGCGAAAAAAGAAAGCTTTAGATATTACTTCTAAGCTTCGCCCCGATTTAATCAAATAACTAAAACGGGTTTGGGTTTGTTCTGCCCGAAGAAGAAGCTTGGGGCGCTTGTAAAACGGGCTGATTAACTCTTACCGCATTATTCCACAAAGAAAGAGTACTAATGGTTGATAGCCCTTGGGAAGATACGGGGCTTATCGGTGCGCTGTTATTAAATCCAAGCGGCGGAAAAGGCCTGTAGTAAAAAATAACGGTAATCTCGGAGTTTGTATTAGTGACTTTTACGGCTGTTACTTCGGACAGGGGAACTGTTTTATAAAGTTCTGTCATAAATTTTGTTACCCCACTTACTCCTCCGTTAATTGTAAGCGTTAGCTGAAGGAAGGGAAAAGATTGAATGCTTAAAGAAGGCTTACTAATATCTCCTACCTGGAATTCGTAATCTCCCAAAAAAACACCGGCTTTATTTGCCGCAACAGAAATACCATCCAGGATGCCAGAGAAATCTTTATTGGGAGGAAGAGTCGTCGATGCGATTTGAAGCTGGTAATCCGTTTGGGATTCGTCCATATTAGTAAGTAAGTTCAGATTACTTTTTAAAACAAGCAGTTTATTAACTTCTACTTTCGCCTGTTCCTGAGTGTCTAAAAAGTTTTGAAATTGAGGGATAATCAGAAAAAGAAAAAGTAAAATGCAAGCAAAAATTACACCAACCGGTAAAAGATATTCCCTATACCTGCCGTATAAAAACCAGAAAGTTGTCGAATCGATATTAACTTTTTTTTTCATAATAGTTTTGACTTAATAGAAATTGAATAATTTCCGGTTTTTGCATTGACAGATAAACTTTCTACCGTCACACTGCCTATTACCTGTTTCTTGGAAGAAAGATCAATAATGCCGTTTAGAAATTTATCTATAGATAACAGGGAGTTTGAATTCGCGACCAAAAAAACGTCATTTTTATCTAATTCAAGCGTAGCGGTATAGACGTCCGGAGGCATAAGCTGCAGCAGGGTATTAATTGCGTTTGTGTAATTTTTTCTTTTTTGCAAAATATCCGAAATGTTTTTTAATCTCTCGTTTACGATGGCAAGCTTTGCGGCTTTTTTATTTAAATATGATATGTTGGAAAGAGTTGAGTCTTCATCTTTCTTTATTGAAGATAAAGAAGTTTGACTGTTAATAATAAAAATTAAAACAGAGACCAGGGCAGTCACAACAAGACTAACAACCGCTATCATCCTGACTTGTTTTAATCGTCTTTTTTCCTTTAAAGAAGCTTCGTCTTTGTTAGAAACCAGGTTAATATCGTTACTCATAATTTCTCATCGCAAGACCTACGGCTATTGTGTAGTCCGAAGCGTTATCTAAGACTTCCTTTGGAATAGCTTGTGAAGAAAGAACTTTCCAGGGATTCGCTATTGCTGTTTCGATGCCTGAATTATTGGCAAAAAATATTTCAATTCCCGGAAGCTTTGCGGTACCTCCGGAAAGCAGGATTTGCCTTATAGGGGATTCGTCTTTATATTTTTGAGCATAGAATGCGAGAGATTTTTTAGCCTCCGAAAGAATGGAGTTAAGTATGGGTTCTGTTGCCTGGCCTATCTTTCCTCCTAAGCTTTTGCCCGAAACCCCATAAACTTTTTTGTACTCTTCGGCTTGAACCGAAGTCAATCCAAAATCCGTAGCGATGGCTCTGTTGATTGCTGCTCCGCCAATAGACATCGAATAAGTAAAAACCATTACGCCATTTCTAACAATGGCAAAGGAGGTGCTTACGGCACCGATGCTAATTATAAGAGTCGGGGGAAAAGCTTCTCCTAAAACAAGCGCTCTTATCGTGGAAAGTATTTCGGTTTCCATTGAATTAACAGTAAGACCCGCCATCAGAAGAATTTTTTGATATTTTTTAATTAACATTGTCGGCGCGCCAACCATCAAAACCTGCATTTTATCCGCCGAAACAGGATGCTCGGGTCTTTTTAACACGTTCCACGTTAAAGTAACGTTCGTCAAAGGAACAGGTATGTACTGCTCTGCTTCCCAATAAATAGCAGATGCGAGTTCCCTGTCGGAAAGAACGGGCATTTCCAAAACCTTGGTGTAAACTTGATTTTCCGCCAAGGCAACGTTTACGTATTTCGAGCTGATATTTGCGTCATTAACGGCTTTTTGTATCGCTTGCGCCATTTCCTCCTCATCAAGAGGGGACTCTGACAGCATTCCCTTAGGAGAAGAAGGCGCAATTAACGAAGATTTATAAATATAACCTCCCTTTTGTCCCTCAAGAAAAACAATTTTTATTGTGGTTGCGCCTATATCAAGACCAAAGGGTTTTTTGTTCATTTCGATTTAAAGCTTACGGTACAAATAGATTGTATAGGTAATATTCGGCGGGTATTTCAGGGTAGCCCTGGAAAACATTTACTTTGCGCTGCGTGGTTCCGGATGTCCCTACAGAGGTTATGACAGAACCCTGCGGGGGGAAATTGCTTGTTCCATTTACTCCCATTACAGCACTCGTGTAAATAGGGACAATTCTTGATATAAGGCCTCCGCCGCCTGATACTCCTCCGTTCCCAACCGGTATTGTTGCTTGATAGTAAAACGTCTTTCCCGCAACAGACCCTTGGGATAAATTAATGAACGTAAAGCCATTTTGACCGCTCCTTGTCTGACAGGGGTCAAAAGCGTATCTTGATAAAACAGGGTTATTTTTTGTTCCGGCTAGAATAACTACTTCCAATGCAGCATTGTTACAGCCTCCGCTGGAATCACCCCAATATACAGTAAAACTACCAGAGCTCGGGTAATACGGGGGTTGATAAAGATTTGCCGAAACACTAGCATAATAAGTTAACCAAAGATCGGTCCCGCTGTCTTGTAAAATTGGATTTCCCCCGTTTAGTAAGAACGTCTGTCCGGCAACCGAAGATACGGCGGTTGAATACTTCACGTCCTGTGAAATAGAAGTAATGGGAATTGAAGTATTTGATTTAAGAGCCTGTTCTATTCCGGCTTCTGCCGCAAAAAGCGCTTTTTGAGAACTTGCAGTATCGGTTGAATTTCGAAAACTCGTAATGCTTTTTGAAGCTATTGATAATCCTACGGTTAGGGCTATAACCATTATCAGAACAACAATTAAGAGAGCTTGTCCGTTTTGATAATTCAACCTATAAAAGTAGCTAGTTTTTTTCATAGAAAAAGACTACAAATATAGAGTAGCAAGCACATAGTCTCCTGTCAACCCCGGGCTACCTCAACTAAGCTAGAGATTATTGTTCCTTATTGTAACCGAAGTCTGGAATGGAACAATTGCTCCTTTTTCAGCAAAATTATTTGGATTATTTTTCGATAAAGTTAAATTTATTCCTATGGTCGGAGCTTGACCAAAATTATCCTGCGTACAACTAAAAGAGCACAAAACTACGGAAACGCTTGACGTGTCTATAAGAGATGCGCCATTTGAGGCGATAGTCGAATTATTGCAGGAAAAAATTGTTTGACCGCCGTCAAAAGAAGTAATTTTTATGAATTTATAAACAACAGGCGTAGGAGTAGGCGAAGGAGAGGGCGGAATAATTTGAGTGCAATTAGTCCTATAAAAAGTCCCGTCTGTACTTATTCCGTTAAAATTCTGGGAATAACTTATCATTTTTGAAATTTGAGTAATCGCGAAGTTACCGTTTTGTCTAACATTATCTAAAACATTAGACTTACTTCCTCCGCGTAAAGAAGAGGTTAAAATTCCCGCCGCTATAACCCCGACGACAATTACAATTGACATAACCGCCAAAAGCTCTACCAGTGTATACCCTCTGCCGGAATTTTTAATTTTAAATTTTAAATTTTTAATTACTTTTTTCATGGTGCGGAAACCGCAGAATTATGATTTGACAGACAAGAATTAAGTTTAACATTATGGCAATAGGTATTCGTTAAATCCGTACATCCGCCGTCAGCCCAAGAAACAATTACAGTAATCCCAATGCTTCCACTGGAACAAGACACTTGAGAACCTTGGGCAATATCCACTTCACGCACAAAATTTCCGTAATTTTGGCCGCAGGAATTTATTGAACCCTGACTGCAGGAACCAATTGATGAACCAAGGGGACAGGGGACAGTATCGTTTTGGGCAAGGCAGTATCTCCTGGCGTTGTACAAAGAAAACGTTCCCCAATCAGACTGACTGATCTTGCGCATAACTTCTACCCCCTGCTGGGCGTATTGAGTTGCTAAATTTTGATTTTTTGCATATTGAGCATTGTTAACAGCCGAAATAACCGCCACGGTTATGGCAGACAAAACAAGAACGGCAGCTCCCAAAGCAACTAAAGCTTCTATTAATGTTTGGCCTTTTTCTTTGCTGTTATTTAACATTTCCAACTCTATCTACTGTTACAGTTTTCGTCTGACCGTATCCGGTTAAAACTATGGCTCCGGCACCCTTAACACCGCTTGTAATTACAGGAAAGAATACTGAAGTGGTGGTTGTTTGTCCGGCACCAAGGTTAAATTTAATGTTTCCATTGTCGGGCAGGGTTGTAGTTAGGATAGTATGTGCCCCAAGACATACAACGCTTAAGCTGTATGTTGTGTCGGAAAGAATGTCTACCTGATATCCGCTTAAGGTCTCTGTGGAACAAAGGCTCGGTTTTACTTGGGAATTTGCATGCGATTTTCCCAAATTTAAAGTTGATTCCAAGCTCGAGGCCGCGCTTTGAAGCGACTGGGCTCTGCTGTAACCAACAAATGAAGCAATGCCGACTGTGGATAAAATGGAAATAACGGAAAATACTATTACTAGCTCAAGCAGGGTAAAACCTTTATTGTTGTATTGTTGTATTGTTGTATTGTTGAACCTAGTTTTCATGGCAAGATAGCAATGTTTTTTATGGGTTTTGCACGGTATAAGACCAGTTGCTTGTGCCATTGCACGGAGATACATTTGCCGCATCTTTTTGATTATCATTTGCATTTTCCAAGCAAGCAATTATAGAATAAGTCGTCCCCGTAGAAGAAAAGCTATAGCTTGTTCCCAATGGATCACAAGGAACTTTTTGCATATAGGTTGTTCCGTTATAAGTAAAAGAGGCCGGACAACCCGAGTTTAAACCCGATACGGTTAAAGGATAAGCGCTGTTATCGGCTCTGTATATTTCCAGCGCGGACTGTATCTGTCTTAAGTCTGATTTCCTTTGCGCATCTCTTGCTCTTTGCCTGACCCCCACAAAATTTACCATTAATAGAGTTGCCAAAACCCCAATAATTGCAACAACAATTAAAAGTTCAACTAATGTAAAACCCTTTTTATCGAAAATTTTTATTTTCATGGACTTACGTTCGGACTGGTTACACCAAAATTACACTTTACTCCTGTTCCGCATAAATTTGCCGCCGGAACATTTAAACATTCTCCGTTGGCGTTTAAGTTTTGACAACTTTGCGGGTCCCCACTCCCTCTATCCAGACTAGCATAGAGATAATAAGATTGTCCAGTAGAGTAATAAACATAATACTTGGATCCTGAAGGATCTTTGGGTAAAAGATTCATATAGGGCTGCCAGCTAGTTCCCCAATCAACAGTAGTTGTTCCTAGCTGACTAGGAATCGTAATTCGATATAAGGGATTAGTAATCGAAGAGCTTGGGTATTTTCCGTTATCCTGGTAATAAGTTTCCAAAGCTTTTTGTATCTGGGAAAAGTCTGCCTTTCTCCTGGCGTCGTTTGCCTTTTGAAATTGAGCAATAGGATTAACAGCGGTAAGCCCCGCAAGCGCGAGGATCGACAATATGCCTACAGTAACTATTAGCTCTACCAGGGTAAAACCCCTGCTCTGATTTGAAATTCTTTTAATTATTCTTATTGTGTACATAAGTTACCGCTGCATACTGTAGCTCCCGGTCCTGAATAGCAGGTTAACGAACCTCCGTATATTGTGCACTGGTTTGATGTTACGCTGTTACAGAGTCCGACGCTGACTGCAAAATAATTAGGGCTGCAATTAAACGGAGGGGGTGTCGGAGTCGGTGTGGCTGTAGGTGTCGGTGTGGATGTAGGCGTGGAAGTAGGAGTCGGTGCTGATGTTGATGTAGGAGTAGGAGTAGGAGTCGGTGTCGGAGTTGACGAGGGCAAAACAGGGCTAGGCAGGGGATTTGACGAAATAAAGTCGCAATTTACTTTCCCCGAAAGTACACAGTAATTATATCCCAATGCTTGATAATTGGTAGGAACACAGGCATTGCCGTTGCTGTCTTTCATTTGCGAAAGCGAACAGGATACCTGAAGGTTTTGGGAATTAGACAGTTTAGCATAAAGCACATTCCACTGCGAACAAGAGCTCGTATTATCTACTTCATATGCATAAGAAGCGCTGCCGTTTGCGTAATCGGGATCCTGAGGAGTTTTTTGCATATAGACAGTTGCGCCTTTATTGAATTGTCCGCCGATTGTGAGCGTAGCCGGATAACAGTTGAGGTCGTTAAAATAAGAGTCCAACGCATTTCTTATCTGGAGCAAATCATGCTGACGCCGTGCGTCTTTTGCTTTCTGAAGCTGTTTTATCGGATTAATAGTTATTATTAACATTGTTACTAAGGCAGAAAGCATAACAACTACTACCAGAAGCTCTATTAAAGTAAACCCGCTATTGTTGAATTGTTGAATTGCCTGCCTCGCCGGCTGGCGGGTTGAATTGTTGAACTTAGTTTTCATAACAATATAGCAATTTAGCAATGAAGCAATCTATTTTTATATTCCGAGAAGTGTTAAAACGTAAGAATAAATGAATTCTCCCCAAAAAAGAGCTATTAAAGCCCCAATTGTTAAAAAAGGACCGAAGGGAATTGTTTCTTTTAAGGACCTTTTTTTTCTCCATAGAATTAGTATGATACCCGATATTGCTCCTGTCAAGAAAGCTAAATACAAAGCTAAAATAATTTTCGGAAAACCTAATACTAATCCTAATAAAAACGAGAGTTTGACGTCTCCAAAGCCCATGCCCTTCCCCCTGGTGGCGAGAAAAAGTAGGAGGAAAAATATAAATGAACCAATTCCTGAAGCTAAATAAATGATAAATGATAAATGATAAATGATAAATGCGTATGTCAAGCTTATAATTGTTGCGGGAAAGACGATCTTGTCAGGAATGATGCCGTACTTGAGGTCTGAAAAGAA
>JAMCZC010000028.1 GCA_023485865.1 Patescibacteria group bacterium | reverse complement strand
ACATAAAATTAACCGACGGCAAAGCTTATCCTCTTATTAGAGTTACCATAAAAGACAAGTATCCAAAAGTTTTAGTCGCAAGACGTCCTGACGACACTCGTTCTCTGTATTTTGGGCCATTTCCAAACTCTGGCGCCATGCGTCTGGTTTTAAAAACAATAAGAAGAATCTTCCCTTTTCAGTCTGTAGCAAACCATCCCCATAAAACTTGTTTTTATTACCACATTGGTCTTTGCCCCTGCCCCGGTGTTTTAAATGACAAGGAATATAAAAAAACGATAAAGCATATTATTAAATTCCTAAATGGCAAAACAAAAAGCGTAATCAGAGATTTGGAAAAAGAAAGAAATTCTTTAAGCAAAAAGCAAGAATTTGAAAAAGCCTTGATAATTCAAAGCAAAATAGATGCAATAAACCTTGTAACAAGTAAGTTTTATAAACCCTTCGAATACGAAAAAAATCCTAACCTTAGAGAGGACATAAGAAGCCAGGAGCTGTCTTTCTTGAAGAATGAACTAAACAGTAAGAAGGTGAATGTAAAAAAGCTCGAGAGAATTGAATGTTATGATATTTCAAACACCTCCGGAAAAAACGCGGTTGGGTCGATGGTCGTATTTATTAACGGAGAAAAGGAATCCTCACTTTACAGAAAATTCAAAATTAGAGGAGCCTATAATGGGCTCCCTAACGATTTTGCGATGATGGAGGAGGTTATAGGAAGAAGGTTAAAGCATAAGGAATGGGACAGGCCCGATTTGATTATCGTTGACGGAGGCAAAGGACAAGTCTCATCCGCTTTGAAAGTTTTGAAGCAAAATGGTTTAAAAATTCCTGTCGTAGGACTGGCAAAACAAGAGGAAATTATAATCACCTCGGATTTTAGAGAAATAAAACTTCCCAGAAGTACAAAACAACTACACCTTGTAATGAGGATACGAGACGAGGCTCATAGATTTGCAATAACATACCACAGAAAATTAAGATTAAAGAGAAGTTATAATTGAACCGCTGAGTTTCTGGTTACGGTATACAAGTTAGGGAAATATAAGAAAGTTGCCGGAGCATCATCGAGAAGATACTTTTGAAAATCAGAATAGATTTTTATCCTGCTTGAAACGTCAACCGTTTGCCTGCCGTCTTCCAAAAGCTTATCTATCCTTAAGCTTTTATAATTGGTTATGTTATTCATTTGCCCGGAATGCCAAAGAGTGTATTGATCCGGATCTTTCGGGACTCTAAAATCACCGAGGAAGACCTGAAAATTAACCGGCAGAGTTTGAATAATTTTAATTTTTGTATTTACTCCTATGTTTTGCCAAGACTTAGCTATTTCTTTGGCAACCTTCTCGTATTGAGGAAGCGCTTGTAAGGTAATTTCCATATTTGCACCTTCCGACGCGCTTTGAGATTGAGACAGCAATAATTTTGCGTGAGTGTAATCCTTCTGATAATCAAACGTTTGATATGTCCACATATCCGGGGGGTAGGGCACGTAACTTCTTTTGCCTTCCGAAAATGAATCCGGAACAGCATAAGACAAAGCCTCCCTTAGTCTTTTATCCGACAGAGTTCTATCCTGTGTATTATAAAACAAGGTTACAAGGTGTCCGTAATCAATTGATTTGGTAACGCTGGCATTGCGGAATGCATAAAAACTGGTATTGTTAAAATTTACATCTTCCAGGCCGACAGTCTTATCTATATCTCCTATTACAAAAGCATTTTTTAAGGCATTTTGAGTTGGATAAAATTGAAAAGTCAAAGTTTTATTTTTTACTTTATTGGAAACAAGAGTGATTGAATTAACAAAACTGCCGCTTACATCTACTGATGATATTTTATATTCTCCGACTCCAATTAAGCCCTTCTTGAAAACGGGCTGGGAAACGGTCACCAAAAACGGGGAGTAATTATCTTTTAGCTTAAAAACAATCGTGTATTTTTGAGGCGTTTCAACTTTTACATCTAAGAAATTATAGTTAATAGAAGACGAAGTGAGGTTTTCTCCGTCTGAATAGTAAATATTGTGCTTAAGATAAAAAATGTAAGTTTTACCGTTATCTTTAATGTCCCAGCTTAGGGCTATGCCGGGTTTTGGCTTTCCGTCTTTATCGATTAAGGTTAAGCCGCTTGATGCTTTACGTAAAACCTCAACGGGAATATTGTCTGTATTGTAAGAACCAACCATGCCTACTACCATACGCTGATTAAAGGGTAGTTCCGGAACTATTACGCCCCACCCAAGATAAAAAGCGGTAAAAACCAATAAACCAAAAACAAAAGATGCAAGAATTGTTTTTCTCCATTTTTTCAGGTACGCCCTGAAAAGCCAGAATATAAGTCTTCGTTTCCCCAGTAAAATCATATCAGCTTAGTGGACTATAAGAAGTATTATCGAGAAAAGCCCAAAGAAAATAGCCAGAACTACCGTAGACCACATTAGTAGTTTTTCCATGCTTCTTTTACTTCTAAAAAATTCTCCGCTTCCGCCAAAAGCTCCAGACAGACCGCTTCCCTGCATTTGCAAAAGTATTACAACTATTAATAGTACTGCTACGATAATTTCCAATAGGTTAAAAATCATTGTCTAATTATATATTTTCGACGACCGCTTTTGCAAGCTTCTTAGGACTATGGTAAATTGGAAAATCCTCATTAATCAAATCTTCGTAAACGCAATTCACATTATTTTCTTTACCGCGTCTTAATGGCGCTATGGAATATTGGTCCTTAAATTCTTCGGGTATTGAATATGAAGTATTGTTGTTTATAAGAAAGGTGTCAAAGGGCTGGAAGCCGCAATGTTTTTTTATAGCCGATATAAAATCAGAAACTGAATAGTTTGGTGTTTCAAAAAATTTATTCGCTACATTTACCACGAATGTTTTTTTTGCTTTTGATTTTTTAATTTCCTGTGTAATTGCCGGCACTATAAGAACAGGAAGTATGGTGGTATAAAGATCTCCCGGACCGGCTACGATAACATCGGCATTTTTTATAGCGTCGAGGACCCGTCCGTCTACTCTTGGATTTTTTGGGTGTATGTAAAGCTGTTTTATTTTACCTTTAAAGTTTCCAAGATCTATATTTTCTTCTCTTCTTACTATGTGACCGGTTGAGGTTTTAGCACTTAGGGATACGCTGGATAGAGTAGACGGGTATATACTGGCGCTAACCTGAAAAATCTCTTTCATCTTTGCTATTGCCTCATTCAGATTTTTATTATTTAGAATTAATGCGGCAAACATAAGATTTGCTATTTTTTGTCCGGGTAAAATATTGTCGGGCCCGTATCTTTCTCCGGGGAATCTGAATTTTAGAAGATCAAGCATAACCTTATCCGAGTTTGACAACGCAATCATGCAGTTTACAATATCTCCGGTTGGGGGAATTTTGTAATACCTTCGCAGTCTGCCTGCAGAACCGCCATCATCTGCCATTGAGACAATGGCATTTATATCCGAAAAATAATCCTTAATTCCGGATAAAAGGTTTGCCGTACCAACCCCTCCGCCCAAACAAACTATTTTTTTATTAACCATGATAGGAAATTAACAATAACGGATTGTAGCAGAGCGACTATGATAAATGCAAAAAATGTGTTAAAGAATATTTTCGGGGCTATAAATCCCGAAAAAGAAAATCCTGAAAAAGTAAACGAAGTAATTGAAATGCCGGTAACAAAAACCGTAAGCAGGTAGAAGATTATCGCGTTGGTTAAGAAGGAAAATAACCCTAAAGTGACCAAATTAAGAGGCAGGGAGATGAGGTTTAAAACAGGTTTTACGATTAAGAAAAGCAAAGACAAAGCAAATCCCCCCACAATATAAGTAATGAAACCGCCGTGAACGGTTAATCCGGGCACAATTTGGGCTAAGATAAAAAGCGACAGAGAATTAATAAGGGTATTTCTTAATAGGGACTTCATAGGCTGGTAGTAATAAATGCTACCAGATGAGTATACGGCTGTCAATTGTAAGCGCCAAAAAGATATTGCAATAAATAATTTGTAAGGTTATTATATGTAAGTTATGACTGACATAATTTGTCCAAATTGCGGTATAAAAATAGAAATTTCACAGGCTTTAAAACACGAGTTTGAAGAAAAGGTCAGAAATGAAGAAAAAGCCAAGGCTAAGGAAGAAATAGAGAAAGTAAAAATACACACTCTTGCGGAAGCGGCAAAAAAGTTTAAAGATGAGGCTCAGAAAGAACTTACCAAAGCAAGGGAAGAAAAAGAAGAGCTAGCGAAAAAACTGGAAGAAAATAAGAAAGACCAGGAAAAAAACGAGAAAAAAATAAAAGAGGAAGCTATAAAGGAGGTTTCGCAGAAATCCCGGCTTGAAAAACTGGAATTTGAAAAAAAGATTAGCGACATGCAAAAAGCCTTGGAAGAGGCGCAAAGAAAAGGCAAGCAAGGATCCCAACAACTGCAAGGGGAGGTTTTGGAACTTGACTTGGAACAAAGGTTAAAAACGGCTTTTCCAAACGATGAATTTCTGCCTGTCCCAAAAGGCGTAGAAGGCGGAGACATCTGGCAAAAAATTAAGTATAAAGATAGGGTTGTCGGCTCGATTCTTTGGGAAACAAAAAGAACTAAAGCCTGGAGCAATAGCTGGATAGTTAAGCTAAAAGATGATGCGGCAAAAATAAGCGCAAGTGAAGCAATTATCGTATCTCAAATAATGCCGGAAGGAATGTCTAATTTTGACCGGAAAGACGGCGTTTGGATTACAACCTACGAACATGCAGTCGGAATTTGCCGGTATGTCAGATTTTTAATAACTTCTATGTCATCTATAAAATCTTCCGCCTCTCAAACCGAAGAAGAATGGGGGAGAATCAGAGACTACATGCTAAGCGATTCATTCAAGCACAGAATGCAAGCCCATTTTGACGGCATACAAGCTTTAAGAACGGGTTTTGACGCGGAAAAACGGGCAACCTTACTAAGATGGAAAAAGCAGGAAGCTCAAATTGAAAAACTTGACGTTAATACAATCAACTTCTACGGAGAACTAAAAGCCATAGTGTCTGATCTGCCCGAAATAAAAGGTGTAGATTCAGCTGCTATAGATAGCGGGGCAGAAAACGATGAACAAGAAACCCTCATTTGACCGCGAGAATGAACTATTGAAAGGAAATGTTGATCTGGTTTTTGGTATGGATGAGGTCGGAAGGGGTTCATTTGCCGGCCCGTTGGTTGCATCCGCAGTTTGTTTTACCAAAGAGTTCAAATGGTTTAAGGAAATAAACGATTCAAAACTTCTTACTCACAAGAAAAGAAAGCAGTTATCAAAACTTATTTTAAAAAATTCTCTTTCATTTGTTGAGATAATAGATGTAGAGATAATAAATGAGTTCGGAATAGGGGAGACTAATAGGCTTATTTTTGAAAATTTAGTAAGAAGAATTAGCAATGAATACAGAAAAAGAAAAATATTTTTCTTAATAGACGGCGGAAAAAAGAAAATCAAGAGTAAAAATATCGAGTTCATAGTCAAAGGCGACCAGAAAAGTGTTTCCATTGCAGCTTCCTCAATTATCGCAAAGGTTTACAGGGATAAGTTGATGAGAAAATTGGGGAAAGAGTATAAAGGCTATAATTTTTCCAAAAATAAAGGCTATGGAACAGAGTTTCACCAAAAAGCGCTTAAAAATCTAGGCTTATCCGAAATTCATCGAAAATCTTTTAGGTTGCGAAGATTTCTATGATACTCTTTCTTGAGGCTTTGGCGCTAGACAAGCTTTTGAAAAAGCTAATGTGCCATAGCCCAATCTGTAGTAGAAAGCCTGTCTTGTTTCTGAAACGTTCCGCAAATCTCCTACTGTTTCTAAAGACGTATTTGCCAAAGCGTGAAAAGTTCTAGTAATCATGCTTTTTTCTCTTGAATTCGATCTAGACAAAATGATTGCCCAAGTACGATTGAACTTTCTTGCAATTAAAGGATCTAATGTCTTATCCTGCCGGAAATAATTAGTAATCCAGCTAAGCGGAGTATTATCTGGAAGCTCCCCGCCAAACATTCGGTTGATATTATCTGTTACCCGCTGATAGGGATTAAGTGTAGGTTCAAAATCAATTCCTTTATATTCCTCAAGCATAGTCATAAGATGATTATATAAAATATCAGCGGATTCGTCAACTATAGGACTAAACAATGTTTAAGCTGAATCCTGATAGAGAACATGAGTTACGGGTTTATAAAAGATTAGAAAAATCAAACTGGCCGAAATCATAACTAAAACCGCAACTAGAAGGGGTGTGTCCGGAGAAAATTCTGCCGCAATAAGACCGGATAAAATAGGCGGAATTGACTGCGCCAAGGCCTGAACGCTTGAGTTGACTCCCAAAATTTCTCCCTGAATGTGCCAATCGGCAGATTTATTATCAAAACCAAATTTTTTTATTAAAAATATACTAAAGAAAGTTATAAAAAAAGAAAAACCCGACCAGAAAAGAAAACTTGTTAAAAAAACTACTCTTAATTTTTCCATCGAGTAGGCGTGAAATATATTATTTACTGATTTTGACCAGTTTATTTTTATATGATGTTTTAGTTCTTTTAAAGTTTCTGGGAAAAAGAAGATAACCGATATAATGTTGGCTAAAACTAGTCCCGCTGCAAAAAGAAAAGGCGTTACAGCGCTAAACCAAGAAAGTATGTTAGGATCAGATAGTTTTCCGCCCAAAAAGGGACCAATTATAAAACCTAATCCAAATGCAGCGCCCATCAGTCCGAAGTTTTTAGCCCGATTCAAAGGAGCGGTTACGTCTGCGATAGCTGCTTGTGCAACCGCTACATTACCACTTGCCGCTCCGTCAATAATTCTTGATAAAAATAGAAGAGGAATATTTTTGGTAATTATTCCTAAAGTAAAAATTAAATAAGCAAAAAACCTAACGGAAAGACAAAAAAGTAAGACTTTTTTCCGGCCGAATTTATCCGAAAACTCTCCCAAAATTGAGGTTGAGAAAAATTGTCCCAAAGGGAAAATAGCGGTTAAAAGCCCGAGCAGAATATATCCTTCCGCGATATTAAAAGATTTTGGCAAAAGATAATATGAAGAGGTGGGATCAGCCAGTAACAGCGGAATTACAGGAATTAAAATCCCAAACCCCAGCATGTCCAAAAAAACGGTAAAAAGAATTACGAAGAGTGGCTGTTTCAATTTTTTGACCATCTTACCAGTATACGGAAAATAAGAGGAAAATAAAACCCTAAGAGAGTTTTGCGCGCCTGAAGGGAGTTGAACCCCTCTTCGCTTGTCAAGCAAGAGAGCTCCTTCCCCCGATTATCATCGGGGTCAGTCCGCTCCCGTTCGTCCGATGCGCCTTCGAGAGGAATCGAACCCCCATCAGCGGTTCCGAAGACCGCTGCTCTATCCGTTGAGCTACGAAGGCAAATGCATAGCCGAGTTTGACTCGGTGAGCCGCACAGGAGTCGAACCTGTAACCTATTCCTTAAGAGGGAATTGCTCTGCCAGTTGAGCTAGCGGCCCTAAATTCAAAAATAGTATACTATAAAATAGTTTACTATTCCAATTTGTGAAAATATTTTGTATGATATTTATTGATGGGGAAAATTAAAAGTTTATTAGTGCAAGTAAAATCTTTAATATTCGGCCACAAGAAAATCTCTCTGGTTGCAATCGTTATCCTCATCGTTTTAGGCTATTTCCTCTTCCCAAAATCGCAAAAACCAATCTTAACCCAAAACGCCTCAATTGAAAATTTAGTTAAAACAGTTTCTGTAACCGGAAAAGTAGATTCGGATAATTCTGTTAATTTAACTTTTCAAACCGGAGGCACGCTGGATTATTTAGGAGTAAAAGTTGGGGATACGGTAAAAAAGGGACAGCTTATTGCTTCTTTGAATAAAGACAACTTGTGGGCCGCTTTCAGACAGGCCCAAGCTGATTTTACTGCCGCAAAGGCAGCATCTGAGCAATATTACAGCGGAAATACAAATGCTACTGAAAGTTATGACCAGAAAGTAAAAAGAACTGCTCTAGACGCCGCGCAAAACAAAGCCTACGACAATATGGTTATCGCCCAAAAGGCAGTTTCTAACTTTAACCTATATTCTCCCATTGATGGAATCCTAACCCGAGCAGATATCAATACGGTTGGAGCAAACGTGACTGCTCTGACTGTTTTTACCGTTACCGACCCAAGTTCGTTGGCTTTCAAGCTTGAGGTAGACCAAGCGGATGTAGGCAAGGTTACTTTGGGACAAAAAGTAAAAATAGTCTTGGATTCATTTCCGGATAAAACATTAATCGAAAGTGTGGACAAAATTGATTTTATCACTCACGCCACTACTTCAGGCGGAAACGCATATTATGTAAAATCTTTTCTGCCGGTTGATTCTAAGTTTAGGGTAGGAATGGCTGGAAACGCAGATATAATAGTGGCCACTAAAGAGAACGTTTTAACAATTCCCGCATCTGCCGTTTTAGATGACAATACGGTGTATAAGAAACAGAACGGAAAATACGTAAAAACAAAAGTGAAAATTGGTCTGCAAAATGACACCTTATCCGAAGTAATATCAGGGCTATCAGAAGGGGACACCGTAGCTGTTGACCCAAGTTCGGTTCCTCAAAATTCGATTGTAAAAAACTAAACCTTCAATGAAAGCAGCAGACGAAATAATAAGAATGACCGACATAACCAAAGTCTATGGAGTTGGTGAAGCGGAAACAACGGTTTTAAAAGATATCCATCTATTGGTAAAAAAAGGCGATTTTTTAGGTATTACCGGAAGATCAGGAAGCGGTAAGTCAACTTTAATGCATATTATCGGACTTTTAGATAGTCCCACATCCGGAAGTTATATTCTAAACGGAACAGACGTTTCAAAACTTAAAGAGGACGAACAAGCATTCCAAAGAAATAAAGAAATAGGTTTTGTTTTTCAGCAATTTAATTTACTGCCAAAATTATCCGCCTTAGAAAATGTAATGCTGCCGGCTCTTTATGCAGGTATTAGCAAGAATGAAAGAGCTGAAAAAGCAAACATGCTGTTAACAATGCTCGGCCTTGAAAACCACATCTTTAAAAGACCTAATCAAATGTCCGGAGGACAGCAGCAGAGAGTCGCTATTGCCAGAGCCTTAATAAACGACCCCGAGCTCATTTTAGCAGATGAACCGACAGGAAACCTGGATACAAAATCAGGAGCTGACGTAATGAAAACATTAAAACGACTTAACGATGAAGGCAAAACCATTATTTTAATCACCCATGAGCATGATATTGCCGTTCAGGCAAAAAAACTGATCCAACTTGAAGATGGAATGCTAATCCATAAAGGGAAATGGTTAACTAAAACCTAAAATGAACGCAGAAGAATTATTTACATTATCACTTAAAGCCATCTGGGGGAACAAAATGCGAAGCTTTTTAACAACTCTTGGAATAATCATCGGCGTGTTTTCGATAATCGTTCTTATTTCCATTGGGACAGGTTTGCAAAGCTATATAAATAAACAAATTGCAGCTTTCGGCCCTAATCTTATAGACGTAATGCCGGGAAACATGAATAGCATAGCGGGAATGGCAGGCTCTATGACAGAAAAACTTACCATGCAGGACGCAAAAAACCTTAAACGAAAATTTATCAATACTGCAAAAGTCGCTCCAACAATTCAGCAAGTAGCTAATGTTAGATATAAAAATACTGAAGATAAAAATGTTTTTATAATTGGCACTACAGCAGAATACCCCCTGGTTGCACAGAATACGAAAGTTAAAATTGGTTCGTTTTTCACAAGAGGACAGGAAATCTCGAAGGTAGTTGTAATCGGCCCTACAGTTCTTAAAAAACTATTTAACGATAAACCTGCTTTGGGTAAGAAAATTTTCATTGGTAACAGTACTTATTCGGTTATCGGTGTCACAGATAAAATCGGATCAACGTTTGGAATAGATATGGATAATATGGTTTATATACCCATAGAAGTAATACGCCAGCAATTTGGCTCAACAACTATAAGAGAAATAATTATTGCCGCCAATAGCAAAGAATTAGTACCAATTGTAAGAAAACAAACTAAGGAGATATTATTGAAACGACTAAGCGAAGATGAATTTTCGGTTGAAACTTCAGAATCAATATCATCAACCGTTGGAAACATTACCGGCATGCTTTCCGTAGCTCTTGGAGGGATTGCCGCCATTTCTTTATTGGTTGGAGGAATAGGTGTGGCCAACATCATGCTTGTTTCGGTAACAGAAAGAACTAAAGAAATTGGCATTAGGAAAGCGTTAGGGGCGAAAAGAAGAGATATCTTGCTTCAATTTTTAATCGAGGCAGTAATGATTTCTGTCACAGGAGGTGTTGTCGGAATTATACTGGGAATGGTTGCTTCTATTGCAATCGCTATAGTCCTAGTCTCAAGCGTAACGCTTTGGTCAGTTTTACTTGCATTTTGTTTTTCGGTTGCAATCGGCATAATATTTGGAATGGCTCCGGCAATTAGGGCTTCGAAGCTTTCTCCGATAGACGCGTTAAGGTATGAGTAAATCCGAAATACTGAAAAACATTGAAGTATGAATAAATTATTTTCCTTAATTAAATTTTTCATCGGATGGCCGATAACTATAATTTCGTTTATTTTTATTTTCAAAATATTTTCCAGTAACTATTTTACCGTTATAAACTCAATTAAGAATATTAACCTTTTATTTTTAGTTATCGGCATTCTTTGTTTTTTTGTTTATTTTCTGCTAAGAACTATTCTTTGGAAAAAAATAATTGAGCAGAAGGGTGCTTCGTTAAATTTGAAAGAAACTCTTTTCGTTTTTTCAATCTCCGAAATTAAAAGATACGCACCCGGAAATATCTGGTCTTTTCTGTCTAGATCTTATCTATTGAAAGAAAGGGGACTAAGCAAAAAAAAGATTTTTCATGCAATTTTAATTGAAGCAGAATTAATTGTGTTAAGCTGTTTAGTTCTCTCGTACCCTGCTATCCATACAATATTTGCAAATTCATTTTTTGATTTATCCGTTCTTTCTTTATTTTTTGCTCTTTCTTTTCTTTTTATATTCAATAATAAACTAAAAATATTTAAAAACTCCCTGTCAGGTTTTTCGCCGATTGATAATTTTTATCTGTTGTTAATTTCAATTCCTACGTTTTTCTTTTTTGGTTTAGCAACTTATTTTTCAATGATTTCCATAATCAATATTAATTTGTATTACGTAACTGAGTATATCAGTATTTTTATATTTTCTCTCCTTATAGGCTACTTATCAATCATCACCCCAATGGGACTGGGAGTTAGGGAAGGTGCGATAACTTTTGGCTTATCCCGCTTTATAAATTACTCCCTGGCAGCAACCGTTGCAATATTCGGAAGAATTATTTTTATTTTGTCTGAAATTATATTCTTATTTATTATATTTCTATTTTATAGAAGCAAAAACAAGGTTCTAGGTAAAATTGAAAATTTTATTTCTGCTCATAAATTTGAACTCGTTCTATTAACCGGAGTAGTTGTTTATATTGCCTATTTCACCTTAGCCAGTTTTCTGAAATACGATAATTTTTATACCGGGCGTTTCGACTTGGGAAATATGGACCAGGCGGTCTGGAATACTTTTCACGGACGGATTTTTCAAATAACCGACCCTAACGGAACCAGTATTATTTCGAGACTTGCTTTTCACGCTGATTTTATTTTGATTTTAATTGCTCCACTATATAAACTTTGGGCCAATGCTGAGACTCTTTTACTTTTACAGTCGATTGTTTTGGGATTTGGAGCAATTAAAATCAAAATAAAATCAGCGTGAAAAGCAAGTCTCGAAATAATACTGGTTCCGTTAGGGTCGGTTATTTGAAAAATCCGTCCGTGAAAAGTATTCCAGACCGCCTGGTCCATATTT
>JAMCZC010000022.1 GCA_023485865.1 Patescibacteria group bacterium | reverse complement strand
AACTACAAGCACAATAAATACAACCAAAGCAACCCAGGCGTATTCGACGATTACACTTTTAAAAAGCCGTTTTTCAAACCAAGCCTGGGACAGTCCGACAATGCTGTAGAAAATCCCTGTTAGGAAAAGCGCTATAACCGTAGGGCTGCTTGGCCAAAACCACAAAAGAATGGCAACTTCGAAAAGACAAAGCGACAGCGAGAAAACCCACAAAACATTTGCCGACAGCTTTCTTTCAAGGGAATAGATCCAAATCGAATTAAGTATAAGAGGAAAACTGAAGCCAAAAATCAAAAGTAGGGTTATTACGACATTTATATGGAAAGTGAAAATTACATTAGCAAGAAAAAAGAAGGACAAAAGGGTTAAGGTAAAAACAACCGTTCTTGCGCTTGATAAAAGCGCTATTGTGCGGATTGCCGAAACGGTAAAAATATTTTCGCTCAAAAAAAGTGAGTAAAGTCCGAGGGCATATAAAGACGTCATTATAATTCTTGTTAAAAGACGGACCGGAACTAGAAAATAAAAAAGTCCGAAAGCAAGGCTGTAAAAAAACGGCAGAATAAAAATTTGGGGCCAAAAGTTATCCTGCAAATCCTCCTTCAGGGATAAAAACAAAAGAATGTCTGTGAGAACGGAAAGCCCAATAATTATATAGAGCGCGGATTTACCTAAAAAATATTCTGTAATAAAAAGTCCGAGGGAAAGAAGGATTACCGAAACTATCAGTCGCTGTCTTTTGTTTAAAATCTTAAACTTATTCAATCGGTTACGGGTGATACGCGAAAAACCTTTATGTGTAGATTTATTTCTGCCATTAATCATAAACTAACATCCATATTTGAGTATACTTTTTGTACATCATCCAATTCCTCCAAAGTATTTAAAAATGCCTCTATTTTATCGAATTTTTCCTTATCTGTAATCGCTGTCGTTACAACAGGCTGTCTGACTAAACCCGCTTCAACTACTTCCAATCCTTGTGCAGCTAAAGCGTCTTTTACTTTGGCAAGATCAGGCAAATCGGTATAGATAAGCACTTCATCTCCCGCGTCTTCCAAATCCTCTGCTCCGCTTTCAACCGCAATTGCAAAAATATCATCGTAAGATTTACCATTTTTTTTAATAATTATTTCCCCAACGTGTTTAAATTGGTACGAAACCGACCCCGGCTGTCCAAAGCTTGCTCCCGCTTTATGAAAAATACTTTTTATTTCGGATGTTGTCCTAAGCGGATTATCTGTAAACGCCTCTACTATCACCGAAACTCCTCCCGGAGCAAAACCTTCGTAAATTACTTCTTCAAAATCCTCTGCTTGCTTGCCCTGAGCTCGCCGAAGGGCTCTTTCAATATTGTCCTTTGGCATATTCGCGGCCCTTGCGGCATCAATTGCGAGCCTTAGCCTAAAGTTAGAATCAGGGAAGGCTATTCCCCCGCCCTGTTTTACGGCAATGGTTATGGCATTTGCTAGCTTTGTAAAAGTTTTACCGCGCTTTTGATCGTTAATGCTTTTTTGTCTCTTAATAGATGACCATTTTGAATGCCCGCTCATAAAAAACTCTATATTAATTTGCGGGGAGCTTGCAAAATTTTCGCTGTCCGGAGTAGCGGGAACCAAGCTTATGAACAACTTGAGCTACATCGCGCACGGAACAAGAAAATTCTTGTTAGCGACCCAAGCAAATTATTCCTTCCAACACCATATTATACCTTTTCTACCTTGACTTTTGCAATCAATCTGTAGTAAAATTTTCCAATCGAATTTGTCTCCTAAATGACGTCTTTAAAATCACAAGCAATACAAACAGCATTAACCGGTAACTGGAAAAACGCTATCAGTTTAAACAAAAAGCTTCTTGATGAAAACCCCCTGGATATTGATACGCTAAACCGTTTGGCCTTAGCTTACGCCATTTCGGGAAAAGCAAAGGACGCCAAAAATACCTATCAAAAAGTTTTAAGCCTTGATCCCCTAAACCCAATCGCTCTTAAAAACGCCAAAAGATTAAAAGAGAAAACATTCTCTGCGAATAAGAATGAGGGTACAATTTTACAGATAAGTAATAATTTCCTGGAAGAAACAGGTAAAACAAGGGTAATTGAGCTTGTTAATCTTGCCCAGCCTAAGCTTATCCAGACCTTGAGAACCGGACAGTTCGTTTCCCTTTCTATAAAAAGGTCGAGGATTTTCGTTCTGGTTGACGAAAAACAATACATTGGGGTTTTACCCGACGACATAGGCAAAAGACTCATTAAGTTTCTAAAAAGCGGCAATAAATATGACGCCTATATTAAATCCGCGAATCCTCACCATGTTGTTATTTTTATTAAGGAGATAAAAAGATCCTCCCGCTACAAAGACCACCCTTCATTTTTAAGCGCCGGCGACGCAAGGCTTGCTTTTGACAAAAACGGAAAGATAAAAAATAGCCTAAGAAAAAGAGCCGAAGCAGAAAAAGAAGACGAAGATATTGAAGATTACGAACCCGAAGTAGAAGAAGAATGACTTTGAAAAATTACTCTGTTTTTATTCAATTTTTTTCTTAATTTATCAGTATCGGGCCTTGAATTTGCTCCCCGCAAAGACCACAAGGAAAGAATAATTGAAATTACTATCAGTATTAAAACAATTTGCAAAAACATACTAAAACTTGAGTTTTGATAAAATATCTTTACCAAGAACTATTTTAACATCCGAGATATCTCTTTTGGAAGACTTAATAGGCTTTATTCCTAAAAATAAGGAGAGTTTTTTTATTGTATAATTTAAATCCCCTGAATATAAAATTTGAGAGTTATTTTGAGAATTATCAGACGAAGAAATTAAAACTACATCTCCCCCCGTATTGGCAATTAAAACTGCCAGTCTATTCGCGAGTCCGTAAACTGGAGTTGTATTGATAATTTCTATCGTTGTTTTTTCGTTTGATATTGCCGGATCAATAAAAAAAGACGAAACGAAAGAATTTATCGTAAGAGTATCGTTTACGAAAGCATCCCTCTGGTAAATAAAATTAGCCGGGATATTTTTGGCAAAAAGCCATAGTTTCAACGCGTCGATAATTGTTAGGTTTGTATTTCTATCACTATATTGAAAAAAAATCTTTGACATATCTGGAGCAATATTTTTCTTATCTATTATCATATTGCTTGTCTTAAAAGTTCCGTCTATCGGAAGTTTAAGATACTGGCCCAAATTATTACTTACTAATTTACCTTTTAAATTAAGGACGGAGATAGAGCGAGTTTCGGGCGAGAAAGAAATAACAGACACCTGCCCCTCCTGATAAATTCCCAGATTAAATCTGTGTTGACCGTCAAAGCCGCTGTTCTTAATTAAAATTAAGGTTTTTATGGCAATTGACGCTACAACCAAACATACTACGAAAGCAAAAAAAATAATAGCAAATTTTAAGCTCTTGCCTTGCTGTTTTTTCCGTTTCATTAAGATTAGTCTTTCCTTGAGCCCGACTAAAAATCGCTCCGTGAGCCGTATTCGAATAGAATTGAAAAGGCGAACGGCAAGATTAGGCGGGTTTTTTCTTTGATACTATTTCGGGCATTTGAAAGGAAGGGGCGCTACCAACCGTAATCTCTTTTCCCGCCTTATCTTTTTTAGGTTTTTTCTTTTCTCCTTTATAAAAACCTCCAAAGCTTCCCATAAAATCACCTCCTGTAATATCTAATAACATTTAAGGCCTCGTGTCAATGTATTTCACTTATTGATTGATTATTTTTTTTAATTCTTCAGGCAATGGGGATTCTAACACAATGTGCTTACAGGATACAGGATGCGTGAATGCAATTTTGTGAGCGTGCAAAAAAACGCGGCCGAGAATTTTCCTGTCGTCTCTTGAGATTTTCCTTCCTGCATATAAAAAGTCGGCAAATATAGGATGGTTAAAATACTTTAAGTGAACTCTTATTTGGTGTGTTCTGCCGGTTTCGGGGTAAAGCTCTAAAAGACTCATCTGCTCTTCTTTTTTATTGGAAATTGGAAATTGGAAATTGGAAATTACGCGGTAGCGTGTTACCGCTTCCCGCCCGCCTGCCAAAACTCCAAACTTTTTTCTGTCCCAGGGAAGCCTTCCAACGGGAACGCTTATTTCCCCAGTTTCGGGCGCAACTTTTCCATGAACAAGAGCAAGGTAAGTTTTTTTTATTACTCTTTCTTTAAATTGTTTTTGCAGGCTTTCAAAAGCCTCCGGAGTTTTAGCAACAAGCAGAATTCCCGAAGTTTCCTTATCTAATCTATGCACTATTCCGCTTCTTTTATAAAAATCTGAGTCCTTATCTTTTGAAAATTGGAAATTGCCCGCCCCGCTTCGCTTGGCGAGGCCGGGGAAAATTGGAAATTTGGCGTCAACCCAATCCTGCACTGTTTCCTCTTCCCTGGTAGTATCAGACCGATTAACAGTTATTCCAGCCGGCTTATCTAAAACCAGAAGATCGCTGTCTTCGTAGATAACCTTAATCTGGCTCATTTTCGTACTCTCTTCCCTATCACTTCTTCCCTAAGAAGAATTGCTGCCGAAACGAGAAAGAGACCAAGAAGCACTGCGCTCTCCGGAACAAAAAGATTAAATCCTCCGATTATTCTTGATATAAAGGCAATGACTGAAAAAAACATTAGAAACATAATTCCTATGCTTCCATTTTTTATCTTTCCTCTAAACGAAGCAGGTAAAAAAACCTTAGTAAACACTAAGAATAGTATTAAATAAGTAAGGAAGGAAAAAATAAAAACAGGAAAATAACTTTTACCTGTTAAAACAAAAACTCCAAAAAAACCTATGGAAAGACTGCTTAAGAACGCGACCGCAAAAAAATCAAGCGTTCTGGTAACAGGAAGGTTCTGGTACTTGGAATAAACGAGGAGAAAAACCGAGCCCCCCAAAACCCCTCCGAGGAGTGAAAGACCCGGAAAATAAGGGAAAAGCAAAAACCCTAAGATGCTAAAGAATACTTCTCTTGGAAAAAGAACGACATAAAAAACTCTGGCAAAAAAAAGGGCAACAAATGCGGTTAGAAATGCCGTGTTGAAAATTTTATTCATCGGCATGTCTTTTTTAATAATTATTAAATCATCGTTTGCCAAAAAATAAAGACTGAATAAAAATATGAAAAAACAAATTATCAAGACAACAATTAGAAAATGCATATTTTATTTTTCTCTGTAAAAAACAATTCGAAACGCGGCAATGGCAAGAACAATTACGCCGATTCCCGTCAAAACACCCTTAACTCCTATTAAGTCTGCCAAGCTCCCGACCAAAATTATCGGAAGAAGCGAGAATAATCCTACTAAAGTACTCAAAGCGCCGTAGACTTTGCCGCGAAACTCATCCGAAGTTTCCTCTTGTAAAACTGTATTGGCCGGAACTAAAACTAACGCATTTGCGACTCCCATTATAAAAGCCAAGACAATCATAATATGAAGTATATTTATTTTTAGAAAATGCGGCAGGTAAAAATTTATCGCTTGGACAATTTCCCTTGACTCAACTTTTGAACCGTATGGAAGGAGCAAAATTGAAAAACCGAGTAACACTAACCCAATTCTTGTAAGTTTTTCCTTTGAGACTTTATGGAAAAAACTTCCAATGCAAATTGCAGACAGGGCCATTCCTATAATCGCCGGCGTTACGAATAGAAACGGAAAATCCTCGACTCTTATTCTTAATACTCGCTGGGCATATCCGGGACCAACAACCGCCAAAACCAAAATAATTACCTGTGCTAAAGTCAAAAGAAAAAGCGCTCTGTATATTGCTTTCGTTTTTGCCATTATCGAAACTGCGATTTTTATTTCTTTGGTGAGACTAATATTTTCAATTACGTCTTTTGCCGAAACTTTGTTTGCTTTCGGTTCTTTTACTTTAATCAGCGATGCAAAAAAAGCGCCGATTAAAAAAAGCAGTCCAAAAACGATGAAAACATTAGTTCTGCCAAAAATTATAAGCACCGGCCCGGAAAGCGCATATGCAAGAAATATCGAACCATAAATACCCATGCCAAAAAGTGCGTTGGCAGAAAGAAGTTGGTCTTTTCTAACTAACAAGGGTATTATTGGAGTTTCCGCAGGAATAAAAAATTGCGTAATAAAAGCCACGAAAAACGTAAGTATGTATATAATAAATATGTTTGTATGTAAAAATGCGAGTGGAAAAACTAAAATTCCCCTAAGCACATTTGTCATAAATAAGACGTTTTTTTTGTTTCTTTTATCAACAATTACACCCGCAAGAATTCCAAATAAAAGCGACGGAAGCATGAAAGAAAAAACAACCCCGGAAACCGCCGTATTTGAGTGTGCCACTGTAAAAGCAACTATCACAAGAACAAAATTTAACATGTTGATGGCAAGCTGGGAAAAGATTTCCGATATCAAAAGGTAAAAAAAGGGCCGAACCGCGAGAACTTGTATAATTTTATTGTTCTTCATATGCTTTAGGCTTTTTCGCTGTAGGCTCCTGTTCTGGTGTCAACCCGGATCCGATGCCCGATGTTAACAAAAAGAGGCACCTTGGTTCTTAAGCCGTTTTCTAAAACCGCGTCTTTAAAAACATTTGTCGCGGAATTTCCCTTAACCCCAGGGGCCGTTTCCGTAACCTCAAATTCCATTTTTGGAGGAAGGGTAAGGGAAAGAGGTTCGTTACCCAAAAAACTTATGGAAAAATTCTGGCCTTCTTTTAAATAATCCTTTTCGTAGTCTATGAGTTTTAGAGGGATTGCAATTTGCTCGAAACTGGAAGGATTCATAAAATAGGCAAATTCCCCATCTTTATAAAGATATTGCAGGTCTTTTTTTAGTACCTGCAAATCGTTGACCCTTGCTCCGTTAATAAAACTCTTGTCCGTGGTTGCACCGCTTCGGACATTCTTAACCCTTACTTTAATATTGGCACTTCCCCTCCCCATTTTAATGTGCTCGTAGGAAAGAACCTGATAAATATTTCCCTGGTCTTCAAAGATTGTCCCTGCTCTAAGTTCGGTTACTGAAATCATGATAGTAAGTTTAAAACTGTCCTAACGCCGTACCCGGTGCCTCCCTTGGGACCTAAATCGGTGATTTTTGACGAAAAAGCAGGTCCCGCAATATCCATATGGACCCACGGTTTTCCGTCTACAAATTCCTGCAAAAAAAGTGCTGCCGTTATCGCACCGCCATAACGCGAGCTTGGGATGTTTGCGATATCCGCCACTTCACTTTTATTCATCTCTTTGTATTCTTTTTCCAAAGGCAATTCCCACATTTTTTCTCCGGCGGAAAAAGCAGCTTTTTTAACTTCCTCTGCCAAAGTGCGGCTGTTTGAGAAAAGACCGGTAATGTCGTCCCCCAAAGCTACATGGCAAGCGCCTGTAAGCGTTGCAAAGTCAAGAATTTTTGAAGCTCCCTGTTTAACTGCAAAAGATAAACTGTCCGCCAGCGTTACCCGCCCTTCCGCATCGGTATTTAAAACTTCTATTGTTTTTCCGTTTAGTGCCTTAACTACGTCTCCGGGGACAATCGAAGTACCTGATATTAAATTAGGCGTTGCTGCGATAAGACCGATTACCGGAAAGCCGGGTTTAATTGCAGAAATTACCGAAAAAACCGCAAGGACAATTGCCGCACCTGACATATCAATTTTCATATCTACCATGCTATCCCCTGTTTTTACGTTTATCCCTCCACTGTCAAAAGTTATGCCTTTTCCTACAATTGCCAATCTCTCTTTATTTGCTTGCCCTGAGTTTGCCGAATGGGCTTTTTCAGGTTTATATTCAAGGTGGATAAATTTAGGAGGAGTAGCTGAAGCTTTTGCAATTCCCAAGAAAGCTCCCATTCCTAATTTTTCAGCTTGTGCCTTATCATAAATCTTACAGGAAATATTTTTATCTTTTCCGGCAATACTTAATGCCAGTTCGGCAAGAAAAGTAGGAGTTGCCACCGAAGCCTGTTCGTTAACCAAATCTCTGGCTAAAATTGTCGCCTGGGAATAAAGCTTTGCTTTTTCAATCCCCTTCCTTACTTCTTTTTTTACATTCTGCTTTGCAGAAGCTTTTGAAATTATAACTGTTGATAATTTTTTCTCCCCTTTTTCTTCTTTAGCCTGATATTTATTAAATCCGTAACTTCCCAAAACTAACCCCTCCCCTACTAATTGGGCTACCGCTGAAGCTAAGAAAGATGTGTCTGCATCTAGGGGCAAAGACAACGCAACTGAATCTATTTTTTTATTCATCGCTCCCGCAAACCGCCCGAGGGCAAGCCTTAAATCATTTGCAACGAATTCATTTTTTTTACCTAAGCCAACAATTACAATCCATGATGCAAGAACACCTGATTGCGGAAAAATATTCAGCATCTCTCCCCGTTTTGCAGCAAATTTAGAAACCATGGATGATTTACTAAGAACTCCTTTAAGTTCTTTGTCTAAGATTAGAAAATCGGCGAGGGGCTGATATTTTTCCGTTTTTCCTTTTTCGTTTTGAAAAGCAAAAACTATGATTGCATCTGCAGAAATTTTACTTAACGCATTGTCCGAAAACTCAAATTCCATACTGCCTATTGTAACATTTGACCCTCAAAAAATAAAGGTGGGCGAGGAGAGATTCGAACTCTCAAGACCTTTACGGTCAATAGTTTTTGAGACTATCGCGTATACCGTTCCGCCACTCGCCCAAAGCCTAACTATTATACCAGAAATACTTAAAAAATTAACCAAAATCAAACCAACCCCGAGTAACATCTAAGGTTGGTTTAATTTCAAATTTCAAAGTTGACTTATTAGGCCACACCTTGAGTACCACTTTGATCAGTTCCTCCTGCGGGAGGGGTTACCGGCGGAACCTGTGGCCCCTGATTTGGAACTACTGTTGGCTCCTGCATTGGAGGCACAGCTGGTTCAACCGGAGCTTGCGGCTCGGGTGTAACAGGAACTACCGGCTCGGCTGGAGTTGGAACTCCCGGCTGCACTGGTTGAGTTGGGTCTTGCTGTGGTACTCCTGGTACTTGATTTTGTGTATCGTCCATTAATTACTCACCCCCCTTCGCCCCGCAAAGTTCTGCAATGCAGAACGACGTGGGGTCCTTTTATAATATTCGTACATTGAAATCATAATTTGATTATAAATTATCGCTTCGGGAGGGCAAGCCCCCTTATTCCTCCCGTTTTTTGTCTACGTTATAAAATCTTATCCTATCTCCCCTAAAAAGTAAATCTATTTCTCCAACCGGACCGTTTCTGTGCTTGGCGATTAAGAGTTTTGTCTGCATAATATTGGACATTTCCGCATCTGGCCTGTATAAAAACATAACAACGTCAGCGTCCTGTTCTATGGCTCCCGACTCCCTTAAATCAGCAAGCTGGGGTCTTCTTTCTCCCCTATGCTCCACAGCCCGCGACAGCTGGGAAACCGCCAGTACCGGGATTTTTAACTCCCTTGCTAAATTCTTTAACCCCTGGGAAACGATGGAGACTTCCTGAACCCTGTTATCGTAACGGCGTCCGGGATTTATAAGCTGTAAGTAATCAACAATCAGAAGTTCTATTTTTTGTTCTAACTGAAGCCTTCTTGCTTTAGTTCTCATTTCCGCAATTGAAATTCCCGGCGTATCATCTATAAAAATCGGCGCATCTGCCAACTCTCCCATTGCAGTAGAAAGTTTTGAAAAATCACTCTCCGCCAATCTTCCTGTTTTTAGTTTCCAAGCGTCAACATCGGCTTGTCCTATCAAAAGCCTGTCCACTACCTCTTCCTGACTCATCTCCAAGGAGAATATTCCAACCGGTTTTTTTTGCTCGGCCCCAACGTTTTGCGCAATATTTACAACCATTGCGGTTTTTCCCTGACCGGGACGCGCCGCTAAAATCAAAAGATTGGAAGCCTGCATGCCGGATAAAACATTATCTAAATCAACAAATCCTGTCTGTATACCCCTAAAACCTGACCCCTTTTTATGAAGCTCGTCGATTCTGTCAAAGCTTTCAGCTAAACCCGCTTTTATAGGGATAAAGCCTTTTACGTTATGTCCTTGAGAAACGGCAAAAATCGATGATTCAGCGCTGTCGAGAAGTTCAATAGACTCTTTTTCTTCCTGATATCCCATCTCCGCAATTTGTGTTCCGATATGAATAAGAGATCTTTTGGTCGAAGCTTCCTTAATCATTTCCGCATAATTCTCGACATTCGCAGCCGTTGGGACTTCGTCTATCAAATCTGTAAGATAGGAAGATTCAACTTTATCGCTTAATTTATTTTTTTTAAGTCTGACTGTTAAGGTTAATAAGTCTATTGGCTTTCTTTCGTCATACAAAGAAAGCATAGCTTCATAAATAATCCCGTTAATGTCATTATAAAAATCTTTGGGGGTAATGGTTTCAGAAACCAGGTTAATTGCATCCTTGTCTATGAGGATTGCGCCTAAAACCGACCTTTCGGCTTCTTCGTTATTTGGGGGAACTTTTACATTTGCCATAATACTCACTTTCGTCCGCAAGTCCTAAATTCTAAATTCGAAACCCGAAATAAATTCCAATTTTCTAAATTCAAATGTTTAAAACTTTTGTTATTCGAATTTTGATATTATTTGGAATTTAGATATTAGCATTTAGAATTTGTCATTTTACTAAAGTAAAATGACCTGCATTTCTTCGGGTAATTTATCTTTTGCCGCAGTAAATTTTTGTACTTTTTCCGCATTTTCTTTTCCGAGGGCCTTAGCCGCTTCGCTTGCTTTTTCTCCGTAAAGAACAACCACTCTTGGTTCCAAAGCCGTTACAACTGTTTGATTAATTTCGGCGTCAACGTTAAAAATTGCTATATCGTACTCTTTGAGTTTTTCGGAAACTTTCGTAACAGAACTTGCTTTTGCCAAGAGAACATCAATATTGTCAATTGTTAACCCGTAAACCGTTACGCCGTCTACGTCTATGCCGGAGATTTTAACTCCTCCGATTTCATATTCCCCGGGAGACTTAACAACAACTCTGTAATCCGTAACTTTTGACAAATCAATGACATCCGCTGAAAGAATGATCACTCCGTCCGTTGGTGTTTTTGGCAGTTGCCCAAAAGGATCAATAACAAAATTTGTGTGTTTACTTTTAATTCTTAAAGAGGTTTCATCAAGTAGTACTACTTCCATTGCGTCATAGTATCACATCTTTTTTACCTTGACAAGATAATTAATTTTTCGTATTATGACGGACATGAAACAGGAAAGAGTAATACTCTCTTTTATTATGGTTATAATCGGCCTTTTGGTTGCGGGTGTCGCGTTTTATATTTACCAGGGAACAAAAACAATAAACGCTCCAAGAACAACCGTTTCGGTTGCAACTCCAAGCCCTACTCCCATAGCAAATTCGGTTTATTTAAATGTTGAAAGTCCAAAAGATGAGGCCGTTACAGATAATAAAACCGTTACGGTTTCAGGGAAAACAACCTCTGATGCAACAATTGTAATTGTGACAAATTCCGCCCAGGAGGTAGTACAGCCTTCGGGACAGGGAGATTTTTCAACGACGATAACCATTGCCAGCGGAGAGAATTTAATTCGGATAATAGCCTTTGGCTCTGACGGACAATCAACGTCTGTTCAAAGAACAGTTACCTACTCTACCGAAGATTTTTAAAATATGAAGAAAGTTTTTTTTACAATTATTTTGTTGCTAATTTTAGGAATGTACGTATCAAAAAACGCTTATGCCCTGTCTGCAACGCCTACTCCCGCAGTTACCCCAACCCGAGGAGACATTCAGCAAATCGACGATTTGAAAAACCGCATCGCATCAAGAGTTGCCCAATTAAACTTAGTTGAAAAAAGAGGAATAATAGGAACCGTAACCGATGCGACCAATTCCCAAATTACGCTAACAGATGTTAACGGAAACATAAGGTTTGTAGACGTAGACGAGCTTACAAAATTTTCAAATCCCAATGTTTCGGGCACAACTTTTGGAATATCAGATATATCTAAAAACATGAGGCTTGGAATCTTAGGGCTTTATAACAAGCAGTCGCGGAGAATTTTAGCAAGACAAATTAACGTATTAACTTTACCAAATATCCTGGTGGGGGCAGTTTATTCCATAGACAGCAAGAATTTTAATTTTTACATTGTATCCGAAGACAATAAGCAAACTTTTATAGACGTTGAAAATATCACAAAAACTTATTCCTACAATTCCGGCGCTTCACTTGTAAATGCCGGATTTTCCAAAATTAAAGTTGAGGAAAGTGTTGTTATAATCGGTTTTCCCGATAAACAAGCTCCTTCCCACATAATTGCCTCCCGGATCATTTTACTTCCCGATGTACCCAAAAATCCAAAAATAAATTATATACCGGCATTAAATCCGGGAACATCCATTACCCCATCGACAGGCTCAGGAAGAAAGTTAACTCCAATAATAAAATAGTCAATTGAAGGATGTTTGAAGAATTAAGAAATCAGCTCGAAAATCTTAGCCTTGATTCCCTGTTAATTACTTCTCCTTCGAATATTTTTTATCTTACAAACTACGAAGGATTTTCCAATGAAGAGAGAGAAGCAGTAATTTTAATTACCAAAAAAAATAATTACTTATTAACAGATAGGAGATATTTAAGTGAATTGAATTACTTGAAGAATTTTAAACTT
>JAMCZC010000011.1 GCA_023485865.1 Patescibacteria group bacterium | reverse complement strand
CAAAATAAGCTCCGGATAATTAAGGAAGGCTTTTGTAAGCAATAATCGTGCTCTTTCTCCTGCGGAAAGAGTATTTATAGTTTTATTCTTGAGGTGCTCAATTTCAAATTCTCTTAATAATTTTTCAATCCGTTTGTCCTTATCTGGAATTTCGTATAAATAGGCAAAGAATTTTAGAATTTCTTTTACCGTAAAAAGTCTTGGAAAATCAATATATGCGGATGAAAAATTAATACGCTTAAGCAAAGCGCTTCTTTGTTTTTCAAAAGATTCGCCAAAATACTTAATTTCTCCTTCGGATTGATCCATTACTCCTAAAAGCATTTGAATTGTTGTTGTTTTTCCGGCGCCGTTAGGACCAAGGAAACCCAAAATCTCCCCTCCCTTTATATTGAAAGAGATATTATTAACAGCAGTAAAATTGCCAAATTTTTTAGTGAGGTTATTTACCTCAAGTACATATTTATTCATAGGAATAATACAAGCAGCTTAAGCAAGATCTTTTATGCGGCTGAGGAGGAATTCTTTATTATTTTTAGATAAATCTTCATCTACTTCTTCAAATAATTTCTGCAAAATTTCCCCAACCCCGGGACCCGGTTTTATCTGCAATGTTTTCATTATATCATTTCCGTCAATTGCCATGTCATTAATTGAAAAAGGAGCCGGTTTTAATTGTTTTTCGATTTTTTCTTTAAACAGTTTTAACCTCCAGCTCTCTGCAGTTTGAGTTCCTCCGCCAAGCCTGTCTCCAACCCTTAAGTCCATCATATCTTTAACATTTTCAACGCCGATTCTTCTTATGAATCTTCTGACTCCCGCATCGGTTAAATTTTCGTTGACGCTAAACATATGCCATCTGATTAAATCAACAATTTTTTCGGTGTCTTTTTTGGAAAACTTAAGTCTTTCGCAAATGTCTTTGGCTATTTTGGCACCTACTACTTCGTGATTATGGAAAATAACCAATCCCTCCTCATCTTTTTTTTCAACCTTTGGTTTCCCTACATCGTGAATTAGCGTTGCAAATCTTACGACAGGGTCTTTTGAGGGGCAGAATTTTAACGACAAAACGTTGTGGGTGAAAACGTCGGCTGTGTGGTGTCTGCCCGGCCTAACTTGCGAAACGTCAATTCCTTCAATAAGTTCAGGTAAGATAAATTGCAAAAGCGAGCTATCTTTCAAAAGCATAATGCCCTCATACGCGTTATCACTTTTTAAAATTCTTAAAAGTTCATCATGAATTCTTTCGTTTGAAATATGAGAAATTAACGATGCGTCTTCGATAATTTTTTCCCATGTTGTTTTCTCAATCGTGAAAGAAAGTTCTGTCGCAATTCTTATTGCCCGAATAAGCCTTAAGGCGTCCTCTTTAAATCTTTTATTTGCATCTCCGACTGCTTTAACAATTTTTTTCTCCAAATCTTTTTGTCCATCAAACGGATCGATAATTTGAAAGTTCGGGGGTTTACCCTGAGCAAACGTAGTGAGCCGAAGGGCAATAGCATTAATCGTAAAATCTCTTCTGGCTAAATCTTCATTTATAGTTTTTCCCCAGGAAACGTTCTCGGGGTGTCTTTTGTCTTTATATTCTCCTTCAGTTCTGTAGGTAGTTATTTCAACTACTCCCTTTGCTTCAAGAGGGATTCCTACGGTCCCAAATTTATTGTCATAAAAGCCATCAGGAAAAATCTTTAGTATGTTTTCGGGGGCGGCATTTGTAGTTAAATCCCAATCTTTTACCTGTTTTTTTAAAATTATATCCCTAACGCATCCGCCTACAAAGAAAGCTTCAAAGCCTGCGTTATGGAGTTTTTTATAAATTTCAAGAATATTATCCGGAATGCGACTTGTCATATCTTGCCCCAATCAGACGAGGTCTGCTATAGTATAGCAGATGAATTCTATATGAAAAAATGGGAAACACTGGCGAAAATCAAAAATCAAAAATCAAAAATCAAAAATGACGAAATCATTAAGATTCTTCTTAAAAACCGGGGAATAAAATCAAAAAAAGAAGTGGAAGACTTTTTAAATCCCACACTTTCAGCTGTAACTTCTGAAAGTGTGGGAATAAACAAAAGCCAGCTTAAAAAATCCGTAGACAGGATAAAAAAAGCCATAGCAAATAAAGAACAAATTGTCGTGTATGGTGATTATGACGTCGACGGAATTTGCGGCAGCGCAATACTCTGGGAAACTTTAAATGATTTGGGCGCAAAAGTAACGCCTTATATTCCCCATAGAATTGACGAAGGATATGGCCTCTCGGAAAGAGGAATTAAAAATTTAAAATTGAAAATTCAGAATGTAAAACTGATTATTACTGTTGATAACGGAATTGTTGCAAATAAAGCAATCGAATTTGCCAAAAAACAAAATATCGATGTGATTATTACAGACCACCATGTTCCTTCCAAAATCCTCCCCAAAGCTTATTCGATTGTTCATACGACCATGCTTTGCGGGGCAGGAGTCGCCTACCTTCTTGCGAAGGAATTTAAAATTAAAAATTTAAAATTTAAAATTGAGCAAGATGACCATCTTGCACTGGTTGCTTTGGCGACGGTTTCGGATTTAGTTCCGCTCTTGGGTGCAAACAGGACATTATTAAAATATGGGCTTTTAGAACTTCATAAAACTAAGCGACCGGGTTTGCTAGAGCTTTTTAAAGAAGCCCAGATTAATCCCCAAACTATTGGTGTTTACGAAATAGGCCATATTGTCGCGCCAAGGTTAAATGCAATGGGACGGCTCGAAAGCGCAATGGACTCACTGCGTTTGGTTTGTACGACAAATAGACAGAGGGCTTTGACGCTGGCTCATAAATTAGGAAGTACAAATACGGAAAGACGGAATGTAACAGAAGAAGCGGTGGCCGACGCGAAGGCAAAAGTCAAGGCTTTGCAATTTGAAAAAGAAAAATTGCTGTTTATTGCCGACGAGTCCTACGAACAAGGGGTGATTGGTTTGGTGGCAGGAAGGCTGGTTGAAGAATTTTATATACCCTCCATTGTTGTTTCCAAAGGAAAAACGTACAGCAAAGCCTCTGCCCGTTCGGTAAGCGGTTTTAACATTATAGAGTTTATAAGAAGCCAAACAGAACTTTTAGCTGATGTCGGCGGACATCCGATGGCTGCCGGTTTTACCGTTGAAACAGTAAAACTTGCTCTTTTAGAAAAAAATCTAAAAAAACGGGCAAAGGCATTGCTTGATGAAGAAAAACTTAAAAGGACGCTTAAAATAGATTTAGAGCTTCCTGCTTCAAGCCTCACGCAAGTTCTATACGATGCGATTCAAAAACTACAGCCCTTTGGAATGAAAAACCCCGAACCCACTTTTCTGACAAAAAATTTAGTTATTGAGGATGTTCGTTTGGTTGGGAATGGAGGAAAACACCTCAAAATTCAATTCAAAAGTCAAAATTCAAAAATCAAAATTGAGGGGATTGCATTCGGAATGGGTGAACAAAATGGATTTAAAATAGGAGATAGGGTTGATGTCGTTTATAACTTTTTGGAAAACGAGTGGAACGGAAACAAAAAACTAGAGCTGAAAATAAAAGATATTAGGAAATAACCTATCGAGAAACTCTTCTTACTTTTCTTTGATTTGCTATCATCTCCGGTATACGAACTTCAAGATTAATTTTTGGATATATTTCATGAGGGAAAATTTTCCTAGCCGTAGCAGTATGTCTTCTTACATCTAATTCATCATGAGCTACTTCGTCTTCCATTAAATTATTAAGGTAAGTTGCGTAAGTATGAATTATTACTTCAACTGATATCCCTTCTATGGTGGCAATAAATTTGAGCTGTCTTGTTTTAGGGGAACTTCCTTCATTTTCAGCACTATACTTCTCTTTTCCGCTTAGGGTATCCTCAACATCGCCTACTGCAAAAGTGAGAGAACCATTTTCTCCTCCCCTAGTAAAGAAATCAAATACCTTATATGCATCGCGTATGTTTCTTACTACGAACATAAGCCCGGTAGTATCCTGTACGGCAACGGCAGGATCCTCTTCTTCCTTGCGGATCATTTTTCCCATTCTGGACAATAAGCTTTTTTGTCTGCTGTCTTGGTTTACAGGGATAAGCTCGCCATCATAATTAATATACCTTTGCTCAAACTGTCTAATTCTTATATAGTAACCTCCTGGCTTTGGTTTATGTTTTTCCATCCGCTGTTTTACTGCTTCTTCTTCTCCGTCGGGATATTCTCTGGGGTCTCCTATGGTTGCAAAAGTTGCGTAGTCATGATGGCTTTCAATATTTACGTCTCCTGTTTTTAGCCTTTTCTTTTTATCTGGCCCAATTTCTCCGTACCAAAAGCCCTCATTTAAGAGTTCAAGAAATCGTGGAAATCTATCTTTTTCTTTAAGTTCCTCACTTCTTGCATCAGCTGTAGCCGCAAGCTTCATTAGGACTAATTTTCTCTTAGCCTCAAATCTTATACGTCTATCCGGATGATGAAATATTAATCCTAAAAGTTCTATAATTGAATGAGTAGATTGAACCTCATCTTTTATGTCGGTCCTATCGGATAAAGGTTCCCATACGCCTGTTCTAAAAAAACTATTAACAAAAGCGTCGGCAATTAGAGCAGATTTTTCTTCTATTTCTTTCCTTCTTTCTTCGGCATTCATTTTATCGTAGTCGGCTTTAAAGATTCTTAGAGTCCGTCTGTTTATTCTTCCCGCTAACTTTTCTGCTTTAGATTTACTGTCAACAGCGGCCCTCATAGCGGCATGATCTTTTGCATTAAGAAGATTGCCTATGGTGTTAAGATCGGCAAGAAATTGGCTTCTCACTGATTCGGTAGCATTCTCAAAACCCCTCCAGGCGCTCCTAATCGAAACAGAATAGGGCCCTGTTTCGGAAAGCATCATTTCAATATGCTTCATTCTATTTGGTTTTGTTGGAGCCAAAGTTGGTTCAGCAAGACCATTTTCAACAATCCCAATTTCGGCTGGGGTGGCTGTCTTGGGTGTTGTTTCAGCGCTTGACATACGTGGAGTTTAGCATATCTTATAGTAATTGTCAAGCCTGGTTAGTTTTTAGTGTAGGCGAGGTCGCGGATTGTGAATTGCACCTTGTGGCATTGATTCAGCAGGTAGTGCAATTATTGCTTGTCCAGGTTGCCTGCCATATAAGCGCGTTGGAATTGTCCCGTCTATTACGTGACTTGGATCAGGCATATCTCCTTTGGCTACTGGCCTAAACGGTCCCATAAAAGCCTCGGTAACCTCTCCTTCTGAAAAAAATCTTACAGTTGCGCCTTTTATTTCTTTGTTGCCCATATTTCTACTATAGGATTATACATAAATTTATATTACTTGTCAAGATGCTTTTTAGAATATACAATACCCTTATGATTAGAACTTTATCTTCAAAAGCTGTTGATTTTGCGGGTCGGGAAATAAGGCTAAATGGCTGGATTAAGATAAGACGTGACCACGGTAAGCTTATCTTCTTGGATTTAAGAGACAGGGACGGAATTGTTCAAATCGTAGTTAATCCTCATATTTCGGAAGAAGCCTATAAAGTTGTGCAGGAGTTAAGGCCCGAATTTGCCGTAGAAATTACCGGAAAGGTCAATAAAAGGCCGGAAAACGCAATCAATAAGGATTTATTAAGCGGAACAGTTGAAGTTGAGGCAACAGCAATCAAAATTTTGTCCAAAGCCGAAACCCTGCCTTTTGATATGGGCGAGGCAAAGTTAAACCTAGAACTTCCGACGCTTCTTGATAACCGCTCTTTAACGCTTAGGCACAAAAGTATTTTTGAAATATTTAAGGTTCAGGAAGAAGTTGCGAGAGCATTTAGGAAAGCGGCAGAAAAATTGGGCTGCACGGAGATATTTGTGCCCGCAATTTCGGCATCGGCAACCGAAGGCGGCGCGGAAGTTTTTAAAGTTAAATATTATGATTATGACGCCTACCTAACCCAAAGCCCCCAGCTTTACAAGCAAATTATGATTGGAGTTTTCGAAAGGGTTTATACAATTTCCCATGCTTACCGGGCAGAGCCCTCTGTTACAACCAGGCACTTGTCCGAATCTGTTCAGCTTGATATTGAAATCGGCTTTATCGATACTTTTGAGGAGTTGTTAGACGCAATTGAATTAGTCGGTACATCAATCGTTTCCGATGTTTCCAAAAACTGCGCGAAAATTTTAGCCTCTTTCGGCATAGAAAAAGCCCTAATTCCAACAGAAATTCCAAGGTTAACGTTAAAAGAGGCGCAAGAAATTATTTATAAATTCAGTAACGGGCAAAGAGACTGCCGCGCCGAGCAGGATTTAAATGCAACGGACGAAAAATTAATTTGCGAATGGGCAAAAAAAGAAAAAGGTTCGGATTTTGTAACCATAACCCATTTTCCGACAAAAAAACGCGCTTTTTACTCACTGCCTGACCCTAAAAATCCGGAACTTTCTCTGTCGTATGATTTACTGTTCAGGGGTTTGGAAATCTTAAGCGGAAGCCAGCGTGTTAATGATTACGATCAGCTTCTATCCATTATGAAAGAAAGAAAATTAAATCCTAAAAGTTTTCCCATGTATTTACAGGCTTTTAAATATGGTATTCCGCCCGAAGGCGGATTTTCCTTCGGGCTTGAAAGGCTGACAATGAAGCTTTTAGAGCTCCAAAATATTAGGGAAGCATCTTTATTTCCGCGGGACACGGAGAGGGTTGATGAAAGACTTTCTAATCTTAAATAAGCTAAAAAAATCCTACTTACCTTTGTCTTTTGCCGTTATTGTTTTTATTCTCCTGATCTTGTTGATCGCAGACGCGTTCTTAATAAAAACAATCGATAAGGATAAGATTTTGCCTTCTTCGTTAACAATTTCAACAAATCTAAAGTTTCCGATTCTTAAAACGGAATTTATTCCCTTTATTTCGGCTAACGGTGCGGTAATTATGGATGCGGACTCAAAAACGGTTCTATTTGCAAAAAATCCGGCACTTCGTTTCTCCCCCGCATCAACCACAAAAATTATGACGGCCTTAACGGCGCTTGAATATTTTAAACCTAACGATATCCTGATTGTTAAAACAGCAACTAGCGACGGAGTGGTTTTAGGTTTAAAAGAAGGGGAGAAGATGACTTTTGAAAATCTTTTATACGCATTACTTTTGCCTTCGGCCAATGACGCCGCGCTTGCGATTTCCGAAAATTATCCGGGAGGAGAAAGCGCTTTTGTCACTAAAATGAACGAAAATGCAAAAAAAATTAATCTTTTTAATACCCACTATCAGGATCCCGCAGGTCTTTTGGACGACGGAGATTATACGACCCCTGTTGATTTAGCTAGACTTGCTTCGGTTGCAATAAAAAATCCGGAATTTGCCAAAATTGTCTCCACAAAAAGCAAGATAATAACGGACGTAAACAGAGGCAATGTTTACGCGCTTGAAAACCTCAATAAATTATTAGGTATAGACGGGATTTATGGCATAAAAACAGGCTATACAGAAGAAGCAGGGCAGGTTTTGGTTATTTCAAAGCTTGAAAACGGGCACACGATTATTTTAATTGTTATGTCAAGCGCGGATAGATTTTTGGATACCCAGAGACTTTTAGATTTAGTGTCCGGAAATATCAGTTACCTGTCCATTCGTCAGTAACAACCGGTACGTAGGCAAAAAATCCGTTGTCTCCCTGGAAGACTGCTATCGGGAAAAGAAATTGCTGTTTTTTGTCTCCAATATAGTAAGCCAGGAAAACGTTTTTAATAGAAATATCGGTAGTTGCCCCAAAATACGAAGCAATATATCCTCGTCCTTGTTTTAGCAAATCATAAGCTTCCTGCGCTGTCTTAATAGGATATGTCGCATCCTTATCGGAAACGCTCTGATGGGAAAAATTAACTTGTGCAACTTGCGGCTGGTTTTTTCCTCCGACAACCAAGACATTCATTGTTGAATTAACGGCTTTAGGATAATAAATGGGTAGATTGTTAATATCTTTTTGGAAAAAATCAACTTCGATTACCTGTGAATTGGAAACGCTTGTTGCTGAAGTAAGAGTATTGTTGTTTATAGAAAAAAGCAGAGTTTTTGTTTTTGTCGTGTCTATATCGCCTGGAAAAGAAGACATTGAAGAAAGAAAATCCTGCGCCGTACCTATTGCCGTTTGGGGATTCGGAAGATTTTTCGCGGAGATAACGACGGGATCGGATATAAAGGTAGAGGATAGGGCAAAATCGGCTGAGAATACGTCCATGGTTATAGACCTATTTAGCGGATCGTCGCTATTCCATTGGTAGACTTTCGGAGAAACGGAAAGTTCCGGGTTGGTAAACCCAACCGAGCTTACTTTATTTTTTGCTTTCTTTAAAGCCAGAAGATCCGGGGGAATTGGTGACATTTTATACACTTTTATCCTGTCGGGAAACGCGGGAAGAGCGCCTGTTACGGTATCCAAAGAATAATTAAAATTTTTATCGCTAACGTTATTTGGAAATATAATAAGAGGTAGTTTGCCAAAAGAAACGGTGGGGGGGGCGGGCGGAGCCGGGAAAAACGTTCTCTTCAAAGCGGTTCCGCCCCTAAATATCAGAACAATTACAATAAGTACTGCAAGGATTATGCCGCCCCATTTTAAAATTACTCTCGACTGTGCAGTAGCTTGACTAAGCGTAAGCATATATTGAGTATAAGAGAATTTTAAGCTACAATGCAAGGGAGGTGTTAGACAACACCTCCCGCAGGGGTATGCCGAATGGTATACCCCAAGCATCTCAAAATGAAAGAACAAAATTCAAAAGTTCGAGTCCGTTTTGCTCCAAGTCCCACGGGAATTCCTCACATCGGCAACACAAGAACCGCTCTTTTTAATTATCTTTTTGCCAAAGCAAATAAAGGCGAATTTATTTTAAGAATTGAAGACACCGACAATAAAAGAATTGTAAAGGGTGCGGAAGAAGCGATTTTTGAAATCTTAAGATGGCTTGGGATAAAACATGACGGGGAAGTTCTGCACCAGTCCGAAGGGCTCGATTTGTATAAAAAATATGCTCAAGAGCTTTTGGACAAAAAAATTGCTCACAAAAAAGAAGGCGCAGTTTGGGTAAAAATTCCGGAAGATAAAACATTTGAGTGGACTGACCAAGTAGGGCAAAAGAAAATTTCATTTGCGGGTAAAGATGTTGACGAATTTGTAATTTTAAAATCCGACGGATATCCCACGTATCATCTTGCCAACGTGGTTGATGATTATTTAACCAAAATCACCCACGTTATAAGAGGAGAAGAATGGATTTCTTCAACCCCGAAACATTTATATTTGTACGAAAGTTTTGACTGGCAGCCGCCTAAATTTGCGCATCTTTCGGTAATTTTAGGACCCGATAAAACAAAACTTTCCAAAAGACACGGTGCAAAATCGGTTTTGGACTATCGAAATGAAGGTTATCTTCAGGAATCACTGCTTAATTTTATGGCGCTTTTGGGGTGGAATCCCGGCGGAGATATCGAAAAAATGGATTTCAAGTTCATGGAGGAAAAATTTTCCCTAAAAGACGTAAACACGGCAAATCCTGTTTTTGATATTAAAAAACTTGAGTGGCTAAACGGAGCTTGGATAAGAACGATAACGGATTTAGATAAAAGACTTTTAGATTTTTATAAAGCCGATAAAGACGTTCAGAAACTTCTTAAAAGTTCAAAATCACAAATTTTTATCAAAGCCGCGGCAAGCAGAATGAGAACGTTAACGGATTTTAAAGAATTAATTTCAGGTAAAATTTCCCGCGCAAAAACAAAAGAAGAGCAAGCCTTAGCCTCAAAACTATCTCAATCCTTAAGCAGAGAGCTTGGTAGTAAAAACTGGGATAATGAAAATTTTTTGGCTGCCCTCAAAAAATTTTCCAAAATCGAAAATATACCTTTTAAAATAATTTATTTTCTTTTAACCGGAAAAGAACACGGAATAGGGCTTTTGGAGCTTAACGATATTTACGGAAAAGAATTTTTTTTAAAAAACCTCAAGAGCTAGCTTTTTCAGCCTTTTTGCTTTGACTTCTGCTAACAAAAACCGCAAGTAAAGATAACGCGCTAATTAAAATTGGAAACCAAACTTGAGCAAACCAAGGCTCCGGAATAAGAAATAAGACGTCTATTGTGGTTGGTTTTTCGGGCCAACGCACTGTCCAGTAAAGATGAACATAATAGAGAATATCCCACACGGCAAATGTCCACAGAAAAATAGCAGCTCTTTCTTTTAATTTTTTAGCAGAAATTACAGCTACCGAGATAAGCATTATCATTGTTGCAGCTTCTCTGACAAGCTCAATAGTTAGTAAGCTCACGGGGAGGGATTTCTGCAGAAGCGTTTGGTCATAAACCCCAATTGATTGGCGCTGAACTTCGGCTAAAGACTGCATATATCCGGGAAGAAGTCCGGTTGGAGCCCTTAAATATATCACGCAGGCACTTTCCACGTAGCCAAAAGCAATTCCAAATACCGCCGCTAGAATAAGCGTCTTAAGGGTTATATCCAGCTTATTTTTCCGCCAGTAAATAAAAAACAAAACAGGAATAAGTAGCAGAAGATTTACCCAAAATGGGTCGGCAAAAGCACAAAATTATTCATATAATTTTCAAGACTGCCCGACGTATAAACAGTTCGAACTAATTCTTGCTACTCTTGAACGGTTGAGATTAGTATATCAAAATGAAACAGTAGAAATCTACAAAAACGATTGTTGATTCAAAGAAAAATAACTTAGCCCGGACTAATTAAAATACTGGTTCGGTTATTTCAAAACATAGAAACTACTTTTGGTCGTACCTTTTTTCTCCAAAAACCCCTTTTCAGTAAGCGACTTAAGAAGATTAAAGGCTTGTTGTCTGGTTATTTTTAATTCTTTTACTAAATCAGAAGATGTTAATTCTTTGTACTGTCTTGCTATTTCAAGAGCTTGTTGTTCTCTTGGCGATGGTCTTACGTCTAAAGAAAGCTTAGTAATGCCTTCTTGAACCCTTCCTAATGCGCTTTGGAGAGAGTATTTAACCCCATCTGTGAAATATTCAAGCCAGTTGGTTTTGTCCCCTAAGTCAGCGCTATGAAGCGAATCAGAATAAAGGCTCCTGTCAACGTCATAATAATCATCCAATACAAAGTATTTGTTTATTTGATAATTTGCAGACAAAAGAGTTAAAGCTGTTAAAAGTCTACAAACTCTCCCGTTTCCATCTTCAAATGGATGAAGATAGACAAACTGATGATGGAATATTCCTGCTTTTAAAATTGGAGAGGTGTCAGTATTCTTTAACCATTCAGTTAGTTCATCTAATGCGATTTTAATACGTTCTTTATCATGGTAAGGAGGATTATGTTTGATAATTATCTGGTCAGGTTGCCTCTTGCCAACAATTATGGGTACGTTTCGTATTTGTCCTTCTATGTTATCATTCACGCCATCTAAAAGTTGTTTATGAATATCAAGTATTAAACTAAGATTGAATGCTTCATTTTTTCTGCTTTCAAGGTTTTTAAGAATTGAAAAATAATTGACAACTTCTTTTTCGCTTCTGTTTGTTGGCATGCGGTCGTTTAGAAGTAAGTTTGTCACTTCTCCAACAGATAAAGGATTCCCTTCAATACTGTTTGACGCATAGGCAGATTCTATCAGGTTTGTTCTTTCTAGGTTAAGTTCCAGCTGCTTTGGTATTCTTATTCCCTCCAATTGACCGTAAAAACGTTCAATTTCGGTTAAATTTGTTAATAATTTTGTTGTAAAAGTGAATTTAGGAGTAAACATGGGTTTATTATACAGATTGTCAAGTTAATTGTCAAGTTAATTGTCAATATGTTATGTTAATCGGTTTTAATACTACTCGTTTTAAGGGTTCGAGGTCCAACTCGGGTGCATGAAGTTCGATATCAAATGATATACTTATCAAACATTCATATTAACTATCAAATTAGCCCGTTATAGCAATCTATTTGTAACTATGACAACCTAGATGTCCAAATCGGCTGCCGGACTTGGATTCGAACCAAGATGAACGGATTCAGAGTCCGCTATCCTACCATTAGATGATCCGGCAATTAATTTGAATTATACCAAACTGAGCTTAAGTTTGCTCTCTAATTATGAAATGGTTAAATAGAACTAGAATTGATTAATGGGTCTAGACCGGTATACTCAGCTTAAATCTTGACTTCGGGACGTTTTTAACTACATACTAAACTATAAGTGGAAAATAAGATTTCCTCGAAATTAAAAAAATTTTTCAACATTCTTGGTCCGGGAGTTATAACCGGAGCAGCAGACGATGACCCATCAGGAATTGCCACATATTCTCAAACAGGTGCGCAATTTGGCTACGGACAGCTTTGGACAGCTGTTTTTATGCTGCCTTTTCAGGCGGGAGTCCAGGAAGCCTGTGCCAGGATTGGCGCTGTTACAGGCAAGGGAATAGCCTCGGTTGTAAAAGAACATTACAGCCGGAAAATTTTATTCATCGTAGTTCTTCTTGTTTTAGTTGCCAATACAATCAATATTGGCGCCGATATAGGGGCAATGGCGGCCGCGGCCGCCCTGATTATTCCTGTAAATTTTGTAGTCCTTACTCTTGTTTTTACGATCTCGATTCTATTATTGGAAATTTTCACTTCGTACAAAGTTTATTCAAAAATTCTTAAATGGCTGGTTCTTTCTCTTTTTGCATACCCGATTACCGTTTTTATTGTCTCTCAGCCATGGCCAACAGTTTTAAGGGCCACTTTTATTCCCCATATTGAATTGAATTTTCAATTTTTATTCATCATCGTTGGAGTTTTAGGGACAACCATTTCTCCCTATATGTTTTTTTGGCAGGCATCGGAAGAAACAGAAGAAGAGCGGCTGGCACATCTTTTGGTAAAGGGCGAAAAGCCCCATATCGGCTCGCGATTTATCCGTAATTTGAGGATAGACAATTTTGTCGGTATGCTTTTTTCGGAAATCGGAACGTGGTCGATAATTGTTGTAGCCGCAACCGTCTTAAATTCGCATGGAATTACCGATATTAAAACCGCCGCGGATGCGGCAAAAGCACTCGAACCTTTAGTCATTACGTTTCCTAACGCAGGTTATCTTGCAAAAGTTATATTTGCAGCTGGCGTTATCGGCCTCGGGCTTTTGTCTGTACCGGTTCTTGCCGGAAGCGCAGCCTACGCCTTTGCAGAGGTATTTAATTTAAGTGAAGGTTTAAATTTAAAGCTTAAGAAAGCTTACGGATTCTATGGCGTTATTACTGTTGCAACGCTAATAGGCTTGATGATTAATTTTATCGGGATTAATCCAATCAAAGCTTTGGTTTTTGCGGCGGTTATTAACGGGGTGGTGGCAGTTCCCCTTATTTTTATTATCGCTTTAATTGCCAAAAACGGAAAAATAATGGGTCAATATAAAAGCGGATGGATATCAAATCTTTTAGTTTCGTTAACTT
>JAMCZC010000025.1 GCA_023485865.1 Patescibacteria group bacterium | reverse complement strand
CCGGCTTAACAAGCGCAATAACAGGACTGACGGTCGGATTAACCTCGTCAACAAACAGCCAGAATAAAACAGGCATTTCATTTGATTTGTCGGGCGGAACAGGCGGAATATATTATGATTTACTGGGAACAGGTTCAACGTGGAGTATAACAAGGGCAGGGGCTTTAACAGTCGCAAGCTGTAGCGGTTGCGGTTCATCAAGCGGATATTCTCCATTCCAGGAACTACAAGGTGCAATTGTTCCGAATAATTCAACAATGGATTTACTTGTTGGAGGGCAGGCAACAACATCAGCTAAATTTGCCATTACTAATGTCGCAGCCGGAACGCCGATAGCCACACTCTCGGCTTCAACTAACAACAACGGCTTAGTTCTTTCAGCAGTAACTTCAACTATCCAGTCTCTAAGAAACAACGCTCTTATTTTAGGCGGCGATACAACCGGAGAAGTTACTATTGCAGAAATAACTAATCTTGGCTCTGCCACAACCGGTCTTCAAATAACAACTGCAGGGCAAATATCAGATATAGACGGCTCAGGAGTTTCTATAAATGATAATATTTCTCTTGTTGCTGGAACTAGCCGTAGTATTTCCATAATCGGAGCGGGGGGAGGAAGTTTAACAATACAGTCATCAAGCGATACAACGCCTAGCGGTGTGGGGGGAAATCTGCTACTTGCAGGGGGAAGTGGGAGTAATGATGGTTCTGGTGGAACAATCTATATATATGGCGGAACAGGCGGAACTAAAGGCAATGTTATATTGGCAAATAATGGAACAACAAGTATTGGCTTGGTAGGCATCGGGACAGCAACGCCTCTTGCTTCTTTTGATGTTAGAGCAAACATCAATAATGGCGGCACAATTTCCGTTGCTTCCGTCTCCGGTACAACTAGCTTTGCCGCGCTGGTTGCAAATAATGACGGTGTCGGGGATTTGTTTACGGCAAGTGCATCCTCCCAGACAAGGTTTGTCGTAAAAAACAACGGACAGCTTCTTGCCAACGCCTATCCTACCTGTACCTTAAAAACAGACAATACAGGTTTAGTTACCTGCGGAACAGATAATACTGGCGGAGCCGGCACTTCTCCTTTTGCCGAACTTTCAGGAGCCATAGTTCCCAACAACTCTACCGAGGATTTCTTGGTAGGAGGACAATCAACAACATCGGCCGTATTTTCTATTCTTAATGTGGCAAAAAATCAACCAGTTGCATCTGCCTCAGGACAATTTATTTTAATGCCAAACAACGGCTGGGGGGGACAGGTTGGGATTGGATATAACAATCCCGGAACAGCAACTCTTGCGGTAAACGGCAACGTGGGGATTGGGACAACGGCCCCTCTTGAAAACTTGGCGGTAGGCAACGGAATTACAAACCAAAGCTTCAGCGTTGCAAGCGCGAGTAATAACAAGATGTATTTTAGCACCTGGTATGATACTGCTTATTTTTCAATAAACAGAAATTCTGCCACAGGGGTTTTTGCAAACACATCTTTGGGAGCTGCAAACCTAGGTTTTATTTCTGATAGTACTGGAGGTTATTTTGAATTCAATACTGCAAATTCTCCCAATTCAAACCCTGTTTTTAGAATGAGGCTTGATGAGAACGGAAACCTCGGAATTGGAACCAATTCCCCAACAGCCCCCCTTCAAGTAAACGGAGCATACGGATCAAATGCTGGCTTGATTATTAATCAGTTAAATAATGGAGATTTGTTAACGGCGTCATATTCGGGAATAACAAAGTTTAATGTAAGTAACACCGGTAAACTGGTTTTAGGTACTTCTACAAATGGCTTGACCTTTGATCCCGCATCTGGCCCAACATACAACGGAACAGCTCAGCTGGTAAAAAAAATTACCCTTTCTCCTGAATATGCGGGAGCAACGCTAACCGCTTCCGGTTCGGCAACGACAACAGGAACTATGACCGCGGACGCCTCTCCTTCGGCAAACTGGAGAACTTATTACCAGTGGTCATCAACGCAGGGAACAATGCAGGATTACACTCTTGCCTTACGGGTTACGCTGCCCAATGATTTTTCGGCCTGGGCAACTTCTAACGCAATGACTATTGATTTCGACACCGCAACTACAAACGCTACGCAAAACAAGCTGGATGTTTTAATTTTCAATCCATCTGACGCAAAGCCCACAACCCCTGTTCTTATGAACACCGCAAATGTTTCATCAGCGGGATACACCTGGACTACCAACACATACCCTGCCACTTCTTTTACGGGTGGGACTGCCAAATGGCAGACAGCAGGCCAGACAGCTGTCATTTATTTGCATATGTACTCGGCAAGCCCGGGAGTTATCCAGGTAGGGGATATAGTTTTGAATTACTATGCGAAGTTCTAATGATAAATATGCAAATGACGAATAAGCAAATGAATGTCTTAATGATTAAATCATTTAATAATTCATTTGGAATTTGCTTATTTGCATCTTTGCTTATTTAAAAACTATGTTAAAAAAACTATTTTCTCTTATAACAATTTTCAGTTTAATAACAAGTTATTTGCCGGTTCCTGTTTTTGCCCAAACCGCAACTGACTCGGCGGCTCAAACTCAAGCATCATCTTCTGCTCAAACTAGTAATACCGCAACGGTAAGCGCGTCACTTAATAATTCTCCCTTTAACGAAGTTTTTGTTAATTCTTCTCTTGCTCCGACTAATAACGCACCTTCGTATGTTCCGCCTTTGGTTTTTCCTTCTCTTGATACTGTTTTGCCCGGTTCTGCAAATTTTAATACAAATCAAAATAAAAAATGGGCGGTGGCGCCAAACACGAAACATGATTTAAAAGGGGACGAAGTATACCGGGTTGAGGTTAACGATATTTCATCCCAAAATATAAATGCGGAAGTTTTAGATGCTAAAGGCAATAAAGCAGCTGCGGATTTAGAGAAAATAGACACAGCAAATGGCACGGTTTTAACAATTCTTCCTCCTAAAAATTTTAAGCCCGGAAAATATACACTAAAACTCATAGACCAGAACGGGAATATACAGACGCAGGATTTCACCTGGGGAGTTTTGGCAATAAATACAAATAAATCAATTTACTTGTCCTCCGAAGCTTTAGCGAAGGAGGGCCTTCCTCCCGAAACCGCGAATCTTGCAATGGCGGTTTTGGATGACAGCGGAAATATGGTTTGCGACGCCAACGTAAAATTAAATATAAAAAATAAAATATTAAATATTGACGACACGGTTTCAACAGACAACGGGAAAATAACGATTAATCCCGAATGCCAAGTTCACGGTTATACAACAAAACCTGATTATGAGGCGCATTATCAGGTTAGCGGGGCGGGGACTTACGATATGACTTTAACGGCAGATACCAAAAACGGCCAAAGGACAATTAATGATTCTTTTCAGGTTCAAGGGAGCGTCCCTTTTGACGTAGAAAGAGCTACCGGTACAAGAATTTACCCCCCTGCTACATATCCTGTTAATTTTAACATCAAGGTAAACCAGGATTTTAATGGGCAGATAATTGAATATGTCCCGAGTTCTTTTCAGGTTTTTCCTGCAACGGAGGGCGCCTCGTTTACGGTTAAAAATATCGCAGCTCCTATTGCAAGTAGCACAAATACCTTCGGAACATTTTTGAATTTAGGGCTTCCGTACAAAGGCAATATTTCGGAAACTTTGGGATTTGGACAGCATCTCCCTGATCTGCAGGAGAAAGATTTATATGCAAAGTTCGGACTTTTAGGCCACGATGGTTTGGATTTTGAAATGCCCATAGGCACACCGGTTTACTCGGCAGATGACGGAACAGTTGTGATGGCAGGGGGGCAAATTTATGGCACAACTGTTGTTATCCAGCATTCCTGGGGACGAAGTTATTACGGCCATTTAAGCAAAGTGAATGTGGCATTAGGTCAAAATGTATCAAAAGGGCAAGAAATAGCTCTTTCCGGAAACACAGGTATTACAACCGGTCCTCATTTACATTTTAGTATAAAACTTAACGCAAACGATTCCAATAACGGCTACTACGGAAAAACAGACCCGAGCCCGTATCTTTCGCTTTCCAATAATTCTGCTGTTCTTGGAGCATCAACCATAAACGACACAATCAAAGCGATTGTCTGGGATGTAAATGTTAAAAAAGGCGACACGCTTAATCTTTCGTATTTTTTTAAAACTCCTAATGTAAGTCCGTATTTTTATACCTTAGGGCCTTTGAGCTTTTATGACCAAAACCAAAATCCGGTTTTCCAAGAGGCAAGAGTCTGGCAGCTTGCGATAGACGCTTCTTTTCCCGCAACAAGTTATCTTTCCAATACCGCATCGGCACAAATAACTTCTACTATATCCTGGCAGATTGTCACAACCGCTCCTTCTACCTCAGACGTCACAACCAGCTGCAAAAACGCCAAAACCACCGGTTATTGCCAGGAAAAACCCGGCGCGGCCAACAAGACAAATGGCCTGACAGTGCCTACCGCGCCAAACGGCACGGGATGGATTTACGACACTGCTTTAAACAGCACAATTCCTACTGGAGCCTGGACTTTTAACGTAAAAACAACCTCAAGTTCGGCAACGGGCACGGGTTTTATTACCGTGTGTGCTTGGAAAGTTACGATTTCGGCAGGGGCGATTACCGGCTCTAGTAATTTTATAAACTGCGTTGACGGCGCAACAAACGTACAGAGCGTAACTACCGCCCTTGCCTCATCGGTTTCGGTTGCAAGCGTTCCGGCGCAAAGTTTTTCCCAAAGTCAGTATCTTTACGTTGAATACTGGCTCCACACAACCGTAGCGGGCACAAGCGCCACGGGCAACGTCGCTTTTGAAGCAAACGCCGGCGCCGCGGATGATATCGTAACACCCGGGTCTTCTTCAAATTTAGCGCCCAACGCGCCAACAGGACTGAGTACAACAAGCATAGGGCAAACGAGTGCAACTTTACAAATGACGGCAACCGACCCTGAATCGAACAATATCCAATATGACGTTTTGCTTTATGCAAACGACAGTAGTTGTTCGACTGGTTCTACAACAGATTATGACGAAAGTGTTTCCCAGGCGGGTTGGAGTGGTCAGAATGCAACCTGTACAAGCGGTTTAGATTGTTATACTTCGGGAACTCAAGGATCACTAAGTGCTAGCTCATTGACCGCAGCAACTAATTACTCTTGGAAATCACGGGCAAAAGACCCGCAGGGCCTAAATACCTTTGGTAGTTATTCGTCTTGCACGCCTTTCACAACGCAAGCTGCTGGTCCAACTTTGGATCAGCTTTTACGACATGGAGAGTGGTTCAATTCAAGTGGCGTAAGACAACCGTTCACTTTTTAATGATAAATATGCAAATGACTAATAAACAAATGAATCCATTAATCATTAAATCATTCAATTATTCATTGGGAATTTGCTTATTTGCATATTCTCTTATTAGAATGGGGTGATAAAAATTGTTTAAAACATTTTTTAGTATAATAAAAAGTTTTTTTGCGCTTCTTCAGTTTAACCCGCAATAAGGATTTTATCTTTTCTGCCTTAGCTTGAAGATACAATATTGTTATATACCGATTTGATGTTGGACACTGGGAACCGGATTTTGAAGCTAGAGGCTATTAATTTTGGCACCTTGAATTTGTAAATATATTTAATTAAGATAAAATCAGATGATTACAGGTTTTTTTACCTCTCTCACAACAAAAAAAGCAATTAGTATCATTATTCTTATAGGTATACTTGTTTTTTCCAACGGTCTTTTTAATAACTTTATTGGAGATGACTCTTCTCAAATAATTGATAATGTTAATGTTCATTCTATTATAAATATTTTTTCGTTTTTCAGCGGGAGCACATTTTATAATGGTGCTCAACAAGGACTAGTTGGAATATACTACAAACCCATATTAAGCACATTTTTTTCGATTATTTATACTCTTTTCGGCCCTAATTACTCTGCATTTCACTTTTTTCAAATCGCCCTTCATATTATTAATGCTTGTATTTTATATCTACTCTTCAAGCGGTTTTTTAAAAACAGCCTAGCGCTAATTTTATCTCTTATCTTTTTAACCCACCCAATTAACAGTGAAGCCGTATTTTACATTGCTAGTATGCAAGATGTTCTTTTTTTCTTTTTTGGGGTATTAGCTTTATGGATGATCGAGAGCTTTCAGTCATCGAAAGTGTTTTTATTAGCTAATTTCAGCTTATTTTTATCTTTGCTCTCAAAAGAAACTGGCATACTTTTTCTATTTACTTTAATTATTTATATGTTCATGTTCAAGAAGAAATATCGTTATTCCCAATTGGGATATTCAATTATAATTTTGTGCACATATCTTGTTCTAAGAATACATGCAGTTGGAACACTGACTAATCCAGTTGGACCAATCGGCAGTGTCAACTTATTTGAAAGAATTTTAAATATGCCAGCAATTCTATCATATTATATAAAAATATTTGTTTTTCCGCTTAATCTTACTGCTTTCAATAGTTGGGTTTCTCCGCAGGTGAATCTTAATAGTTTTATCTTTCCGCTTATGATTGACATTCTTCTCCTGTCCATAATTATCGGCTTTGGTTTTGTTCTTTACAAAAAATATTTCCGCCAGTACTTCACTTTTTACCTATTTTTTGCTATTTGGTTTCTTTTAGGCATCGTAATGCATCTTCAAATTTTTCCTTTAGATACGACTGTTGCAGAACGATGGTTCTACTTTCCTATAGTTGGTATTTTGGGAATGCTTGGAATTCTGTTGGAAATATTTTATTTCGATACAAAAAATAAATGGAGTCTTATTGCGATAATAACGATTTTAGTCCTTTTATCTACAAGAACATTTGTGAGAAGCTTTGATTGGAGAAACCAACTTATTTTAGCTACTCATGATATTAAGCTTTCTCCTAATGATTATAATTTAGAGGCTATAATGAGTACCGAACTTATCAACCAAAAACGATACAAGGAAGCATTAGTATACGCTGAAAGATCAGTTAAGCTTTACCCCTATTTAGGAGGATATAATAATTTGGGGGTAATCTACTTGCATTTGGGAAAATATCAAAAATCAAAAGAAGCGTTCCTTCAAGCATTAAAATATGGAGACTATATTTATATATACGACAATATTGCAAATTTATCCCTGATTTATGGAAACTATAACGAAAATAAAGAGTTTGTTAAAAAAGCACTGAATAAATTTCCTCAGGATTATAGATTGTGGACGGATTTAGCACTTTTAGAATATGAAGCGAACAATTTTAATAGTGCCAAGGAAGCAATTAATCAAGCTTATCACTACGACCAAAGTACAAGAACTGTTTTTCTCTACAATAAAATTATGAATAATGGGCATTGAAGCTTCAATCTTTGGATTAGCCTTGACGAACCTGGTTCGTTATGCGTGGGTAGTTAAGCTTCGAGATTGCGCGGTTTGTAAACGTAGAGGAAAAGAAGAATTACGTTAAGAGATGAAATAAACAAAAACGGCGCTATTTTCCAAAACCCGAAAGTAAAAATAAAGAAACCCTGAGTTATAAGGGAAAATATCAATATAAATTCGAGAAGAATTCCGATTAAACCCTCGATATATAAGAAAACTATCTCACCAAGCGGTTTTTTGTAACTTTGGTCCTTTTCAAGGTTTAAAATCAACGGCGTTTTGTCAATATCCGCTTGATTTAAAACAGCAGAGTCGTTTTTTAAAAACCCCTTTTTGATTACGGAAATTTTAAATTCGTTAGACAACGATTTATGAAAATAAAATTCTCCTCGCTTGTCGGTTTTTGAATGTACTAAAACTTTATTATCTTGAGGATCGGTAATAAAAATTACAGCTTTAGAGACAGGTTTTTTAGTTTGGCTGTCAATTATTCTTACAACCGCAATTAAATGTTTGGTCCACGGGAGCGCAAGTTTTAACTTGTGCAGAAAAAAATAGGGGAGAGAAGTAATGGAAACGTGGGTCCTTGCGGAAAAAGAAAAATAAGCAAGGAATATAAAAATAACCCATCCGAGAACCGTAAACAAAGTAAAAAAGCGGTTGGAGGAAGCAAGCACTCTTAGGAATTGTGCATTCAGCGCTAAAGAATCCATGAAAGTAGACCTTAAATAATCAAGGGTATTTAAAAAGTTGAGCGGCTGGCTTTGCAAATAAACAGTAGGATAATCGCTATTGTTTGCTCCAATATTAAATTCAACAGTTTGGGAGTGGTAGCTAATTGCCGAGATATCAGCCTTATAACGACCTTGTGGCAAAACAATGCTCACAACCCCATCGGTTCCGGAAAAGGACGGATTATCTATCGGCAAAACTGCGGGAGAAATAAGATTATAGGTTTTTGTTGTCGGATTATAAAGATAAAAGACGACTCGGGCGTGTTCTACGGATTTTTTGGTGTCTTTCTCCAAGACTTTAAAACTATTGACTATTTTTAGGTCGGAAATTTTTTGGATTACGATATTTCCGTTGTAGTCAATTATTTTTGCGTATAGCTCGTAGCTGCCCGGATCCTGATTGCTAAGTAGCCTTCCTCGATAAACCCCGGGTTGTATTTCAATAAGATCGACAAAGTTGGAACTGGCATTGGTATCGACTGTTTGGTCAAAAGTATTAGCGCCTAAAACGTTTTTATTCCTGACTATTAACTGGATACTTTTTATTTTAGCGTAAGTTGAAACTGTAAATTGTACCTCAAAAACATTTGCCTGCGGGATAATAATAAGATTTTCTACAGGTTGATTAGGGACGGTTTGATTTCCCGAACCTAATAAAACCGTGTTATTGCTTATTATCACAAGGGACTGAAGGTTTATTTCGGGGGCTTTGGAAATTATGGCTGTTGTAAATATAAAAATATCCGAAGCTACAGAATTTCCGTTTGCATCGGTAGCCGTCACTTTGTAATAGTAATTAGTGGCCGGATAAAGGTTTGGCAGGGTAAGTAACGTCTGTTTTTGATAACTTGAGCTTACTAGGGTTTCCGTCAAAGAGGTCGGTGAGGTTCCGTAATTTATAACTATGGCTGCGCTGTTATTGGTTGTAACGGAAATTAAAGCCTCGGATTGGGATAAAGAATTAATGGAAATATCCGAAAAAGAAATAAGTTTAAGAGCGGACGCCGGGCTAGGGGTTGGAGTAGGAGAAGGCGTTGCGGAAGCGGCAGTTGAAGTTGTTGTGGAAGAGGAAGCTTTGCTGTAGAGATAGTTTTGGGTTACGGTTTTATCCACGGTAACTGTTGATCCTGAAACTGCCCGCGCCGATATTGTAAAACTGACATTATTTGATCCTTGGTAATTGCTGTTTGTTTTAAGGCTAAAATTAACAGTTTGATTGGCAGTTCCTCCCGGGATTGAAGAAATTGTCCAGGTGATGGTCCTATTTACGCTGTTAATAACTGCGGGAGTACCGTTATAAGCGTTTGTGGCGCTGCCAATAACATAATCCAAAACATCTACGGATGGAATGGGGGAACCGGCTACTGTTCCCTGGCTCCATTGCGCCTGGACTGTTAAAGGCACGGCGCCAACAGTATTTGTGCCATAGGTTATTTTGTAGGAAAGGGTGGAATTTTCGGGGAATTGACTTCCTGTTGTGGTTGAATTCAGAGTTACGGGTAGGTCCGAGATTTGGGGGTCAACGCTTGCGGTGACATTTATCTGGCTGCTGCTTACAATAGAAACAGCATAAGCAGTTGAATCGATGGTTGTATTAGAGCTGTTTTTTGTTGCTATGGTCCCTGTTTTGTCATTACCCGCGCTTCCCGTTGTAGAAGAGTTTCCGGTAAAATTAAAGCAATAAAGATTAGTAGTTGTAAGGTCCGAGCTTGCAAAAGTAACTGTCTGCCCCGAAACGCTTGTGGCAGTTGCGCCAATTGACGGCCAGGCGGTAGAGCCTGAGGGAAGATTTGTAGAACTTGTTGTCCAATTAGAGGTATTTGCCGAAACTGTAAAATCGGACGGGAAAGTTACGGTTACCGAGTTTTCAACCCCCGCTCCCGGCAAAGAGGGTTGGGCGCAGACCGTTCCCGAAAGGGCGGCATTTGCGCCTTGATTATTAAGTTTTAGGTACGCAGATGTAAAGGAAGAGGCGTAGGCTGGCGCCAAGCGCGGGACAAATGCAAAAATAAGCAAATAAGCAAATAAGCAAATTAAAAATAACCTAATATGCAAATAAGCAAGTTCCAAATGAATGTCTAAATGCCTAAATGAATTAATTTGATAATTTTTTGATTTAAGTATTTGTACATTCATTTGCTTATTAGTCATTTGCATATTTGTCATTAAATAAATCATAGCACAAAAATAAGATTTAGAAAATTTAAGGTTGACAGTTTTCAAGCAATTCTTTACTATTAAGCTAGCTAGATATGGATTCGGAAAAATCAAAAACCGTTTTTGCTCCGTCTAAATTAGGCTGGACAATTATTATCGTTGTTATCTTGGCTATTGCGGCTGTCCCTTCTTATTATTTTTATAATCAATATCAGAAAAACCAATCTTTGCAAAACCCCAACGAGGCGGCAAATATTCAGGCGCAAAAGCTTATAGATAAAGTTGGAGCGCTGATTGAGCTTCCGCAAAACGAACAGCCGCAAATTGCCACCGTTTCCGATAAAACAAAGCTTTCCGGCCAGGCATTTTTTGCAAGAGCAGAAAACGGAGATAAGGTTTTGATTTTTTCAGCTACCAAAAAAGCAATATTATATAGACCAAGCACGAATAAAATCATCGAGGTTTCAGTTTTAAATATAGAAGTAAATAAACCGCCCCCAGTTTCTTCTTCATCTGCAAGTCCAGCTCTTAGTCCAACCGTGACTGCCAAGCCAGTTTTTATTCCGAGTCCAGCCCCGTAAAGCCCTGCTTTATAATTTCAAATATGCAAATGACTAATAAGCAAATGAATGTATTAATTATTAAATCATTTAAATATTCATTTGAAATTTGTTTATTTGCTTATTGGGTTATTTGAGCGGAGCGACTTTATTCTTCTTTTGCCTGGATGCCTAAAAGCCAGAGGACTGCTTCTTTTTTGTATCTTCTGTCGCCTCTGGAGTTGATTCTAATTGCCGGAAGCTTGCCTCTTTTGCCCCAGCGTTTAATTGTTAATGGGGAAACACGCAAAACTTGTGCTACTTCACGTACTGTGAGTAGATCGGGTAGGTTATTGATTGATATGTTTTGATTAATCATAGCCTTAAATAGTATATGAATGTGATTGTTAACTATATATAAAGTAACAAAATAGAACAAAGTTGTCAAGAGCCATTTTGAAAAATGGCTCTGCGCGGAACTAAACAGAACAAAACGCAGAATGACGCAGTTTAGTTTATAATATTCTTATGAAAGACTTTTTATATCCGCAAGAGTCTTATCTAGTAAGAGGTGCGTGTTTTGAGATTTATAAAAAATTTCGTAATACCCAGAAGGAATCTATTTATCAAAGGTCTTTGTTTGAAGAATTAAAAAGTAAAGGATTAAAGGTTGAAAGAGAAAAACAATTACCAATATATCATTTAGGAGTAAAAGTTGGAATTTATGTTCCTGATTTAATTATTAACGAAGCTATAATTATCGAACTTAAGGCAAAACCGTTTCTTCATAAAGAAGATATTCGTCAGTTTTGGTACTATCTAAAAAATTCAGAATTCCGGCTTGGTTTTTTAATTAATTTTGGTGAGTCAAACGGTATTAAGATAATACGCCGAGTTTACGACAGCGCGAGATTGCGTAGTTCTGCGTAAAGTTCGGCGTAGTTAAGCGATTCCTATTTTAACTCAACGGCGGCGCCTGCCGCGGTTAATTTTTCTTTTGCTTCTTCCGCTGTTTTTTTATTAACCGCGGTTATTACTTCTTTTGGCGCGGCGTCTACCAGGTCTTTTGCTTCTTTAAGTCCCAAGGTTGGAACTAATTCTCTCAAAGCCTTGATTACGCTTATTTTATTTGCACCTGCGCTTGCAACAACAACGTTAAATACTGTTTGTTCTTCAACGGGTTCTCCTGCTTCGGCTGCTCCGCCCCCGTTTGACACGGCTGGTGCTGCTACCGCGCTTACGGCTGAAACTCCGAATTTCTCTTCCAAAGCTTTTACAAGCTCGGAAAGCTCAAGAACGGACATGGTTTCTATAGACTCCATCAATTGATCTTTTGTTAATTTTTTATCTGCCATATTATTTCACCTCCATTCAAAATATCAAATATTAAAAATTAAATATTAAATATACAAATGAAATATTAGATATTTTTTATTTTTATTATGTGTTTTTGATATTTTCTTTTTGATTTTTGATTTGGTCTAATGTCAATACTAATTTCTGAATATTCCAATTCAAAGCCCTATGCAAACCGTAAAGCGGCGATTTCATGCTGCCGACAAACTGGGCAATAAGTGTTTCACGGGAGGGGAGTGTGGCCAGTTTTAGCACTTGCTCACTGGTTAGCGCTTGACTGCCTAGAATGCCAAATTTAACCGTTGGAAGGTTAAATTCTTTAATGATTTTGGCTAGTTTTTTAAGTGGTTCTATGATATCCCCATAAAGAAACATCGTCCCCGTAGGGTTTTGCAGTACCTCGTCAAGATTTGAGTTTTGTCCCGATTTAATCGGGATGACATTTGACTTCTCAAGCGCAAGCTTGAGTAACGTATTTTTGGCAACGACAAATTCTCCGTCAAGAGGCTTAATGCCTTTTTTAAGGCCTTCCAACTGCTTGTGGGTGAGTCCCTGATAGTTAGTGAAGACCAAAGCCTTGGCTTTCGCGAATTTTTCGGAAAGCTCGCTTACTATTTCTATTTTTCTGGCCCTGTTTGTTGGTATTTTTGTATCGTTCATATTATTTAGTCTTCAGCTCCTAGCATCTAGCCATCAGTTCCATTAAAAAAACTCTCCTAAGAGAGCTGAAAAACTAGTTCTTGGCAGCTAATTGCTAGTTGCTGATTTAGTTCCTCGGCAAGATTTACTGATTGAAGTATCCTTCGTTAAACTCAGGGTTTATCTTCGTTCAACTTGCTGTCTTAGGTTTTATAAGCTTAGCAGAAATTGATTTATTTGTCTAGGGGTTTTTTTGTTGCAAAAAATGTTCCGTTGATGTCGAAGAACGCATAAAAAGCCTGTTTAAGTATTTTTGCGCTCTTGCTTTGTTTACTTCGTATCTTTCGGGATATCTAGCTCTTGATGCCCTTAATCTTTGTTCGACATATCCCATTGGATCTTCCTGTTTAAATTGTCGATTGGCTTGTCCCTCGGCTGTTAAAATTCTTTGATTTCTTTCCGCATTTTGGTAGGCGTCAAGCGTAGATAAGAACATAAGGATTACGGAATTAGAAGTAGCCATCCTTGCGTAGCCCTTTTCTGTTTTTCCGGCCCTGATGTCTTTTAGGGTAATCCCACCCTGTTGGTACAAAATCGCTAGAATATGATTATGTACCATTTAAAGCAGGTGCCAACGGATACTCAGATTAAAAAGTTTCTAAGAAGAACGGTCTTTGGCAAGAATATCTTCTGC
>JAMCZC010000023.1 GCA_023485865.1 Patescibacteria group bacterium | reverse complement strand
TCTTGCCAAAGACATTGTTTCGGAAAGAAAATTTGTTTACCCAAACGTTGATCTTAACCAAATCATAAAAATATTCAGCCAATATAACTTAAGAATTCTGCCTGTTGTTGACAAAGAAAAAAGACCCATCGGCACAATAACGGTTGACACTGTACTTAGCAAGATAGAAGAGAGAATAAGAGGAAATGAGGCTATTTAAATTAATTAGAAGAAGATTATTATTATTTCTTCCGGTTTTATTCATCATAGGGCCGGGAATTATTTCCGGCTCCGTTGATAACGATGCGGGAGGCATAACCAGTTATTCTGTTGCAGGAGCATCGTTTGGCTATTCCCTTCTATGGGTTTTGTTTTTAACTACTTTCTCTCTAGCAGTTACCCAGGAAATAGGCGCCAGAATGGGGCTTGTCACGGGAAAAGGATTGGCTTCTTTAATCAGAGAAAAATTCGGCATCCGCTGGACTACTTTTGTAATGACAGTTCTTTTTACAGCCAATATGGGAACAATAGCGGCCGAATTTGCAGGAATTGCGGCGGCGTTGGAAATATTTAGTGTCCCTCGTATTGCCTCTATCCCGATTGCGGTTGTTTTAATATTTTTACTGGTTACCAAAGGTAGCTTTAAAAGACTTGAAAGAATATTCCTGCTTATTTCTTTTTTCTATGTTGCGTATGTATTATCTGCAATAATTATTCACCCCAACTGGGGACTGGCCGTTAAAAGCCTCGTAATGCCTACGCTTAAATTCAGCAATCTATATATCCTAACTTTAATGGCTGTTATCGGAACAACGATTACGCCTTGGGGGCAGTTTTTTATCCAAGATTACGTCGTTGATAAAAAACTTACTAAAGGGGACTTAAAAATAGAAAGAGGAGATGTTTTTGTTGGCACGCTTTTAACCAATTTAATCGCTTTTTTTATAATCGTTGCAACCGCGGGAACTCTTTTTACAAACCATATAAGCATTGATAACGCAAAAGACGCCGCCGTTGCCTTAAAACCTCTCGCCGGAGATTTTGCAACTTTACTTTTTTCCTTTGGGCTTTTAAATGCTTCTTTGTTTGGAGCAGCTTTGGTTCCGGTTTCCACATCCTATGTTATAACCGAAGCATTCGGAATTGAATCGGGTCTTAACTTTAAACTAAGGGAGGCTCCTCAATTTTATGGATTATTCGCAATATCTTTAATTCTCGGAGGACTGATGGTAATTCTTCCCTTTTTCCCCCTTATTGCAATTTTAGTTGTTTCCCAAGCGCTAAATGCCGTTTTACTCTTGCCGGTTTTCATTTTTCTCTACATTTTATCAAACGATAAAAAACTGCTTAAAGAGTATGCCAACAACAAATTGACAAATGCTGTCTTAATAATTACGTTTCTTGGGGTTACAATTGCTTCTATTTTTTATGTCTACTCACTCTTTTTCCAAACGGGTTGAAATTCTAATTAATTCTTAGTCTGAAGAAGACAACGTAACCGGCCGCCCGGGATGGAGGGTCGTGTCGGGACTAGAGGCTGGATCCGCTCCTGTTGTGTCTGCAGAAAGTAAATGGGCTTCTTCAAAAACAGGATTCCCTAAATCCAAAGCCGTATTGTCTACATGGAAAGCTCTTATTCTCCTGATATCTTCCGCACCTAATCCCAATCCAGATTCTAATTCTGCCATAAGAATTGAAAGCATATAATATTTTTAGCTTCAGTGTCAACGACAGGAAATTATTCTAGGATATTTTCATCTTTTGATTTTTTATGCTACAATTATCTTTACGCATGCTAGAGCTAGTTTTATTTTTACTTGCATTCTCCCTAGGATTTTTCGCCAGCCGTTTGTGGTTTATTTTTCTATACAGATCACATCCTATGGTCAAAAAGCTGGATAGAATAGGCCTTCATAAGGGTTACCATTTCCATCACAGTATGTACGGATTAACGGCTTTTATGGTTGTCCCGATTGCCCTAACAAATCACCATGTCTTAACCACCCTTATTTTGATAGGTTTTGGACTGGGAGTAATAATTGACCACACTATCGAAGAAGGATTTGTCTTTATAACTAAAGAGGAAGATTAACGGGAGATTTTCTTTTTATTCAGTCTCATGCTTTTTTTTGCTTTTGCCCTGCTTTTTTTCGCCAAATCCTGTTGTTTTTGAAGCTTAATCCTGCCAACCGTTTTCTTATCAATATCTCCCTGACACTCTTTATTTAAACATTTATAGATTTTTGTAGTTATTAAAGAAGCGTAATTTTCAATTCTTGCGGTTTTTGCTTCAACTAAAACAAGCTTGCCTCCGCAATGATTACATCTTGGTGAAAATGAAGTTTTATTATTTATCGCAGTCAACTTGACGGCAAGTATACCATATTTGAAGCTATTTTACAACCCCTTATTATATTTTGAAAAAAGTTAATATCATGGCAATAGAGGCTACTCCCATGCCTATAAAAGTTAACGAAACTAAAAGATTTGATATCCATCCGCTTTTATATTGACCCATTATTTTTCCGTTTTTGGCAATTAAAGCGATAATAAAAATAAGGGGAACTGCCACCACCCCGTTAATAACCGCCGC
>JAMCZC010000015.1 GCA_023485865.1 Patescibacteria group bacterium | reverse complement strand
TGGAAGCTGGATCTTGAAGCTTGAAAATAGAAGTTGGATCTAATTTCTACCATCTAACTTCAAATTCTAACATCTAGCATCTACTGTCTATCATCAATTATTTTTTGCTTTCTACCTAATACTTTATACCCTGCTACTCGCTAGAGTAGCGCAGCTCACCACTGCTTCCGTTGCCGTTATTTTTTTCCGAGATATGTAAGATTAAATCCGCCAAAAATCCCGTAAACAAAACCTGGAAACCCGCAATCACCATAAGTATTCCAAAAGTTAAAAGAGGCCTGTTGCCAATTGTTTTACCCTGAAAATGAAGAACGGATAAATATAAAAGAGTGACAATGCCAACAATAGTCATTGTGCCTCCCACCATCCCGAAAAAATGCAATGGCCTTTTGGCATACCTCGTCAAAAAAAGCATGGAAAACATATCGGGAAACTCTTTAAAGCTTTTTGAAAAACCGTATTTTGATTTTCCGTAGATTCTTTTTTCGTGAACAACCTCTGCCTCAGTTACTCTAAATCCATTTTGATAAAGTATTAGGGGAATAAACCTTTGTCTTCCGCCATAGAGATTAAGTGACTTAGCCGCCTCCTTTGTATACACCTTTAAACCGCAATTATAATCTTTAAGCTTTAATCCCCAAAAGGCACTTGCTAAAAAGTTAAACAATTTCGAAGGTAAATTAATAAACAGCTTTGAATCTTTCCTGTTTTTCCTCCAACCCGAAACCAAATCATATCCTTCCCTGGTCTTATCAAGAAGCTTCTTTATTTCCTCCGGTCTGTCCTGTAAATCGGCATCTAAAGTAACAATATAGTCTCCTTTTGCCATTTTAAAACCAAGCGTTAAAGCTTCTGCCTTACCGTGGTTTTTTCTGAAAGAATATATTCTGACGTGCTTATCTTTGGCTTCGAATTTTTTAAGTATTTGTAAGCTTAAGTCTGTGGAGCCGTCGTCAACGAAAATAATTTCGTAGTCTCTATCTAATTTTGATAAATTTGAAGATAAAATAGGATAGAATTTTTCAAGGCTTTCTTCCTCATTAAAAACCGGAACAACAGCACTAATCATATTAGTTATTCGATCTTTGGTTTTGGATCTTAGAATTAGCTGAGAAATATTCTCCCAAGAGCTAAGACCCAACATCCAATCTGATTTTACCATTTTCCGGGTTCTGAGTCTATAAACCTCCCCGTAATCACTACCGTGCTAAGTTTTCCTATATTGTTTCTCGACCTGCTTATTGATTTCTCTTTTCTCACTAAGTGAAACTTCTAAATTATTAATTGATTCTCTCGTTTTTCTTTCCTTTTGTGTATTATATTCTTTTAAAATACCTTCAATTATTCTTTCCGGCAGGAAATAATTCGGATACTTGCGTTTTACATCTTCCCAAAAAGACTCGCCCATTAAGTCTTTGTTTTTAGCCTCTTTGGGCAATCTCTGAACTACTTTTCTAAATCCCTCGCCCTTTTCATTGAGCCACATTGCAATTTTAGCAATCGTTCCATGGCTCACATGAACCTGTTCCTGGATTTCTCTGTAATCTTTTCCTTCTATAAGCAGCTTTGCTATCCTTAACCTTCTGGATAGAATTTCCAGTTCTTTTTTGGTCAAGATGTCTCCAAGGAAGATTACGGCTTCGTCGATATTCTTACAAAGCACAAACCCATAAATAAAATCTAAAATAATACCTTGCTTCTCCTTTTTCGAGGCTGAAAAAGTCTGCATATAGTTAAGTATAACATCAAACAAAATTTAATACTTCCCGTTCTTACTACTGTGCTACATAGCACAGTAGTAAGTGGGGAGATGGGTTAAGTTGGTTACTACTGGTTTTTAAAAAGGAGCACTACTGAGAGAAGGAAAAATGCCGCTGCATACCAAACCAGGTGTTGCGCAGTAAAGAATATCCATAAGGCAAAAAGAGGAATTGATAAAGCCAGACAGAGAATTCCGGCTAGCGTTGATAAACGACTATCTCTTTTTAAAATGACCAAAAGAAAAATGACTAAAAAAATTAAGTCTTGGAATTTCATATTCTTACCTTATCCTTCTTAACGTATGAGATTATCAGAAATCCTACGGCTAGAATCAGGGTTCCTCCACTTACAACTTCACCTAGATCAACATATTTTTGCAAAACGTAATAGACATCTAAGGAGTAGGATCCGCTTACAGGCAAAACAAAACTATTAAACCTATTGTTATAATTTATACTTGATACTTTATACTTACTACCTGATACTGAAGTTGCCGTCCAATTCTTGTCGTAACTTTCAGAAAAAACGACAATATCTCCCTTTTTCGCGTTTTTTACCTCAACTTTATACTCAACAGGACTTATGTATTTATATTCTATTTTTGATTTTTGATTTTTGATTTTGGATTTTATAAAGAAGTGATCTTTTGGATCAGGCACCTCGAATAATGCAATTTTCCCGAATGGATTTCCTGAACAATTTAATAATCTAACAATTGAACAATCAACAGGTTTTAGCCACGGAATTTCGCTTACCCCCTTTACCATCTGTAGATAAAGGCCTTCATTATACTTTCTGTCTTTAAGAAAGATTTCGCCTTGAGAATCAAAAGGAACAATTACATATTTTACCCCGGCTTCTTGCAGCAAGAGCTCATCTTTTCTTAATTGATTAATAATTTGACTGTTATTTGTAGATTTAAAGAATTCTCTGGCAGGAATTGCGGGATGATTATTTGAATAAAATCCAAATCTTTGCTGAGTTGGCACCCAAAGGGTTCTTGAAAAATTGTTCTGTGAACTTAAAAACTGTTCAAGTTTTACGTAATCGTTCGGAATAGAAATGGTCTTGAATGTTCCTGTTAATTGTCCGAAAAGAGCCGGCCTTATTAAGTATAATAAACAAAAAACAATAACCACTAAAAATATGTTTTGAACATTATAGATTTTTGATTTTTGATTTTTGATTTTTGATTTTAGGAAGCCATAAATATTCCATGCGGAAAAGGGGATAAGGATGGAATAGCTTATGGCGACGAGCGTGTACCATTTTGTCGGATCTCTAAACATAATAAACCCGGGGATATGATCAAACATCCAAAGATATATTCCTCCAAATGGCTCATTTGCCCCCTTTGCCAAAAACGCACCCAAAAGCCCAAGTAAAGCAAAAAACAATACATAACTTCCGGCTTTTTGTTCATTGCTCATTGATTTTTGTCCTTTGCCGATAAATAACAAAGAGGCAAAGGCAAGAATTGGCAAAAACAAAAATTCCGGTTTCATAAATCCTACTTTCCCAAAAATATTCTCCGGCCAATTGGGATGAAGAAGAGAAATTGCATTTTCAAATTTTGCAAAGCTGAAAAATTTAACTGCAGAAGCACTGGTATATATATCTCCTAACTGACTTAAGGCGTCTTTTCCGGAAAAAAGAGCGGGGAATAACCAAAAAGAATGAATTCCTAAAGTAATGGCGAGTGGAATCAGGATTACAAATAATAATGTTGATTTAATATTAGTACGAAAATTCTTTATTAAGATACAAAACAAGACAAAAATAGAAACTGTAAGCATATAACCAATTCGTATATCAAGAAGCGATACTATGGAAAATATCAATCCGAATTTTATTGAATTTTTTAGTGACAAATTACTAATCAGTTTAATAAAGAAGTAGTATGCGAAAGGTGAAACAGCGTACGATAAGGCAATTCCCATTTGTCCGCCGGAAACTAGCATCAGCGAGTACGTATTTGCCGCGTATAATAATCCGGATATTGCACTAAAATAATTATTTTTAAAAATCGATTTTGATAAAACAACTGCAGATATAAAAGAGAAAAAGATAAAGGGGAAATACCAAAAAAAACGAATATATGATTCCCAACCTATAAATAAGGCAAGCTTTATGGTTGAAGTCGTGTAGCTTTCTAACCAAAGCGAGGGGAGTACGCTTGCCCCCAGTCCGCCTCTAGCAGCATCCCAAATTCCCAACGTTTGAATATCTTTTATCCGCTGTACGGAATAATATTCAAAATCTCCGGCAGAACTAATACCCGAAAATATCCATGTTTTAAAGATTAGGCAAATTACAATAATAACTGAAAAGCCTAAAAGAGTCTGAAGATTAAAATACTTCTTCATTTTAAAATATTATTTTGTACAAGATGCCATAAGCATGATGCTCAAAGAAGGCAAAAACTTACCCAAACTTTTACTCTTGAATATTCCAAAATTAATCTTATCTCCCTCTATTTTAATATCTTTAAAACCGTTATGCTGCAGCTGATTTTTTAAGGTGGCGCTTGTGTAATACCGAATATGGCCAACCGATGGCAGGCCATTCGTTGGCAGTTCGAGAGAGTATTCTGCAAACGGACTTATTCCAAAAAGAAGCATTAGTCTTCTGCCAAATGAAGCAATATTTGGTGTAGTCACAATAAGCCTGCCTCCTCTCTTAAGAACGCGGGAGCATTTCTTAAGCAGCATATCCGTATCGAAAACGTGTTCTATTATATCTGCAAGAATCACTACGTCAAAAAACCCCGAGGCATAGGGCAACTCTTGATTTTCTACATCAATATTCTTTACCTTAAGACCTTTCTTCCCGGCTATTTTTAGCTCTTTTTCTGAAATATCTATCCCGTACACATCGTTTTCCCGTGCTAATAACTTTTCGCCAACATAACCGTCATTACAGCCAATGTCTAAAACCCTCTTTTTTGAACCGACTGTACGAAGAATAAAATAGAGTTTTTCCAGATAAAACCCGCCAGTCTGAATATTATTTTCCCCAATATTTAGATTATAAAAATCTTTTTTCTGCATAGAAATTATCCTTTTATTTTCTTTATTACTTTTGCAGGGTTTCCTACTGCAATGCAATTATCAGGAATTGATTTGGTAACTACTGCTCCTGCGCCAATAATTGCATCATTTCCAATTGTCACCCCTGAAAGTATATTAACGTGAGCTCCAATCCAAACGTCTTTACCTATGGTTGTTGTTTTGCCCGAATAACCTTCGGCGCTATTAATAAAATTTTTGTACTTTGAGATCGGAGACTTATGATTAAAGTCGGCTATAAAACAATGAGGAGAGATTATGCTTCCGTCACCTATTTTAAGAGTTTTATGCGCAAAAACAAGTGAATAATCGTGAAGATAAACATTATTTCCGATAATAATTTTTCCCTCAAATCCGGCTTTAATCCTGCACCCATCACCTATAAAACTTTCTTTTCCAATTTCTACTGAATGCTTATTAGTTTGAAAAATTATAATATTTTTTCCGAGCAAAACAGAGTAATCAACTTTATATCCCCGAAGCCTAAGAAAAAAAATTCTGAATACCGAAAACGTTCGTTGGGTAGTAAGCGATAATGTTAGGTAAATAAATTCAATAAATCCTGCTTTTCTGATCTTTTCAAAAATTACGTTCATATAAAATTATCTCTTGCTTTTTAATGTATCAAAAATTACTAAGATAATTCCTGTAGAAAGAATGAGATATGTTGCGTTGCCTATCTGCTCTGCAAGATTTTCTTCATTAAGAAGTGTTAATAAAAGTAAAATTAAAAAAGAAGCAACGCCAATCTTAATCAGGGTAATTCCCTTAAAGCCAATTGCAACGATTACCGAAATCCATAACAAAAAACCAATTGAGTACTGAGCAAATAAACTTACGTAAGGAATACGAGGCAAGAGCAAGGCTCCCAACACAATAATAGCTATCGCAATATGAAAACGATATTGTTTAAAAAGATTTTTATTTATTTTTATTCTTAACATGATTAAAAAATGCAAACAGCAAATATATTATACTACCCGCAATTGTAAAACAGCTTGTAATAACCCCTATCTGAAGCCATCTTTGCGGTTTAAAAGTTAAATTAATTACGTATGTTCCTTTGTTTTCTACATACCATCCGTTAGCATATCCGTTTAACAGGAAATGTTCCGGAATATTTTTGCCTCCTATTTCTGCTTCCCATAAAGGAGAAAAACGTTCGGAGAACGATAAAATAAAAGGATCTGTTGCATTTTTCACCGTCACTTTATAATTTGTGGGGTCAATTTTACTAAATGTTATTTCCGGTATTTTGTTTTGTAACTCTGATTGGTTATTATAACTATAAACTTGGGGATGAATTAATTCGGTTACGGAAATATCTTTAAAAATAACATTGGGATCTAAAAGTTTATCTGTACAAAAGTAAATACTCGCTTTTCTGTCATTTGCACTACCTCTAAATTGATAAATAAAGTTGCCCGTCCCTCCCGTATAAGCTCCTACTTCCATCTCAGGGTTAAAAAAGTCTGCGGGAAGTGTTTTTGATTTTTGTGATTTAAAAATATCGTAATCTCTTTTAACATAGATAAACCCTGCGTTTTCCTCGGCTACCTTTGCATTGGTTACATATCTCTTCATACCCGAATAATTATCTATTGGAGATACTAAGCATCGTTTTGTTTCTTTGTTAAATTCTACTGTTTTTTCTGCTGGATTGTTAAATAGATTTGGCAGGCTAAAAGTCAACGTAAGTATTTTTTTATCCTCGGGTAGCTGTAAGAAGATTTTGTTGTCTGATTGCGGATAATTATAGCTCGTGTTGTTTATTTTATAAGCTATCGGGTAAATTGGTTTGTTAAAAGCGTCTCTGAACAAACTATTCGGGTTAAGGAATATTTGCCCATATGCCGAAGAAATATCATATACGAAGTTAGTTTCCCAATCTGTCTCTGTCAATTTTTCATGCAGACTTTTATCGATTTTTTGTATTTCGCTAAGTGTTGCTGATAATGACTTTCCCAATCGAGTATTTTCTTTTTTTAAATCCCTGATATTTATAATATTGCTGACAATGTTTCTCTCTAAAGTGAGATATCTTGAGATCAATCTTAGCGTTGCGTAATTTGAGCTATTTTTGTATTTTTCATTATAAAGAATCTTAATATTCATCCAATATGAATACAACAAATCAGACGCCCTAAGCCAATCAGTCTCCGATTGAACAGAAACATAGTTTAACTTATCCAATTCAGCTGTTCTCTTAAGCGTTAATCCTAAAAGCGCATTCATTTTTTCATCCTCAGTTACCGCTTTTTTCAAATCATTTTCAAACTTTAACTTTAGAGGATATAAAAATGACGTAGGATATATTTTGGGCGAAGTTATACCTACTTCCTGGGTATCCTCAAGCATATGACATGAAGCGCAAGAAAAGTCTTGAAACTCACCCCGTATAGGCACTTTTAAATCTGCCGGCAAACCTTTAGAGGTAATAAAAGGAATGTAATCTGCCTTAAAAAGGCTATCAATCGAAGACGTTTCTGCTTTGCTTAGCGTAACCGAATCAAAAGCCTCAACTTTCTTTGGGTTTATACTTGTTATTTCATACAACTGCCATGGTCCGTTTTCCCATACCAATCTAAAAGTATCTTTGTTTTTATTAATAATTGATCTAAAAACAGAGGGGTCTTCTGTAAAAGACATAAAATAATCCTTGGCAACGTCTGAAGTTACCAATATATACTTTATATTTGTAGTACTCGCAGTATCTAGAAAACTTTTCAAATCATCCCTTTGCAAACTACCGTATAAAGACGTAATTAATTTATTTTCATTTTCGTTATAAACAAATTGATCATTTATCACAAACCCCCTATCCGTGATAAGGGGAAATATCGGATAAGATCCAAAATATCCCCACTTATATGTTTTTATGTTATAAGCATCTGCCGGCGGCGGGACTACTAATGTTCTGTATGTGTCGGGGAGCTTATTTTCATATTGTGCAAATTTCAATACGTAATCTGGAACTTTTACCATAAGATTGAAAGGATTATCTATATTAAAATTTGTATTTTGAAAATACGGAAAATGATAAAGCAAGATAAGCAAAATAAATATTATTCCCAGAAGAGATGCTTTTTTAAACCTAATTTTGCTGATGATTGAATACGCAGAAAATCCAATCAGAATTGAAAAAGCAAGATACACAGCCGGAATAAATTTATAATAACCCGACCTGTATGCTGCAAATCCGGGAATTCTCTCCATTAAAAAAACATATATATTTCCTAATGGCGGATGTGCTCCTGTCGATAAGAAAAGTCCGAAAAGACCTAGGAATGCAAAGAAAAGTATGATTATTTTATCTTTTCTTTCTTTTACAAAAACCGGGGCTAAAAATGCAAGAATGGGAAGCATAAAACTTCCAACGATTAATAACGGATTAGTAAAATAAGGATACGACCAGTAATAAGGGTTATCATACCAGTTATTATCTCCCTGAAGTCTAAATAAATTTATAAAACTTGTATGGGTACTTATAAATTTAGCCCAATTAACAGCTCCGTCAATACCTCCGGCAATAGCAACCTGATTTCCATACTGAAGAGAAAATGAGATAAGAAAAGGAAATAAAAAGTAGGCATTAAAGAAAATAAAAAAGATTCCTGAACATATTCCTAGCGACAAAAATTTTCTTAGATAGTCAAATCTGTTTTTAGACGAAGTAACGAAGAAAAAAAATAAAAAAATAGCAAAACTCGTTAAGATAACAGGTCCAATCAGCGGTACGCCCCTAACTCCGCCGGATCCGAAAAATAAATAAACAAAATTTAAGTATATTGCCGTTCTTATCAAAGACGGTTTTCCCCTCACAAACCTTAACAGCAGTAATGCAAAAAGCGGAAGAATAACATAGGAAGACAGCATAGGCTGTTCGCCTTGCAGAAAGAATGAGTAGAGATGGAAATTAAATACATATATCAAAACCGCGGTCAGACGAATTATCCAGTGCTCTTTTTTGGGGAAGATATACCTGGTTAACGCATAAATAGAAATGGATATGATAAAAAACCATAATGAAAGTAAAACTCTTTGAACAAAGTAATGCGCAACACCCAATAACTCAATAATTGCGGGAAGGGCATTATAAGGCACGACTCCTACTTCTGCAGATAGATCTATTCCGAAGTTTTGTGAAGGCAGCCAGGTAAAAATACGCTGCTTAAGCCATAACACAAAATCAACCGCATATCCCGAGTCTAGACCCAAAATTACATGATTAGGCTTAAACCATAAAAAAGGAATAAGGCTAATAAACGCAATAAAACCAATCTCAATTAACAAGTATCTATATTTTTTAAAAAAATTTAACATATAATTTAATCCTTATAAGCCGATGGGTTCCTAAAGGAAAGAAGATAATAGGAAAACCTCGGATTTTTATACACGTATTCATTAATTTGTTTATCCGATACCTTACGAATATTTTTTTGAATAAATTTTCGTTTTCGTACGGCTTGGGGTAGATAAAGTAACACCGTTAAAATACCCAGCTGCGCACCAAAAGCTCTTCTAAATTCTCCTTTTATAATCGACATTACAACAAATATTTCGCTAAAAATAAAAAGTGCAGGCAGAACTTTTAATAATTCCACGATGCTTAAATTTTTAATATAAGAGAGAAACCTATTCCTAAACGAGCGGAGCATCGTCGTTTCATCTTTTGTCATAACCTGCATGTCTCCTCCCCCCCAGTGATACATAATGCTTCGTGGATCATACAAAACCTTTTTTCCGGAAAGCCAAACCCTATGGCATAAGTCGGTTTCTTCAACATAGCAAACAAAGTCCTCATCCAAACCGCCTAACTCGAGATACTCTTTTTTCCTCATTAAAAAACATGCTCCCTTTATAGAATAGGCAAACGTTTTCTTTTGATACTTTTCCTTATTCCATGGCTTCATGTATCCAAAATGATATAAAAATCCTGTATAAGTAAAGTAAGAAACCACAGAATCAAGTAGTTTAGGATAAATCATACTGCGTATTTGAGGCTGTACTACACCAATAGCAGAATCTTTTAAATCTTCCGCTAATGGCTTAAGAAAATTCGGAGTTACCTTTGTATCATTGTTCATCAGTAACACATATTCCCCCTTTGCTTTGCTTACTCCAATGTTATTTGCCTTTGCGTATCCTACATTCTTTTTTAGTTCTATTACCCTTACTTCAGGATATTTATCCCGTATAAATTTTGCGCTGTCATCAGTAGATCCGTTATTAACAATAATTACCTCAAGCGGCTTGTATTTTATTCTCCGGACAGTAGGCAAGCAACCCTTAAGCCATTTTTTTCCATTCCAATTAAGAATAATGATAGATACAGGGGGAGTTTTCATATGTATTTCAAAAACTTTAGATATCTTTTTAAACCGTCCTGCCATGACGGAAGCATCACGCCAAGTTTTTTTGCCTTAGTGTTTAGAAGAGGAACAAACAAGGGAATACGAGTATCGCCGTAAACCCCCAATCTGTCAACAGGAATTATTTTTAAATTTATTTTACTTTGAGAAACTATTTCTTGGGCAAATTCAGACCACGTTCCGTACCCTTCATTTACTAAATGATATATTCCGGATGGTGCCTTTAATTCGATAAGTTTTAGTAATCCTTCCGCCAAATCCTCTGCGTTTACAAAACTTGCTGTTTGCTCGCTGGAAATTTCAAGCTCGTCAGTTTTTTTTGCCTGGTCTAGTATATAAAGAACAAAATTTCCTTTTTTCATACTGCTTCCGGTTTTACCCCCGAAAACTCCGCAGGTTCTGATGGTAATGCTCTCTATATTGTAATTATGCGCTACTAATTCTCCTGCTAATTTAGCAATGCCATATATCTGAAGCGGGTTTGGTCTGTCTTCTTCCGTATATGGTTCTTTTTTTGTTCCGTCAAACACTCTGTCTGTACTAAAATTAACCAACCGGATTTTTTTTTCTGCACATATTCTGGCTAAATTTAATACCGCAGACGTGTTAACTTCAAAAGCCATATCGGGGTGCTTTTCACAATCCGCTACTACGTGATATCCTGAGGCATTAATTACTACATCGGGACTATACTTTTCAATAGAATTTCTTACGTCACCATCACGGGTAATATCCAGCTCATCCTTTGAAAATGCGAAGACTTGCTGTTTTCGTGCTTTAAGTAAAGATACAATAGCCCTGCCTATTTGTCCGTTTTTACCGATAAGAAATACCTTCATATTATTTTGTATATTCCGGCCAACCAGCGTCTTTTTCCGAAACTATAACTTTTTTAATAGGCCACTTTATTTTGAATTTGGGGTCGTTCCATCTTATGCCTAACTCATATTTTGGTGAATAATATTCAGAAACAAAATATTGGACTATACAATTTTTCTCCAATGCCTGAAACCCGTGCGCAAAACCCTTAGGTATCAAAAACATATTCATATCTTTGGCTGTTAATATTTTTCCTACCCACTTACCATACGTTTTAGATTTTGGCCTTAAATCTATCGCAACGTCAAATACAGAACCCTGAAGACATTGGACTATTTTATCTTCCTGTTTTGGATATTTTTGAAAATGCAGCCCGCGGATCATCCCCTTTTCTTTAGTTAAAGACCTGTTTATCTGAACGATGTCGTATTTTATAGAATTCTTCCTTAACTCATCTTTACCAAAAACCCTAGTAAAATATCCTCTTTTATCCGTACGCAGCTCCGGTTCAAGAATGTAAACTCCGTTGATTTTTGTTTTTTTTATAATCATAGACAATTAATTCCAATGCAAATTTTTATCAAGACTGCCATTGGTCATAAATTCCCTTAAGGATACCAAGCGCGTAAACTTTCCCGATTCGAAATCATCTTTATTAAAATTAGCTTCCTTTAATCTGTTTACCATATCTTTAATTGATTTGAGCAACGTCCACTCCTGTTTAAAATCAGGAAATAAATATTTAAATTTATTAAAGCTAACCTTGTAACTCCTCGAATCCTTACCGTGTTCTCCCGTATAAACGACTTTGCATTCTTTTAAACTTTTTTGAATTTCTTCAACTAAATCCTTTATTTGAAAGTTGTTTTCATTAAATCCAACGTTAATAATCTCGCCGTTAATTTTGCCCTCGTCTGCTTTGAGAAATTGTATAAAAATGTTTGCCAAATCCCTAACATCGATAAGAGGCCTCCACGGTGTCCCGTCACTCATTATTCTAATTTGGTTATAAGCAAGAGCCGAAGTAACTAGATTATTTACAACTAAATCATTTCTAAATTTAGGAGCATAACCATAGACGGTGGAATTTCTGGGGAGTCCGATGCAAAACTTGCTGTCGGCCATTTTCTTTAGTTCTTTTTCCGAATTAATCTTTGACCTTGCATAAGCGGTAAGGGGGTTAATCTCAGATTCTTCGTTTACCGTATCTTCCTTTGCTATGCCGTATATGCTACATGAAGAAGAGAAAATAAATCTTTTGACGTTAGATGACTTTGCCATTTCCGCAAGGCGTATAGTTGATTTAAAATTAATTTCCGAAGTTAAATTTTCATCGATATTCCCTATTGGATCGTTTGACAAAGCGCTTAGGTGAATAACGGCATCCACTCCTTCCAAATCTTTTTTTTCTACGTTTCGTATGTCTTTGGTAATTTTCTGATATTTTGGAAAAAAATAGTCCGAAGGAATGGTGCTTTTAAAAAAATCCGTATCTATTCCTGTTACGCCGTACCCGCTATTTAATAATAGGGGAATAAGCGCACTTCCAATATACCCCCGGTCTCCGGTAACCAATATGTTTTTCATTTTCATTAATGCCAAATCTTCCACTTAGGGTCATTTTTCCATTGCTCGTTTAGTTCTTCCATGTCTTGATAGGTATCCATCGCTGACCAAAAATCATCGTGGATATACACTGCCAATTGTTTATCCTGGATTAACCTATTCAAGCCAACCTCTATCATTTCTTTTGGTTTTAAATAATTGAAAATTTTATTATTAAACACCATAAATCCGCCGTTTACGTACTGATTAAGTTTTGGCTTTTGCTGAAATCTTTTTACCATATTATTTTTATCCGATACTACAAGTCCCCATTTGGATTTTGGATGAACACCGGTAATAACTCCGATAACTTTCCTTTTTTCGTAAAATTCAAGGAGTTTTTTTATATCTACGTTTCCCACGCCGTCTCCGTAAGTAACCATAAAGGTATCTGTTTTTATATATTTTTTAAGCCTTAAGAGCCTTTCGCCGGTAAGAGTTTCCTGGCCTGTATCTGCAAAGGTAATGTTAAATTTATCATGTCTTTTTCTGCTGTTTCTGTGAACAACTTTTTTCCCTGTATATAAGTCTATCGTTAAATCATGTGTAAAAAATTCTTCGTTTATAAAGTATTCTTTTATGTAATCACCTTTGTAACCTAGCGCAATAATAAAATTATTAAATCCGAAATGGGCGTAAATTTTCATTATATGCCATAAAATTGGCTTACCTCCAACTAAAACCATTGGCTTTGGTTTAAATTCGGTTTCCTCCTTCATTCTTGTACCTTGTCCTCCGCAGAAAATAACTACAGGAATATTTTTCATATTAAATCTAATACTAGGTTGAATATTAACAAAATAGGCAATTTATTACAACTTATCTACATTCACCCTAATCTGATTATTTTTCTTTTTTCTTTGCAATTACAATCAAATCGGTCGCAATGCTTGGGAAATGGCTGAATAGCTTATCAAAAAAATACACATACTTAGGAAAATAACTGACGGTCGATCCTTTAACTTTTAAAATTTTAAAATCATGCATTTGCAAAAGTTCAATTAGTGCTTTTAAAGTGAAAACCCTTAGATGTCCCAGCGGTTTTCTGTTTGGAGTAAGTTTTCTTGTAAAAGAAAGTCCAAGCGTTTTATCAATTGTGCTTATCTCGGTAAAGAAGGGCTGATATCCAAAAAGCAATATTATTCTGTTAAACCAAGCCGCCAAATTTGGCGTTGTAATAATAAGCAAACCGTTTTTCTTAAGCACTCTTTTGCTTTCTGTAAGAAAAAAATCCGGATTTATTAAGTGCTCAATCATTTGCACACACAAAACACTATTAAAAGATTCATTTCTATATGGCAATTTTTGTTCAATATCTGCAATTTGAGCAATAAGTCCGTTTTTGTTTGATTTTTTAACTGCCTCTTCGTTTATATCAATCCCGTAAACTCTTGCATTAAAACTATTCTTAACAGCCGCTCCAAACTCTCCCGAACCGCAGCCCGCGTCTAAAACTTTATCCCCGGATTTAAAGATATTTAAACTACTAATTTGGCTTACTAACCTGCTTGCATCATCGTTTCTCAAAGACATATATGATTTGTCTTTGTATCTTTCCGTATAGTCATTATCGCCAACAACGGTTTTCTTGATGTTTTTTTTACTCATATGGGTAAAAGTTTAACTGGCTGAATTTTTTCTTTCTATAAATAAAATAGTCGACAATTACACTTTTTTTATACAGCGGATAATTTTTTATGTTTTTCTTTTTTCTTTTATAAGGAGCGTCCAACCTTCTTTTTATGATTGCCGGCATTAGATGAGCAAGATCTAAATAAGCTTTTGCAACTGCTAAAGCATTCGTGGGAAGCCTATTGCTCAAAATATAATACCAAAAAGCCACAAAGTCTAAAAAAATTCTAAAAGGAAGATATTTTACAAGTTCAAGTGCTGTATAGTTTTTTAAAAGCAGGATAAGACCGTTTCTGTGATGAAGAAAAATTTTCCGCGGAGATGGTCCGCCCATAGTTCCCGAACCGTAGTGGTATACTACCGATGCCGGTACATAAACTAAACGATAACCCTTAAAATACATTCTCCAACAAAAATCTGCTTCTTCTCCATACATAAAAAATAATTCATCAAGAAGTCCAACCTCTTTTATTACTTCCATTTTTGGGGTTCTCCTACCCTGTTGGTAAAGCATGTAGCGTGCTTTTCAAGTATTCATAAGGAGAATCAAACATTTCCGGTCTGGAAAATCTACAGTAAAATTCACAGACATATTCTTCAAGTTTTTCTTCAC
>JAMCZC010000032.1 GCA_023485865.1 Patescibacteria group bacterium | reverse complement strand
GTGAAGAAAAACTTGAAGAATATGTCTGTGAATTTTACTGTAGATTTTCCAGACCGGAAATGTTTGATTCTCCTTATGAATACTTGAAAAGCACGCTACATGCTTTACCAACAGGGTAGGAGAACCCCTAAATTGCTGCTTGACAAGGATTGACATATTCTGATGTAATAGACATATAGATGAAAAAGAAACCTGTCCGGAAAAAAGCTTCTAGAAGTTCTAATTCCTACACTCGCTATTTAATAATCGGTTTTGTAATTGCTGCGACCCTGTTTATAGCCGTTGTCTCTTATCAATCTTTGAAAAACGCAAACGTTTTGGGAACTTCTGCGTTCTTGGCAAAAGACGGAATTTCCGGAGACTCCGGAGGAGGATCAGGAACTTCAGGAGGAACTTCAGGAGGAGGATCTGATACCAGTAAACCGCCCGAGCAAAACAATAATACAACCTCCAGCTCCAATCCTCAACCTGTTGGAACAAAAACGCCTGAACCAATAGAGATTCATACGCCTGAACCGAGAATTATTAAACCGCAATTAAATTCCGTTATTAATCCTCCTTCGCAAAGGGTTGAGATTCAAACCGAAAACCATAAATCCGAAATTAACGCCGCGGCAGAAGGAACTCATCTTGAAATAAAAACAGAAGATAACGGCTCCGTAAGCGTTAAGGCAAAAAAAGCCGACGGGACAGAAGTGGAGTTAGAAACTCACGCTTTAGATGACATTAATGAGGCTCTAGAAGAAGAGGATATAGAAATAGGCACAACTTCAGCCAGAGGCTTTTCAATTACCAACAAGGAAACTAAAGCCGAAACTGAATTTCCGGTTTCCGTAAACTTAGCCAGCAGAACACTGTCCGTTACCACACCTTTGGGACAAAAAGATTTAACCGTTTTGCCTAATCAAGCTGTACAAAATGTTTTGGATCAAAAAATAATTGACAGAGTTTCAGAAAGCTCTACTTCAACAAGCGGAGCAGAGCTTCAGCTTGTCCAGCTAAGGTTATTTGCTAATAACCCCGTATTCCAGGTGCAGGGAATTGACGACAAAAAATTATTCGGAGTTTTACCTGTAGCTGTCCAAAAAACCACACTTGTTTCTGCAGAAACAGGGCAAGTAGTTAGAACAAATACCGACCCAATAAACACACTCCTTAATCTCCTCTCTATTCAGTAATATATCTGAAGCTATTTTAGGGCTGAATTATGGGAAATATAGTGTACAAAAAGGCCTTTTTCAAGCCCCGTTAACATATCTATAGGATTAATACCTTGGTCTTTGGCCGTGATAATTAATTTCTCAAAAACTGCTATGTCGGGATTTATGCCGTTTGCGTGTAGTAAAACAATCCTGCCATTTTTAAGTCTGTCTTTTACATTATTATAGGATGTAGCGGGTGTTGCTTCCCGGGAAGTTCCGTTGGTGCTAATGCTCCAGCCCGCAATATCTAAATGGTCAGTCTTAGCAGTGTCAATTAGCGGCTCGAAAGTTTTACCGTCTATTCCGACTCCGCCAGGAGGCCTTACGAAATGGTCTTGATAATCAGGGTCCACATATTCTTTCATTAAATCTAAAAAGCCGCCGATTTCAAACCTGACTTTCGGAAGTTCGCTAGTGTGCCTCGGCCCTAACATCGCATGGTCAACCGTATGATTTTCTACCCTGTGCCCCCGCTTGACAATCTCCCTAACCATTTTTCTGTAAACTGGAATACGAAGCAGTTTGCCTATCACAAAATAAGTAAACTTTACTTCTTGTCTATCGCCAATATCCAAAGACTCATATACGGCTTTAATACCATAACAATCATCGATTGTGAAAAAAATGTAAGGTTTAGTGATATCGCCTCTTCCTATTATCCTCCCTGTCCCCGCCAGCTTATCTGCGCTTATTAAGCTTTCCGTTGAGGAATTAGTAGTAAATGTTCTTGCCAAGGCGTCGACCGGATTTAGGAAAACAGAAACCGCTCCCGCAGCCGTTCCGGCTAAAAAGGCTCTCCTGGTTATCCCTATTTCCCCCCGAGACTCAACAGATTTCATACTAGAGGATGTATATTACGCTTTTTGAGCTAAATAATCAAATAATTAAAGATAATTTTAGTTCTTTTGCCTTAAGAATGCGGGGATGTCCCAGGTGTCGTTTTCTTCCTCAATTGCCGGTTCTTCTGTCGGTATAGGAGGCTCTATAGGATTTGGCGTTGATTGAGCTTGCTGGCCTTGCTCTGCTATTTTATTTGGAGATGAGGTCATAAATTCTTTAAGGGTTTGCCTTGTTTGATCAAAGCCTGTTGCAATAACTGTTATTTTTATCTGGTCGTGCATTGTGTCATCTATTGTCGCGCCAAAAATAATGTTTGCGTCCGGATCTGCGGCCGAAGCAATAATTTTTGCTGCCTCATCAACTTCACTCATCGTAATATCGGGACCGCCAATAATATTAAATAGTACTCCTCTTGCTCCATCCATTGATATTTCCAAAAGAGGCGATGCGACCGCGCTTCTTGCAGCAGCTTGCGCCCTATTTTCGCCAACTCCTGTTCCTATACCCATTAAAGCAGAGCCGGCGTTAGCCATTATGGTCCTGACATCCGCAAAGTCTACGTTGACAAGGCCGGGGAGTGTAATTAAATCCGAGATCCCCTGAACACCCTGGGTTAATACCGAATCGGCAACTTTGAATGCTTCTAAAAGCGATAGTTTTTTATCTACCACATCCAAAATTCGCTGGTTAGGAATAACAATAAGAGTATCAACCTTATCTTTAAGCTCTTCTATCCCGTCTTCGGCATTTACCATTCTTCTTGTTCCCTCGAATGCAAAAGGTTTAGTGACAATTGCAACCGTTAAGCAGCCTACTTCTTTTGCCGCTCTTGCGATAATGGGCGTTCCCCCCGTGCCCGTTCCTCCGCCCATTCCTGCTGCCAAAAAAAGCATATCCGTTCCTTCAATCATTTCTTTTATCTTTTCAAAAGACTCTTCTGCTGCTTCTTTGCCGATGTCGGGATTTCCTCCGGAACCTAATCCTTTAGTAAGATTTTCCCCAATCTGAAGTTTTGTTGCCGCCTGGCACATTAAAAGCGCTTGGGCATCGGTATTAACCGAAATAAAATCTACGCCGGCAATTGTGCTTTGGGAAATCATTGAGTTTAAGGCGTTATTTCCTGCTCCCCCAATTCCCATGACGCGGATTTTGGCAAAATTTGTTGTTTGAGGTTTTATCAACATAATACGGGCATACTATCAGATAAAATTTATTTTTGCAACCCTCCAAATGACTAGAGTTTGGAAGGCGCTTTAGGGCAGGAACGATTTAAAAAAAGTTATTGCTTTTGCAAAATATTTATTGAATTTAATTTGCCCGAACGGAAGCTTCGGCAGAGAAAATCCAAACGGCAAAGAACTCTCAACCTCTACATTTTTCCCGTAAATTGCCAAGCCAACAACTGTTGAAAAACTCGTATCCTGAATCTCGTCTATTATACCTTTTATGTTAGCGGGGTAGCCAATTCTAACCGGCATTGCCAGCATTCTTTTTGCGGCATCGGAAACACCAATAGTCCTTGCTCCTCCCCCTGTAACAACCATACCGGAGGGAGTTTGACCGATAAAACCGCTTTTCTTAATTTCCAAACCAACCATCGTAAAAATTTCATTAAGCCTTGGTCTTATAATTCCGTCAATTAAAGTTTTTTGCGAAACTTTACTCAGCTCTTCCGGCAAATGCAGAGAAGCCAAATCAACCTCATCGGATTTTTCCTTGAATTTTGGTTCTTCTTCAAGAGGCTCTTGGTCCGAGACTTTTATTTGTTTTTTCGCGGGATTAGAAAGATAAAGTTTAATTTTTTCGGCGGATTCCAAAGAAATCCGTAGTCCAATTGCCAAATCATTGGTTATGTGTCTTGCTCCGATAGGCAAAACCGACGAATATGCTACCGAACCTTCCACGTAAACACAAATATCAGTCGTCCCCGCCCCGATGTCTACGAGAACTACTCCCAGCTCTTTTTCAGTATCGGATAAAACAGCCAGAGAGCTTGCGTAACCGCTCGAAACTATAGAATCTACGTCAACTCCTACTTCCGAGAAGGCTTTTTCCAAATTCCTAACCGATGTGCTGTTGGCCGATATTATATGCGTGTCTACTTCAAGCCTAACCCCTGTCATGCCGATTGGGTCTTTAATTCCTTCTTGTCCGTCAACTATGTAACTCCTGGGTAAAACATGCAATATCTCCCGGCTCGAAGGCAAAGAGACTGCTTTTGCCGCATCAATTACACGCACTAAGTCGGTTTCCCTTATTTCTCCCTCCGGCTGGGCAACTGCTACTACTCCTCTGGAATTTTGAGATTCAATGTGACTTCCGCCAATGGAAACAATAATGTGCGAAGCTGAATATCCGGCCATGCGTTCCGCAGCTTCCAAAGAGCTATTTATGCAAGACACCGATTCTTCAATGTCTACGATTTGTCCTTTTCTTACTCCGGCCGAAGGAACTTCGGAAACACCCAAAACATTTACTAACTCGTCCACTTTGGCTATTAAAGTAACTATTTTTGAAGTTCCAATATCAACTGCAACAACGATTTTAACTTCGCTCATAAGTTTTAAAACGAAACCACCGGTTTATCATACCTAAAATCTAGGCTTTTAAACCGTTTCCCTTCTATTGTAAGCCGAGAAAGGATTAATTGTAAAGAGGAAATTTGATTTTGAACATTTTTATTTTCCGTTAAAATAACCTCTCCGCCATCTTTTAAATTAATTACATAGGAAGCGTCCTGGTTTCTTTTTATTGAAGAAAAAGCAACGCCGGATTTTTGCAGCATATCGCCCATTTTGCTGTAGCGAGTGCTTGTTGATTTTGCCAAAGGATTTATAAACAATTCCTTTTTTGGCAAAAACAATAAAAATGACAAATATACCACGCAAAGTAAAACAAGCATCCCAACAAGTGTTAGTAAAAAAAGCTTTGCTTGCTGAAAAAACCTATGTTTTATTTTTCTTTTTTTTATAGACATTTTTTATTACCTCTACTATCTTTACCACCGCATTTTTATCAACCAGATCTTTTGAGTCTATTTTATATTCATTAAGGTTATTAAGCATTTTTTTCAATGTTTGGATAAAAATCTCAGGCGTTATTTTTTTCTGCTCTAAAGCTTCTCCTAATCCTTGCCTTTTAAAAAATTGAGCATTTTTAATCTGCTCATTACCCTGTGAAAAAGGAAGAGGAATCAAAAGCGAAGGTTTTCCTAAAAACAAAAGCTCTGTAACGGTATTTATTCCTGCTCTTGAAACAACTAAATCCGCCTTTTTAAGATATTCTGCTGTCTCTTTCGGGGACAAAAATTTTTTTAGCGCGTAGTTTTTCGAATTTTCCCCGAATTCTTCCCTTAACTTCATTAAATCGTCAAAATCTTTATATTGCCTGGCATCTCCTGTTTGATGAATAATTTGAAAATTCTTTACAAGTTGACTTAGTGAGTCCTTAACAAGGTTATTTATAAAATGGGAGCCAAGGCTTCCGCCGGTTATGTAGAGTAAAGGCAATTCGGCTTCTGATTTTTGATTTTTGTCCTGAGCTTGGGCTTCGACTGAGCTCAGCCGAATGTCCCGAATGGATGATTTTTGATTTTCCTCAATGATTTCTTTTCTTAAAGGATTTCCTGTAAGAATAGTCTTGCTTTTTGGGAAAAATCTCATCGAGGAATTCCAGGAAACACAAATTTTTGCGGCAAAACGGCCGGCGATTTTATTAGCAATTCCGGCCTCCAGGGTTTGTTCGTGAATTACAATAGGGATTTTTAAAAGATAGGCCGTAATTATTATGGGTAGAGAAACATAGCTGCCAAAGCCCAAAACGATATCCGGTTTAAAACGCTTAAGAATATAAAGACTTTGAGAAAAACCAAAGGGTAGTTTTAAAAAGGAGGGAATCGTATGCTTTGTAAATCTTCTTTGCAATCTTCCGGTTGTAATGGAAAAAAACGGAATTCCTAAGTCTTTTATGGTTTGGTATTCCAGCGAAAAAACCTTATCTCCCTCCAAGGCATATTTTCTTCCGACATATAATAAGTCTTCTTCTTTTAATTCGTTTATTACCGATAAGGCGGGCGACAAGTGTCCGCCGGTTACGAGAATTTTCATGCTCCTTCGCTCCTTTTGTTTTTAACACTTATTATACCCATAATTTTATTAAACCTCTAAGCCCTGAAAATCTCAAGCTTCGGAAGCATGATCCTTCGTAATTTTAATGAAGGAGGGTCATATATTTTTTTGCCTTGAAATATTACACAGTATCCCAACAGCCGCAAGATTAATTATAAGAGCAGAGCCCCCGTAAGAAATAAAAGGCAGAGGAATTCCCGTTAGCGGTAAAAGTGCGGTTTGAGCTGCCAAATTAATAAAAACCTGCATCGCTAAAAAAGTGGTAATCCCTCCGGCTAAAAGTCTTCCGAAGTTATCTTTAGCATGTATAGCGATGTAAAAACCTCTCCAGACAACAACGACAAATAAAAGAATAACAATAGTCGCTCCTAAAAAACCTAATTCTTCTGCGATAATTGCAAATATAGAATCCGTTGTATTTTCGGGAAGATAAGCGTATTTTTGTAAAGAATTACCAAATCCAACACCTGTTAATCCTCCGGAGCCCAAAGCTATTAAAATTTGCCTTACGTGATAAGAAGAGGTTGTAAGCGATTGATCGGGATTTAAAAAAGTAGTAAGCCGTGCAAGCCTATATGGTTCGAGTTTTATGAGAATAAAACCTAAAACCGCAACGACAGGAGTTAGTAATGCAAAATGTAACATATTCGCGCCTGAAAGAAAATACACAACTAGAGCCTCCGATAAAATAATAGCTGCTGTTCCCATGTCGGGCTCAAGCATAACTAAAAACACGACTAAACCAAGAAGCATTAAAAATGCTAAAAATCTGCCTTTCTCTTTACTGGAAAACCATGCGGCTAGGTATATGGCCAGGCCAAGTTTTACAAATTCGGAAGGCTGAAGAAGAAAAATTTGAAAATCAACCCACCTTCTTGCTCCAAGTAACGTTACTCCTAGTCCCGGCACAAACACCATAACAAGAAGTAAGATGCCTATGATAAGAACAGGGAGCGCAAGGTTAAACAATTTACGGTAATCAAAGAAAGAAAATGCGCCCAAAGACACAAGGCCAAGAACAATCCAGAAAAACTGATCTTTAATGTAATGATATTTATCCCCAAAATCTCTGAAAGCAACAAAAGACGAGGCATCGTAAATCATAAAAAGTCCAAAAAGCGTGAGGGAAACTACGGATAGCAGAAGAAGAATGTCTATCTTTTTCATCTGATGAAAGCTATATAAAGCCCCAAAATGGCAAAGAAAAATCCCAAAAGCCAGGCTCTCATTACCACTTTTGGCTCATCCCAACCTTTCTTTAAAAAATAGAGATGAAGCGGCGCAACCGGCAAGATTTTTCTACCCAAAAACCTTTTCCCAAGTAATTGAATTAAAGACGAACCTACTTCTAAAACAAAAACGCCGCCGATAAAAGCTAGAGCTAAAGTTTTCCCCGTTAAAAGACCAATGACGGCAAGTGATGCCCCCAAAGACAATGAGCCTACGTCTCCAAGCCAAATCCTTGCCTTGTATATATTAAAATATAAGAACGAAGCAACGCTGCCCATAAGTATGGCAATAAAAATTCCTAAAGTCCCGCCTACCTGAAGCGAGGAAATTGCTAAGAATGCAGCCAGGCATATAAGAAGAAGTCCCGATGCTAATCCGTCTAAACCGTCTGCAATATTAAAGGCATTGGTAAAAGAAACTATAACAAGCGCGGCAAAAGGAATAAATAAAAAGCCTATACTTGCCAAACCAAAACCTCTAATGAAAACAAACGTGTACCCTAATTGAGAATATAAAACAAAAGCAATTACAAAAGCCAATATCCATTGAATTAAAAATTTATACCTAAACCTTAATCCAAAAAATGCAATTCTTTGTCCGTTTGTAAGTTTTTTAAGGTCATCATAAAGCCCTAAAAATCCGAAACTGATAAATGCAAAAAGAATTACAAAAAGTTCCCAGGCATTTATGGGTATGTTAAACATCCCGTAACCCCAAATAGCAAGAACAGAAACAACCAATATTATCAAAGCTCCTCCGCCAAAAGGGGTTCCTTTTTTCCAGCCGTTAAATTTGTCAAATAACGGTGTAGGTTTGTTGAAAATATCAACAGTTTTTTGATCCTGACGTTTCAGTTTAATTTTGTACAAGAAATCTATAAAAGGAACTATAAGGATCGAGGTTATAAAAGCTGACAAGAGAGCAAAGCCTAAAAGCTGTGACATATCTTTGTATTATAATACTCTTGAGGTCTTTATTCAATCAAAACGGCCAAAAATACTACTTAACTGTTACACTTTTTGCTAGGTTCCTGGGCTTATCAGGGTCAAGTTTTAGAAAAAGAGCAAGGTAATAAGAAAGAAGTTGGGCAACAACAACCTGCGCAATGTAAGAGCCTTCCGCAATATCTTTTACCTCAATCCAGTGGTCAAAACTTGAAGAATTTTGGGGAGAAATTCCAATTATTATACCTCCTCTTGCTTTAATTTCCGTAGCGTTAGATACGATTGAGTCGTAGGTTTCGTCATTGGGAGCAAAAACAAGACAAGGTGTTCCCTTTGCGATTAAAGCTATCGGGCCATGTTTTAGCTCTCCTCCCGCAAGTCCTTCCGTATGAATATAACTTACCTCTTTAATTTTTAGAGCTGCTTCCAAAGAGCTTGGATAAGACACTCCCCTGCCAATAACAAATGCATTTTTTGGGGTTGCTACTAATCTTGCTGTCTCTTTAATTTTTTTCAAGTTTTCTGCCTCGAGAAGTCTTTCTATTTCGTCCGCGGTTTTAAGAAGAGTAGGTTTTACAATCTTTCTTTTCCCTGTTATTTCGTAAGCAATCATCAGTAAAACCGTTAGTTTTGCAATATATGCCTTGGTTGACGCAACGGCAATCTCCGGGCCTGCTCCCAAAAGAAACTTGTAATCTGCCATCCTGTATATGGTTGACCCCAAAGAATTGACGACTGCGATAATCTTACTTTTTTTCTTTTTTGCCCGGTTTAAAGATTCTATAACGTCGAGCGTTTCCCCTGATTGAGAAAAGGCGATTATGAGGCTCTCTTTGTTAAGAAAATCCTCCAAATAATTAAACTCCGAAGCAAAAACCGTGTTTACATGCTTATGGGAAATTTTAGAAAACAGATACATTCCGGAAAGGCAAGCATTATATGCTGTTCCTGCTCCTATAAAAAAAGTTCCTTTTGCTTTTTTTATCATTTCTGCCAAAAAGCTTATTTGGTCAATGTGGTTTTCGGTCAGATTTCTTATAACTTTTGGCTGGTCAAAAATTTCCTTAAGCATAAAGTGCTCGTAGTTACCCTTACCGCTTTCTTCAATATTAAAACTTATCGTCTCTATGTCAGCTTTTATTTTTCCGCCTCCGGGAAGAGTAAGGATTTGCAGCGTTTTGCCTAAGATTGCCATCTCGTTATCTTTGAGAAAAACTAATTTTTTTGTATATGGAGTTATTCCGGAAAGATCGGACGCAATAAAAAATTCGTCTTCTCCTATTCCCACAACTAAAGGGGAACCGTTTTTACAAGCGATAATTTCAGAGGATGACCCGTAGGAAACTACTATTGCGTTAAAACCCTTAAGTAAGTTAAAAGCGTCTCTAACGGAAGATGCAAAGCCCCGCCTTATCTTTCCGCTCGCCTTTTCACTACTATTCGTAGACGGCTCGCGGGGCGATTTATCGGCGGGCAGGCCTTTTTTTATTCCCATGAACTCTTCGATTAAATGAGGTATAATTTCCGTATCTGTTTCCGATATAAAAATATGGCCTTTTTTAATAAGCTCTTTCTTTATACCTTCAAAATTTTCTATGATTCCGTTGTGGATAACGGCAATTTTTCCCGTACAATCCAGGTGAGGATGGGCATTTTTAATAGTTACTCCACCGTGAGTAGCCCATCTGGTATGGCCGATTGAGAAGTTTGACGGGTTTTTGTAAATATCCTTCGATAATCTTTTGTTCCCGATTTTCCCAATGTTTTTGTCTGCCAAAAATTCCTGCTTATTTTTTTGCCTAACCGCCACCCCCCAGGAATCATACCCTCTGTATTCCAGAGTCTTTAATCCGTTAAAAACAATATCCGCGGCGTTTTCCCTCTTGCCGACGTATCCGAAAATACCACACATATTTTAATTATTTTCTACTACTGTGCTTAAATTGACAAGGCTGTTTACCGTTATGTCGGGAGAAAAGTTTTTTATTGGCTGTTGATTTTCGGCAAATGGTCCGCGTTTTATCCATATCGTAACGATTGAAGGCATACTAAGTTTTGATTCATAAAGAACCGGGAGCTTATCGTCCACCAAAAAGATTTTGAAATTTACGTATTTGGATAGAACATCTTTCAAATTCGCGTTTTTATCTTCAAAAATATGGACATTGTTTCTTTTAAAATATTTCTTTAATCCTGTTTTATTTAATTTATTATTTTGAAATTCCGTCTCTCCTTTTGAAAATATCCCTAAATCAACGTTTCTCCAAAGCTCTTTAATCGTCGGGGTTGTCTCATCGTAAAGCGCGTACTTTTTCAGTCCGGAATCCATAAACGCTTTTGTATCAAAAAGAGTATAGTCAATATCAAAAAGAACAATTGTATTTTTTTTAATCATATTTTGTTCACAATTTCGGCAAATTTAGTATAGTATTTTGTTCCCTCGGCAACATTATTAAGAACCACTGTTAGCGGACCAATTATGGAGTTTTCGCCGATTATTACACCCGGCATCGTAGAGGATTTAATCCCAACTCGCACATTGCTTCCTATCATAACGCCCAGATTTTTTATCCCGCTGTCTATTTTTTCTCCCTTCACAACAACGTTAACCGTTTTTCTGTCCAGCCTGACATTTCCGGTGGAAAACTGAGCGCCAATCCTGACGTTTTCTCCAATTACGCAGTCTCCAATAAAACCGGAGTGGGTTTTTGACCCCTTCATTACTAAAGTATTTTTCATCTCCATAAAAGCGCCAACCGTACAACCCTCTTCTATGCATACCCCGTCTCTTAGAAGAGTATTATTGCCAACCGTTACGTTTTTGCCTATATAACAAGGCCCTTTTATCCTAACTCCCTCCATAATGGTTGCGCACTCATCTATTACGACCTCTCCGATTATTTCGGCGCTTTTTGCAACAGACGCATTTTTGCTTATTGACCTTTTTATATTTTTCAAAAGATAATTCTTAACCTGAATTAAATCCCAGGGAAATTTTAAAGATACGGTGTCGCTTTTTATTTCAATAAATTTAACTATGTTTTTCTTTGCGAATGCGGAAAGGGCTTTTTCGAACTGATATTGTTCTACAGGAGTATTTTGCAGTTCGTTTAAAAAATCTTTGGAAATTAGATAGATACCGACTATGCATAGTTTCGACGGCTCCTTGCCTTTTACGGGTTTTTCCACTACATCTAACACTCTATCTTTGTCAACCGAAAGAACCCCTTGGCTGAAAGTGTCCTTTCTTTCTTTGGCCAAGAGAGTAATTTTTGACTTATTATTTTGAGTTTTAGTTAAATCTTTTATGAAATCTACCGCGTCAAAATGATATGAATGAAGAAGTAAGAAGTCATCGTCAATATACTTTCTTGCGGAAAGAATGGCATTTCCCATTCCGAGAGGCTCCGATTGGACAACGTACTCTATATTTACCCCATATTTCTTACCGTTTGAAAAATAATCTTCTACGGAAGACTCACTACCAACAACCATTACTAAGTCTTTTATCCCATTTTTTCTTAATTCTTCAACTGTATATTCAAGCAGAGGCTTTCCCATTATCTTTATCATCGACTTATGCTTGTCTTTTGCGAATGGATATAGCCTTGATGATTGTCCCGCTGCTAAAATTACCGCTTTCATAATATATTTATTCGTACTGTACTCTTTTTATATCGGCACCCAAGCTTCTTAACCTTTTATCAAACTGCTCATATCCTCTGTCTAAATGCTCTATTCCAAAAACTGCACTTTGGCCTTTTGCAATAAGCGCCGCCAAAACCAAAGTTGCCCCCGCTCTTAAATCTGCGACGTTAATTACGCCGTTATGAAGACTGGTTGGTCCAAATATTTTTTCGGCATGAAAATAATTCTTGTCATCGCTTATGTTAAAGTTGTAGAACTTATTTGGATTACTAAGTTTAGGATTGTAAAGCTCAATATGTGCTCCCATTTTTTTGAGCTCGCTAACATAACTAAACCTGTTTTCATATATAGTCTCATGAATTGTAGAAACGCCTCTTGCCGTTGTCATTAAAACCGCCCAAGGTCCTTGCCAATCGGTCATAAAACCGGGGAAAAAAGACGTAACTATCTCTGTAGCGCTAAGTTCTCCTTTATAATAAAACCTTATTCCGTTTCGCTTCTCTTCAAATCCTCCGCCGGCTTTTTCTAATGTATTTAAAAACTCCGAGAGTCCTTCTCTTTTGATATCTTTTATAAAAATGTCCCCGCCTGTAATTACTGCGGCAACCGCAAAAGTGACGATTTCGTTTCTGTCGGGGGATATTCTGAATGTGGAGCCATGTAATTTTCTTACCCCTTCTACAACGATTGTTCTTAATGCTGTCCGCTTAACGCTAGCCCCCATTTTGACAAGAAACTCAATAAGCTCGTCAACCTCCGGCTCCTGCGCTGCATTTTCCAACACGGTTCTTCCTTTTGCCAATACTGCGGCCAGAATCATGGTCTCGGTCCCCGTGTGGGTGTTTTTTTCAAATCTATATTTCGTACCGCTTAATCCCTTTTTTGGACTACAAGTAGCGTGAAAATATCCGTCTTCGCTAATATAGTCGATGTCCACGCCCATACTTTTTAATCCGTCTATAATTCTATCTATTGGACGTGCGCCGATACGGCAGCCTCCCGGATTTGGAATTACAGCTTTTCCCTCACGGGCCAAAAGAGGAGCCAAAAACATAAACGAAGTTCTTATTTCCGCTGCCCTATCTAAAGATATCCTATTTTTCACAAAACGCTCTACTCTAACCGATACTTCATGATCTCTAATTTCTACTTTACCTCCTAATTCTTTGATAATATCTGCCATTATCAAAAAATCCGATATTAACGGGACATTCTCAATAACAACCTCTTCGTCTGTTAAACATGCTGCAACCAAAACCTTAAGAGCAACGTTTTTGGAGCCGGAAACGGAGATCTCTCCCCTAAGCTTTTTCCCTCCTTTAATAATAAGTTTCTCCATAATTACTTAATTAGATTCAGTCTTTCGCTTATTTTATAAACATTCCCCGCACCCATAGAGATAATAATAGTGTCTTTACCAAACGAATTTTTGTCGATATATTCTACCACATCGGAAAGCTCGGGCAAATATAAAACGTTTTTATTAAATTTCGCCACGCTCTCGGCAAGAAGTCCGGAAGAAACTGTCTCGTCTTTTTCTTCACGTAAAGAAGGATAGATATTGGTTAATATAACAATATCTGCATCTTTAAACGAACTACTAAATTGTTCGAACAAACTTTTTGTTCGAGAATAAGTGTGCGGCTGGAAAATACAGATAATCTTTTCTTTGGGAAAGGTTTTCCTAAAAGCGGAAAGGGTCTGTTTAATTTCCGTGGGATGGTGCGCATAATCATCGTAAAGTGAGGCTCCGGAAGCTAATTTACCCACGTATTCAAACCTTCTTTTGGAACCTGTAAATAAGGAGAGACCTCTTCTTACCTGCTCTACCGAAAAACCTGCTTCTAAGGCAACTACAAGGGCTCCGAGGGCATTTACAGCATTGTGCTCACCTACAACGCCTACGGAAAACTCTCCCATAAGCGTCCCTTTGCTTTTAACCCAAAAAAACATCCTGGTACCGGAAATTGTATACCTTTGAACATAAAAATCGTTATATTCAGATAGACCGAAGGTAACTCGTCTGCCCTTGTACTCGCTAAGCATTTTTTTAACCAGCCTGTCGTCTCCTCCACAAACCACAACTCCGTCTTGCGGCATATTATTAATAAATTCTAAAAAAACCTCTTCAATTTTATCTGCCGATTCGTATAAATCAGGGTGGTCAAATTCAATGTTGGTAATTACCGCTATTTTGGGTTTTTGCCATAAAAGCTTTGCTCTTCTGTCGTATTTGGGCTCTGTTGCATATTCGTCGGCTTCGGCAACAAAATACCTTCCCTTCCCATAGTGGCCCGGAGAACCCAAAGAAGGGATTTCTCCTGTTCCGATTAAAAACGAAGGGTCCTGATTATTTACTTTTAAAATAGTGGCAATCATGGCTGCCGTTGTAGTTTTACCGTGTGATCCGGTTACGGAAATTCCATCCTGCGCCCTTTTAAAAATATCTCCTTTCATAAACTCTCCGGCGGCTTGTCCTTGAGTCCAAACTGGTATCCCAAACTTCTTAGCGCTGATAACTTCCGGATTATCAAAGCCTCCGTGGGCACCGGTTGTAATTAGTAAATCAACATTTTTAAGATGCTCATCTGAAAAATTCTTAAAAACCTCTATTCCCGCCTTTTTTAAGGCGACATCCGTAATGAATTCCTCGTCAATATCACATCCCGTAACCTTAAATCCCGCTTCCTTGGCAATAATTGCAAGAGGCGTCATCCCAACGCCTTTCACTCCCAAAAAATGAATATTTTTAATTTTTTTCATTATTTACCTTATCTCTTAAGATTAATGCTTCTTCTACTGCTGAAAACTCGCTCCAGGGCACTTCTTCCTTACCGTAATTCATGGAACTTTCCTGTGCCTTACCGGTAATTAAAACCAAATCGTCTTTTTTAGCCATTTGAACAGCCGCTTCTATTGCTTCTTTTCTGTCAGGAATTCTAATGACTTCAGCCTGTTCCCTTTTAATTCCGACTTCTATTTCTGCGATAATTTTATTTACATCTTCACTTCTTGGGTCTTCTGCGGTTAAAACTAAAATATCGCAATACTTTGAAGAAATTTCTCCTAAGAACGGCCTTTTTAGAGCGTCTCTTTCTCCCGCGCTTCCAAAAACATGAATTAATTTACCTTTCGTAATAGGCCTAACCGTACTTAATATTTTTTCAAAAGCATTAGGAGTATGGGCAAAATCAATCATAATGCTAAAATCTTTTTGATAAACATAATCAACTCTTCCAACAGGCATATGAAAAGAACCCAGCGCTTTTTTTATTACTTCGTTCTTTACTCCAAGACTTTTTGCGCAAGAAACAGCAGCTAAAACATTATATTTATTAAAATCTCCCACAAGCCGGGCCTTTTTAATATCAAAAGTTTTGGGGTTATAATCCGAGCTTTGAGACAATCCATATGTTATCCAATTTTCCGGAAGCTTCTTGCTTTTAGCATCAGATAAGAGTGTATATGAAATATCATCGCTGTTAACAACACAGATTTTTGATTTTTTTAAAAGATTTAATTTTGTTTTTAAATAATTGTCGTAAGTTTTATGATAGTCCAAATGCTCATTTGTTACATTGGTTAAAACTCCTACTTTAATCGGAATTCCCGCAATTCTGTTTTGATCAATGGCATGAGATGTAACCTCCAGCACAAAATATTCTGATTTTTTATTTCGTGCTTTTCTCATAAATCTTTGGAGCGAAAAAGAGGCAGGAGTTGTTACATGAAAACCCGTATCGTAAGTTTTGTCGTCAATTACAGCAGCTATGCTTGAAATCATCGAAACCTTAGCTCCTGAACTTTTCAAGATATGGTAAATCAAGCTTACCGTAGTTGTTTTTCCGTCAGTTCCGGTTACGGCTATTAGTTTTATTTTTCTTGAAGGAAAAAAGAATAAGATGTTGGCAAGAATAGCTACAAAAAAATGGTAAATATTTTTAATCTTTTGCCACATCGCTATATTATACCTCTTATCGTGCGTATTCTCCAATCAAGCAAGTTCTAGAAACGATCGCCCCCTTTAAGGTAAGATTCACTTCCTGAGATATGAAAGTTGGGAGGTGAATATATATAGCAACACATAAGAAATTAACGCTGCCTGAAAGAAAGCTTCTTTCAAA
>JAMCZC010000037.1 GCA_023485865.1 Patescibacteria group bacterium | reverse complement strand
TTTTTTGATGAAATGAACCAATTGATAACGTGCCGATGCTTGGGACATTAATAAAAATAGCCAAAATCGTAAGAAGGATAATAAACCAAAAAAAAAGACGCGGATTCTTTCTCATCCCGTTAGAAAACCCTCCATAATAAGTAAGATTTAAAACTAAAATTTAATGACTCAAACATATTTTTTCTAACGGGACTCATTAAAGCATGCTCTCCTCATCGCCTATTAGCATTACGCGAGAACCGGAAAGAATAGATACAATAAACGGATCTCTTTTTTTCTTTCTAAAATTAAATTCATCTTCCGTCATAACCGTATAATTTATTTCCGTCTCCAGCTTTTTCTCTTCTTCCCTAATTAAAAGCGCCAATTCTGGCAGAACAACTGTCCCGACTATTAAAAGATCCACCTCGTCCGGTTCGTTTTTCATCCTTCTAATAAATTTACCCGAAAACATTGCGTATTTTATTTTTCCAAGTTTTACTCTATTTTTGAGAATTTCTTCTCCCAAGCCTATGCTTTTTGCGCCAAGCCTTAAAAGATCATAATAAAAAGGGTAGCTCTTGTTAAGAGAATAATAAACTCTGTTTGCACGGGGCTCTCTTGAAAGTATTCCTTTTTTTTCTAAGAAAGACAGTTCACGTCTTACCGCGTTTATCTCATCTCCGGTTTTTCTAACCAGTTCTCTGACGTGGGACATAGAAGATGGAGACGTTAGGAAAACGTTTAGAAGTCTTATTCTGGACTTAGAAGTAATAAGATCTGAAAACATAATTTGTTCTATTTAGGTTACGAGGACTAATATACATCAAATTTAAAATGATTTTCAAGTATCAGTTTGTGACTATTTTACCGTAACCACGCCTTCTGTGGGTAAGATTTCAAACCAAATAAGTCCTCTATCAAATTTAATCTGGTTGCCGCTTGTATCCTTTATTATAGTTCTTCCGGTCCTCGTGTCTTTCTGCCAGGTTCCTTTTATTTGTTTACCGTCTTTAAACACTGTTGCCTTACCCGTTCCTTTATCTTTATAGAGAAGATGGACATTGTTTTCGTAGCCGTCGTTTGCGTTTAGCTCCAGCATTGACAAAACTACAATGTTTTTCGCGGCAATTTGCTTATTATTATCTCTATCTATATGAGCCGCTCCTCCATTGACTCTCTTATAAAGATTTGTCTTGGCGTCATACGTCCAGTCAACAAAATAAGACGAACCGGCAGACCCCCAAAACTCTAAATGAATTGACTGGCTTACCGGACGTAAAGAAACGGAAACGTCATCTGTAAATTCATAAGGCAGGAATGTTGTATCCCAGGATTTGCCCTTTTTATCTACGTTGGTTAGATCCCTGTTTTTTGCCGCGTAATCCCAAAGCTTATTAACTGTTGAGTACATAGTATGTTCTGTTGCCGCGGTATGACCCAGCCTGTCGTAGTCTCTCCAGAAAGTTGGAAAGCCTATTGAGAATTGATTCAGGTCGTTATATCCTGTCCACCCGTAATCTGTAAGCTGAGAAAGGGCATCGGCCGGACCCGGCTGATTTGCGCCTCCAACGTGAGCGTACAAAGGATAGTTTCCATATTCTGAAAGAAAATCTATGTAATAGGTTCTGGCCGAGCGGACCGGTCCGACTTCACCCGCATCCTGACAATAAAATATGGATAAGAACCTTGTTATTCCTCCTTCGGCGACTGCTTCATAAACTACGTCTGCTCCGGATAGCCCCGACTGAGGCCTTGCGTCTGCGTGGTTTTCAACCATAACCCCAAGAGGTCTATGTTTTTGCCACCACGCCTCCTGTTGCTTAGAATACAAAATGCCATTTAAGGGACACTCTTGGGTTTTTGGAAGATTGTCGTCAAACGTCAATTGTCCGTTAACTCCGGCTTGAGGTGTTGGTAAAGGAGACGTTAATGTTTGAGAAGAAATTGTTCTTGAAAAAAGAAAATATGACGCTCCTGTTACCAGAAAATAAATACCAATTGCCAAAATAATTGTTAAGATTTTCTTGTTATTCATAATTATCTAAGTTGAGCTTGCCTCTTTAAGAGCCTTTTTCTCTTCCTCTGTTAATTCGTGCTCTACTCCCTTACCTCCGGCAACTCTTTTCGCATACCACCTTGTTCCGGAACGAGAGTAAAGACCGGAAATAATTACCCCTGTATCGTTTCCGTCAATTAAGGATAAAACAAAGCTTTGGTCCCCTCCCGTATCTTTAAAAGGATTAAAACGGACTAAGCCTACCTTTTGGATATGTAAAAGTCCGTTCTTTTCAATTCTAACACAATAATCTTTTAAATATTCTATGTCTTTTGCTGTTAATGCGGACTCTTTTAGTAGTTTTTCAAGAACTGTTTTTAAACTTTTTTCACTTACGCCTTTTGTTAGTTTATTATAGTGCGAAAGAGTTCTCCAAAAAAAACCCGTTAGTACCAAAAGCCACAATGTTACAATTCCCAAAGCTAAAAGTACTAACTCCAACGTCATAGATATTTATTTATATTAGCCTCTTGACAGCCTCGTGTCAATAGTGTAATCTAGGCTTCTAGCATGGCTAAGAAGAAAAAAACTCGTCAACAAAAAATAATTGCCGATCTTAGACGCCAAATAAATGCTTCGCAGAAAAAGAGCGCGCCCGTTGAGAAAAAGATTGAAAATCGCCAACAACCCATTATTCCTACTCTTAATCTCCCACAAATAAATCTAAACGAAACGAAACAAACCGCCGGCGCCTTTACCAATATGTCTTACTTAGCTAAGGATTTACAAAAAACAACAATCCTGACAGCATCTATAATTGCCTTTCAATTAATTCTTTTATTTATTTTAAAAAATCACATAATAACTTTAAACGGATTAATTTATTGACCTGGCCCGCTAAGCGGGCTGAAGGGGGGTGAAAAATAATATGGCATCAATGTATTGCGTAAAATGCAGACAGAAGAGAGAGGATGCAAATGCGGTAAAGGTTACTATGAAAAATGGTAAACCCGCTCTCAAAGGTAAATGCCCAGTCTGTGGTACAGGAATGTACAAGATTGGAGGCTAATTTTTATCCCGCCAAGCGCTCCACGAAGCGTATTCGAATAGAATTGAAAAGCGAAGTGGGTAAGCGGTTGTGGGATTCTTGGAGGTCCTTCGAAGGAGCACAGTTGCCTTAGGCAACGAGCTCGCCTGCTTGACAGGCGTGGCAATAATCCTTCAAGAAATAATAGAAAAGAAAAACCCCGCTTTATATAGTTAATCTAAATAATTCGGGGTTTTTTATGAAGTAAAATTATTTTCCTTTATAATGAACCAGTTTGTAAACCTCAACGACCGATACGTTCCAGTGCCCTGCTATTTCAGCCCTGCCAAAACCTGCAATTTCCCATAACGAATGGCCAAGAGGCTGACAGGGAAGGGGGCTTTCGCAAACTACAAGTAATTGATCTGTGACTGTTTTTCTTTTAGGGTCATGAGCCGCATCCTCAATTGTAACCGGGGGATGCTTCCAAATAGTAAAGAAATAACGATACGCATGATCTGAATTCCCGCCCGATATTAAGGCAAAATTAAATGGCTTGGCATCTGTTTTTACCATTACAAAATCTGCAATTGCTCTCGCCTGGTTTAATTGCCTATTCGGTTCGTACCTAAACGGAATTCCCTGAATATTGAGTATAAAAATAACTATAAAAACAGCTATTGCGGTAACTTTGCCAATAATTTGTAACTTTTTGAGACTATAAATCTCATAAATTAAGTTGCCAACTAAAATAAACGGCAGAGGAAACATAAAAGCAAAATAATATTCGTAAATTGCCTTTTTATAAAATCCGAAAAGCACTATACCAAAAAAGGCCCAGGTAAACAGCAAAAGGTATTTTTTAAAATCGTCGCCTTTATCTTTAAAATTCTTATAAAGTCTACCCAAAAGAAAAAAACAAGAAAAAACCGCAATCAGTAAAATCGCCAGCGTCCATATTTCTATGGTTATTTTTGGATAGTTATAAAATTGTTCGGGGGGAGGAAAAGCAAAAACAAGTCTTCCAAAAAGCCTAAAAAATACATCGTAAATTGTCTGAAAAAAATTTAACCCCGCGCCGGTATCTCCTGAATGAAGTACAAAATTAAATATGTTTTTAAAATCCAAAAATCCGTGTCTTATTTCAAATGCCAAAAAAGGTGACCAGCCGATGACAAAACCTGCAAAAATATAAACATAGTCTTTAAATACTTTTATTATTGACTTTGAAATTTTTTCTTTTACGTTTATTAAACTCGCTAAGAGTGTATAGGCTAAAATTATTACCCCTAAGAAAACAGCCAAATAATGTAATTGCATGCAGATACCAAATAAAATTCCGGCAACAAAAAGATATCTCGTTTTATTTTTTATTTTTCCCTTATAAATAAGAAATATTGTCAAAAGAGAAAAAAATGGAAAAGGATTTGGATTCCAGGAAGAACGCGAATAAGAAATTATTATTGGTGAAATCGAATATAAAAGTGCAGCAATTAAGGCAACTTTTTGATTAAAAAATTCGCTTGTTACTTTATATATCAGAAAAACAGTTGCAATTCCGAACAGGGCTACCATTACGGCCGGCCCCACAGGATTATAGTTAAAAAGCCATAAAAAGGGTGCCATAAAATAGTAATAAATAGGACCTAGAAAAAATCCGCCTACAGATGATGTAGGACCTAAAAGAGTAAGTTTACCGTGAAGAATTCCATAAACCGTTAGAACATCCCGTCCCTCATCCCCCAAAAAAGTCATATAGTCGGAAATCCTATATAATCTTAAAAACGCTGCCAAAAGTAAAATTAGAATTACCGCTCCTTTTTCGTAGATTTGAGATTTGAAATTTGAGATTTGAAATTTCATTAATGGGGTCTTTTTCGCCAAATAACGAATCTGTACATTGTAAAATTATATATTAAAAGCACTCCTGTTCCCACAATAAAGTAGAGAAAGTAAAATTTCCTTCCGATTAAATTATCTCCCAAAAATATAATGCCTGTTTGAATAAAAATAACACCGGTTGCCGAAGTTGCATAAAAATTTAGCATTTTCCATAAATACTGACCAAAACCGACAAACTTTTCGCTTCTAAAGGTCCAGAGGTTATTGAGATTATAATTTGAAAAAATTGCAACGACAGCACCTAATAAATTAGAAACAGACGGATTAACGTTAAATACTTCAACTAAAACCCTTAAAATAACCGCTTGTAAAATAAATCCAATCCCTCCGACAACTAAAAATTTTCCAAATGGACCGAGCAATTTTTCTTTTATACTTGCAGTAATAATATATTTTAATAAATCTATGATGTATTCCTTGGGGGCGATTTTTGACCTGCCCAAGGTTCTGTCTGTAAAATGAATTGGCACCTCCGCAACTTTAAAACCGTCTCTAACCACCTTATTTAAAAAAGATACTTGAAAAGTATAACCCCTAAAGGCGGTAAGTTCGTTTTTTTCTTTTAAGAATACCTCTTTTTTTAAAGCTCTGAATCCGCCCGTCCAATCATGTATTGCAAATTTAAGCAAAATAAAACGGACCAATAAATTTCCAAAAATAGAAAACATTTTGCGATTTATTCCCCAATTTGACGGAATTGAACCGCCCTGACTGTAACGGGTGCCAATTACAAAATCGTAGCCTTCGTCTATTTTTTGTAAAAAGATGGGGACTTTTTTTGGGTCATGCGATAAATCCGCATCCATCTCAAACATTACTTCAGCGCCCATTTTATCTATTGCGTAGGTCATCGCTCTAACGTACGCTGCTCCAAGCCCGTGTTTTTCTCCTACGTTAATATCCAAGTTTTTCCATTTATTCATTAGCTTTTTAACTTCGTCTGCAGTACCGTCAGGAGAATTATCATCCGCAACTAAAATATTCATGTCGTGGTTTTTAATTGTAGGAAATATTTCTTCTTCCAATATGGTTATTAAACGCTCAACGTTACCTTTCTCGTTATAGGTTGGGATAATAATTACTACTTTCATATACTAATACCTTTAAAATATTCTACTGTGTTTCTTATCCCCTGTTCAATATTTATTTTAGGACGCCAGCCTATTAATTTTTCCGCTTTAGAAATATCCGGTTTTCTGACTTTCGGGTCGTCTTCCGGTAAATCCTCAAAAACAATATCGGATCGGGAATTTGTAATAGCTTTTATGATTGTAGCAAGTTCGGAAATTTTTCGCTCGTTGGGACTGCCAAGATTAATTACTTCACCTTTTGTTTTGTCGGAAAACATAGCAAGCATTAATCCTTCAACCATATCGTCAACATAGCAAAAACTGCGGGTTTGGGCTCCATCGCCGTAAACGGTTATCGGTTTATTTAAAATTGCCTGATTAATAAAGTTAGAAACAACTCTACCGTCGTCAGCCTGCATAAAGGGACCGTACGTGTTAAAAATTCTGATTATCCGCGCGTCCAAGCTGCCTTTCCTAACGTAACTTGCTGTTATTGCCTCTCCGAATCTTTTCCCCTCATCGTAAACTGATCTTACTCCATTTGGATTTACGTTTCCGTAATAGTCCTCTTTTTGTGGAGAAATTTTTGGATCTCCGTAAATCTCCGAGGAAGAAGCGTAGAGAAATTTTGCCGAAGTTTCTTTGGCTAACTCCAACAAATTATACGTTCCCAAAGAGTTGGCGAGTAATGTTTCAAGCGGATGGTTTATATAGCTTCTTGGGCTTTTTTTATTTGGCGAGGCAGGACTAGCTAAATGAAATATATAATCTAGTTTTGAATCTTCTTGAAAATTTTTTGTGATATCTTTTTCTAAAAAAGTGAAATTTTCGTTGTTTAAGATATCATTTAAATTATTTTTATTTCCGGTGATAAGATTATCGACGCAAATAACTTTATATTTTTCGGAAAGTAGTTTTTTACACAGGTGAGATCCTATAAAACCCGCTCCTCCAGCCACTAAAACGGTTTGCATATTATTCGTTGCTTTTTTCTCTTTTGAGGTCAGCCTCAACCATAATTTTGACCAAATTTTTGAAGCTTGTTTTAGGCTCCCAACCCAAAACTTTCCTGGCCTTACTGGCGTCTCCAATTAGATAGTCAACTTCTGCCGGACGCGTATGTTTTTTGCTGTTAGCAATAACATATTTTTCCCAATCTTTAATTCCTACAACTCTAAACGCTTCTTCAACAAATTCTTTTACGCTGTAATTTTCTCCGGTAGCAATTACGTAATCATCGGGTTTTTCTTGTTGAAGCATTAACCACATTGCTTCAACATAATCTCCGGAAAAGCCCCAATCCCGTTTTGGCTCAAGACTGCCAAGCTCCAATCTTTCCTGTTTTCCTAAACTTATTCTCGCCACTGCATTGGTTATTTTACGCGTAACAAATTCTATGCCCCTTCTTGGAGACTCATGATTAAAAAGTATCCCCGAACAAGCAAAAATACCATAACTTTCCCTGTAATTTACAGTTATATAGTGTCCATAAACCTTTGCGACTCCGTAAGGACTCCTGGGATGAAATCTGGTTGTTTCCTTTTGAGGAGTTTCGGTAACTTTTCCAAACATTTCCGAAGAAGATGCCTGATAAAATTTTATCTTAGGATTAACAGTTCTTATTGCTTCAAGCATTCTTGTTACGCCTAAAGCAGTAAATTCTCCTGTTAAAACGGGCTGATCCCATGATGCTTTTACAAAAGACTGGGCGGCTAAATTATAAATCTCATCGGGTTTGGAATTTTTTATTGCATCGCTTAACGAGCCTTGGTCAAGCAAATCTCCCGAAACAAGCTCCAGTTTATCGTAAATATGTTTTATGTTTTCCATGTTAGGAGTACTTAATCTCCTAACCAAACCGTAAACTCTATATCCTTTAGAAAGCAAAAACTCTGCCAAGTATGGACCGTCTTGACCTGTAATACCCGTAATAAGCGCTGTCTTCATAAGATTATTCTAAATTATATTTCTCCAATAGTCCAGAGTGTCTTTAAGCGTTTGCTCTATTTCTATCTTTGGCTCCCAACCGGTCAGTTTTTTAAATTTAGTTGCGTTACATACCAAATCAGGATTATCAATAGGTCTAAAAAGAGACCTGTCAACTTCTACTTTAATTTTAGCTTTTGATAAAGACACCATCCTATTTAAGATGTCTGATATTTTGTAAGAGATACCGAAGCCAAGATTATAAACTTCACCGAATACCCCTTTAGATATTGCTAAATCATAGGCCCTTACCATATCCCTCACGTCGGTAAAATCACGTTTTGCTTCTAGGTTTCCTACTGTTAAAATACCGTTTTTTTTCCCTTTTTCTATCTCTGCAATTTTTTTAGCAAAAGCGGCAACTACAAACCCTGTTGATTGTCTTGGGCCAATATGGTTAAAGGGTCTTACTCTAATTATTTTAAAATTGTAAGACAAAAAATATTGCAACCCTAAAAAATCCTGTGTCAGCTTGGAAACCGCATACGGATTTGTAGGCCTAAGGCTTACGTTTTCATCTATTGGCAAGTCATTCTTATCTACAGCTCCGTAAATCTCTGCCGAAGAAATAATTAAAATTTTTGAATCAATTAGGCGTGATCTCCTCACTCCTTCCAGGATATTAATTTCTGAATGAATGTTGTTCAGCATCGGCTTTGCAGGAGAAGAAAAACTGTCTGCGGAAGAAGACATAGCCGCAAGATGAAAAATAATGTCCGGTTTTACTCTATCTATTAACTCAAATACTTCTTTTTCATTTGAAAGATCAAGCTTTGTAAGACTAACCTGATTTTCAACAGCTTCTATATTTCTTAAACTATCATCAGATAAATAGGTTCCATAGAATTCACTATCGGCATTTTCCCCAACTAGATATTCTGCCAGATGACTCCCCGCGAAACCCGTTATGCCTGTAATAAGTATTTTTGCAGCCATAAATTATCTGCCAACGCCTTGATAGGTAAATCCAAGCTTTGTCATTTCTTTGGAGTCATATAAATTTCTTCCGTCAATAATATTCGGACTTTTCATTTTATTTTTAATGATAGAAAAATCAAGTTCCCTAAACTCATTCCATTCCGTCAACACAATAATCAAATCTGCTCCCTCGGCAACTTCATAAGCTTCTTTTTTGTAGTCTATGTCTTTTAGTACCGCAGCTGCCGTATCCATAGCTTTTGGATCAAAAGCAGAAATCTTTGCCCCGTCATTTTGGAGCAAATTGATAATGTCTATTGCCGGAGCATCTCTCATATCGTCGGTATTTGCTTTAAAAGCTAGTCCCAATATCCCAATTTTTTTATTCCGCATATCCCCAAGAGTTTTTCTGGCCTTTCTTACGATATCTCTCCTTGACTGATGATTAATATTTTCTACTTCCTCTAGGAGTGAAAATGGATAGTCATTGTCTTTAGCTATTGAAATAAGCGCCCTTACATCTTTTGGAAAACAACTTCCGCCGTAACCGGGGCCTGGAGAAAGAAACATGTTGCCGATTCTTTTGTCCATACCTATTCCTTCAAGTACCCTTAAAGCATCTGCTCCGAGCAGTTCTGAAAGCTTTGCAATTGCATTAGCATAAGAAATCTTAAGCGCCAAAAATGCATTGGCCGCATATTTTATGAGCTCCGCCGTTTCGAAATTTGTTAAAACGAGCGGTGCGTTAATTGGTTTATGGAGCTTAATTAATAAATCTTTTGCCCGTTTGCTTTCCGTACCAATAACAATTCTGTCGGGTTTAGTGGTGTCGGAAATAGCGCTTCCTTCCCGCAAAAATTCAGGAACAGAAGCATAATCGACTTCCGCACCTTGGGGTTTCGATTCCTCTAGGATTCTTTTTATCCTCTTATTTGTACCCGCAGGAACCGTACTTTTCGTCGCAACCACGGTATAACCTTTAAGGTTTTGTCCTATTTTTTCAGCAACCTCTAAAACTGTGGAAAGGTCGGCGTCGCCGGTTTTTGCGGTAGGGGTTCCAACTGCAATAAAAACTATATCTGACTTGGAAATTGAAGGGCTATAATCGAGCGTAAAGATCAATCTTTTTGCTTTAACATTTTTTTTGACCAATTCTTCTAATCCCGGTTCATATATTGGAACTATTCCGCGTTTTAAGCTTTCAATTTTCTCTTTAGTATGGCCAATTACATATACCGTGTTTCCCAAATCTGCAAAAACTGCAGCGGTAACTAATCCTACATAACCATGTCCTATAAAAGTTATTGTCATATGAGTTGATTTTTTATCTCTTCCAATCCGTCTTCAAACGTTTTCATTTTTATACCCATTTTTTCAATTTTATCATTTTTGAGGCCGAGAAAAAAGGGTCTTTGAGCTTTATCTTTAAAATATTGTGCCCTTGAGGTTTGTATGATTAAATCATCATCAAGGGTAAACTTCCTTGCAATCAAAATTGCCGCCTCAAAAGGAGAAATAAACTGATTCCCAACCGTATGGAAAATTCCGCTTGATTTGGTTTTTATAAGAGAGTCTATTGCATAAACAAAATCGTCTACAAAAGTCGGGGTCATAACGTGATCTGTTACCATATTTAATTTTTGTCCTTCCTTGAGTTTCTGTAAAATTATTCTGAAAAAATCATTCTTATTATCAAAATTGGCTCTGTAGGGATATGCTAAGCGAGCAATAATCCAATCTAATCCCGAATCCATAACAATTTTCTCACCTTCGTATTTAGACTCACCGTACCAATTTAGGGGATTTTGAACATCGTCTTCGGTATAACCTTCGTCTAGAGATTTATTTCCGTCAAAAACAAAGTCTGTGGATACGTAGATGAGTTTCTTGTTGTTTTTTTTGCACGCTTCAACTATATTTTGTGTCCCAAAAACATTCATCACCCACGCTGTTTTTTGCCTTATCCACTCTTGATTTTCAAAATCTTTTTGGCTTAGGAATTTATTGTCGCTTTCCTTATCTTTCTCGCATCCGTCAACATCTGTTTTTGCAGCTAAGTGAAGAACTATTTGCGCGTCTGAAGAGGTTAATTTCTGAAAAACCGAAGCTTTATCTGTTATATCTACTCCGGTCTTTCTACTTACGCCTTCAAACTCATAAGAATCGCTTAAGAGCTCCGTGAATCTTGACCCAACTAATCCCGTTAATCCTGTTACTAAAATCTTCATCGTGTGCCATACTGTTTTTCGTAATACGTCTGATACTCACCGTTTCTGACATTTTTCCACCATTGTCTGTTTTCTTTGTACCACCCAACCGTTTTCTCCAACCATTCGTCAAAATTATGTAAAGGTTGCCAGCCTAATTCGTTTTTTATTTTTGACCAGTCTAATGCATACCTTCTATCGTGCCCGGGTCTGTCTTTTACGTACTCTAAAGACTCCTCGGACTTTCCGAGTAATTTTATTATTTTTTTGAGAATTGAAATATTGTTTAAATCCTCTGTTAATCCTCCGATGCAATATGTTTGCCCAATTTTGCCTTTTTGCAAAATTAAATCTATTGCCCGGCAATGGTCTTCTACATAAAGCCAGTCCCTAACATAAAGACCATCTCCGTAAACAGGGACCTTTTTATTCTCTAAAAGATTTGTGATAGCAAGTGATATCAGTTTTTCTGGAAATTGATAAGGGCCAAAGTTATTGGAGCAGTTTGAAATTGTAACGGGTAAGCCATATGTATAATAGTAAGCTTTAACTAGATAATCCGAGCCGGCTTTACTCGCCGAATATGGACTTCTGGGGTCATAATTTGTTCGTTCATTAAATTTACTCGTATCTTCGAGTTTTAGGCTTCCGTATACCTCGTCTGTTGATATATGATGAAATCTTTTCACTTTATGTTTTAGTGCGGCGTCGAGCAAAATTTGGGTTCCTAGCACGTTAGTTTTAACAAATTCCGAAGGGTCAATAATACTTCTATCTACATGACTTTCCGCTGCAAAGTGTACAACGATATCAATCCCTTGCATCGCCCTATCTACAATTTGAGAATCACAAATATCTCCGTGGATAAAACTATAATTAGGATTCTCTTCTATGCTTTTTAAATTCTCTAAATTTCCGGCGTAAGTCAGCTTATCCAAATTAACAATTAAATCTTTCGGATGATTTTTAAACCAGTAGTGAACAAAGTTTGAGCCAATAAATCCTGCTCCGCCTGTTACCAACAATTTCATAATTTATTTCTCACTTTTTAATTTATTAAACCAGTAACTGTTAGATTCAAAAAGGCTTTGAAAAGTTCCCGCGTCGCTCCAAAATCCATTAAGCTCCGCCCATCTTAACTTTCCTTTTTCAACATAAGCGTTATTTACGTCTGTTATTTCTAATTCGCCCCTGTTAGAAGGTTTTGTTTCGTTAATATATTTAAAAACCGATGAATCGTAGATATAAAGACCGGTAACAGCCATATCGCTTTTTGGTTGTTTCGGTTTCTCTTCGATTGCAATAACTTTCGTTGGGTCTTCTTTATCAAAAACAGCAACCCCAAAACGTTTTGGGTCCTCAACTTTTTTTAAAAAAACCAAGGCTCCCTTATCAAAATTACTAACTTCATTTGAGATATCTGCGTCAGTTGTATTATCTCCTAAAATAACAGTGATATTTTCTCCATCAGCAAAATCTTGAGCTAAAGATAAGGCATCAGCAATTCCACCATCCGGCTTTTCCTGATACGCATATTCCAGATGCGTTAGACCTAATTCTTTTCCGTTTTTCAAAACTCCAAGAAAATGTCCCACGTGAGGACCACTGGTAACTAAAAGAACTTCTGTTATTCCCGCCTTGACCAACGTTTGAATTGGATAAAAAATCATTGGCCTGTCGTAAACAGGTAGTAAATGTTTGTTCGTTACATGAGTAAGAGGATAGAGTCTTGTCCCTAAACCTCCGGCTAAAATTACACCTTTCATATTCCAAATCCTCCTTTTAAAAGAAAAAACATTACGGCTATTCCAAGTGTGCTAATAAGGATATATTCTACCACAATTTTAGATGATAATTCATGATTTATTAAATGATGCAAGACTCCCCAGATTACATAGAAAAATGCCATAATCACAAAAATTAACATCTGAAGCTGTTTATTGGGGGTTGCCGAGAACATGAGGAATATTCCCAAAGCAAATATTGCAATTAGTGAAATGTAATAGAGTATATGCTCGTTGATTTTTTTAGACATTATACAATAGCTCCTCTAACAATAAGCGTAATAAGGATAAGTATCAAGGTTAAGAATAGTACGTGATCCATGTTATGGCCAACCAAGCGAACCACTTTTTTTCTCTCTATGACAACCATGTCCAAAACTAACGCTAAAATAAATAATACGGCAACACCCTTGGAGGCATCCGTTGACAATTTTGCGCTATTAATAAGAGGCTTAATGTTAGAAGTCTTGTTCGCTTCCAAAACCGTTTGCTCTGTTTTAACAATTAGGGAGGTTGGGGCTGCGGTTTCCTGGGGCTTAGTTGATGGAGCGGCTGTAGGAGCGGGCGTGGACGTAGTAGTTATTATTTCTTGTTGGGTTTTACTTGCCAATTGGTTAGCAGGAGCAGGAGCCGCAGCTAACGCCGTACTGCCAAGCATTTCGACAACCAAAACCGTATCTTCTCCGTTTAACTTGCCTGTCTCAACAGCATAGCCAACGTTTTGATAGTTGCCCGAAAGCATATTTTTTCTATGCTCCGGGCTTGCCATCCAGGCATTTATTACGTCTTGCGCATTAGTAAAACCCCTGGCCAAATTTTCACCCGCATAAATATAATTATAACCAGCACCTTTTATAAAAACCCAGGGTGTTTTACCATCCGGAGAATTATGGGCCCAGTAATTTTGGGAAAACATATCATTTGCTTTTCCGGCGGCCGCATTAGACAACTGTTGGTTTAATGATAACGGAGATAGTCCGTTTTCCTGCCTTTTTTGGTTTGTAAGCAAAAGCAATTGTTCAGATGAGATGTCGCTAAAAGTCCCCAAAACTGAAGGAAAGGTAGTTCTTACAGCAGATAGGGAAAACCCCGCAAAGAAAAGAATTGCTATAGCCAGTAATATACTCTTGTGATGAAGAAGCTTCGCGCGGTAATTGTTAGAGATGTGGGGCAAGAAAAGCTGGTGCAGAAAATCCTTCATATTCATTTATTATATACTGGTTCTGTCAAATCGCCAACTTTTTTACCGTTAACGGGTATTTTTAACGAAAACCCCAGGGCATTTGCAACCGAAACCCCTACTCTTGCTCCCGTAAATGAACCGGGGCCTAAATTTACCTCAATTTCAGTCAAATCTTTTACTTGCAATCCGTTCTTTTTCAATATTTTATCTATCAAAACAAGAACTACCTGAGATTTTAAAGCCGTAGGATTTGAATTAAGATAAAACACTTTTTTGTCTATTTTTAAACCTACTTTTATTTTTTTGTTATCTGATGTATCTATTAATAAAGTTTTTCCCATTTTATAAATTTAATTTAACTGCTCCCTCTCTTCTAATTTGCCACGGTTTTACCGAAACATCAATAACCGTTGATACGTCTTTTAACCTGCATTCACCTTCCACAACATAATCAACTAGCCTTACAAGTTTCGGATCTAAATCTTCAAAATAGTATGGTGTAGGTTTGCCATGAAAGTTTGCCGAAGGGCCCAAAATTCCCACTCCTAATTTTTCAATTATTGAAATTAACTTATCGTTATCAGGAATTCTTACTCCCATATTATTTGAATTTCCGCGGATAAGATTAAAAACTTTATCTGTTTTACAGGGAAAAATTATAGTTAACGCTCCGGGCCAATATTTATCCATTAATTTTTCTTTAACCTCTTTGGAAATATCTAAAAGATATTCTTTCATCATCTCAAGATTATTGAAAAGTACCGGCGTTGCTTGATTTTCCGGTCTTTTACGAATCGAAAAAAGTCTTTTAACAGATTCTTTATTATCCATTCTGCAGCCAATACCAAAAGCCGTATCTGTCGGAAAGATAACAATGCCTCCCTCGTTTAAAATTCTAACAGCTCCATCAATTTGGTTATTCATATATTTCATTAAATTTTTAATTATAAATTTTAAATTTAAAATGAATTTCTAATGACTCGATGCTTAAAATTTAAAACATTTGAATTTAATTAGAAATTAAGAATTAGAAATTAGAAATTATAAGTATTTAATGGTTATCCTCCTTCTATTCTCCCCAAGGTACTCAAAATATATATCTATTCTTTCTTTGGGCAGGAAATCTTTTATCTTCTCGGCCCACTCAATCACAACAATATTATTATTGTTACCTATAATTTCGTCTATACCCAACCCTCTTATGTCATCCGCAGTTTCCGTTCTATACAAATCGATGTGATAAAAGGTTTTTTGTCTTAACTCTTGATTTTTGATTATTGATTTTTGATTATTGATTTCGTAAGCCCTGACCATAATAAATGTCGGAGAAATAATTCTTTTTTTTATTCCTAACCCCATTGCCAAACCTTGGACAAAGGTAGTTTTTCCCGCACCTAAGTTTCCGTAAAGAGCAATAATTTTTCCTCCTTTTAGCATAGAGGCTAATTCTTTTCCTAAGCTTTGAGTTTCCTCAAAGCTATTCGTAACAAAAATTTTACCATTCATCTTTCTTAAGTTTTTTTCTAATAAAAGGCCAGGAAAACAATATACCACAAGCTAAAATAAAAACAAAACCCAATATTATTAATATTTTCCCGAGGTTGTCTTCTTTTGCAGACGATATTATTTTTTCTTTTTTGGGAACTTTTGAAGCCAAAGGTTTAGTAAGTGAACTCATAGTCGCACTTTCAGAAGCTTCCCCTAAAACATTTTCGCTTAAACTTGTTTTGGTAGGCAAAACAGCCGGCTTGGGAGTTAATGGTTTAGGAGTTGCGTTAGCCGCGTTTAACGGGGGAGTCGGAGATTTAGTCGGAGCCGGAGTAAGGGTAGGCGTATTTTGAGAAATAGGAGTTGGCGTTGGCGCAGGATCAGGTTCATTAAGATTTATATCGAGACTATTAGACGACCAATTAACAGAAGATAAATTCCCTCCACTCGTTATATAATAAAAACCTACTTTAAACTTGTAACCGCTTTCTCCTTTGTAGCCACTGTCTAAAAAGTCGCTCTCAACAACTATTTTATTATCCCAATCTCCGATTTTGATTTGTTTTTGAGAGGTAGTTGAATCTCCGTTTTTAATCCAGTTATCTCCGTTTTTCGTATAACCAAAATAATTAGTGGACCCATCCTGATAAAAAGCTCCTTTTATATAGATTAATTCTCCATCTGTAAACCCTGATGCTGAAGCGGTAATAGTGGCATCTTCGTATCCAAAAAGCGATGTTTTATCGGAAGAGATAATAAGACTCCTAGCGGCAAAAACAGCTTTAGGAGCTATCAGGTGTAATAATAAAAAAACAACCAGGGCAATTATTGCTTTCATTTAAATAATTTCTCTATAAATTCTAGATTCTATATATACTAAATAAAAATGTTTAATAATATTTTTATGGAACAATATGCAGGTAATAAGTTTGAATTCCGTTGTCTTGGTCCACTCTTGCAAATAATAATTGTCCGCCGCCACAGGCTATACCTCCCCTAAACAATTTTCCGGGTTTTACAGCACGAACGGCATTTGAAGAGTCGGAGAACATATCTATTCCTGTATGAGGACCTCCACGATACCAACCCGTTCTCGCCCAGTAAGTCATACCATATCCCTGCTCTATTCTTATAGGATCTGAGACGGGAAAATTCCATGAACCGGTAAAGCTGAAGGAACCGTCGGGAGAATTATCCCAGATGACGCTTTTGTTGGCTAAGTATCCGCTTGGATCCTGTATCGCTCCATTCGAACTAACCTCAAAATGAAGATGAGTTCCGGAAGAACAGGCTGATTTACCGCTTATCATATATCCAACGACATCGCCTTCGTTAACAGGTCCTACTTCGGCGGCATTACCACCTCCAGAAGTAATTTGCTGTATTGCTCTTTGCTCAGCCAACGCCGCTTGTAGCTTTTGTTGATAAATTGCTTCGTTGTTTTGAGTAATATCCAATAAGGCTTGCTTATCTTTTTTATCTTGATCTAATTGCGCAGTGTAATCTTCCAGTTGTTTCTTCAATGCCTCTACTTTTTTCTTTTTATCTTCAAAAATTACTTTTTGGTTAGCGTAATCAACTTTTGCTTGTTCCGTATCGTAAACAAGTTTTTTATCATGCTCTTGGGCGATTTTTAGATAATTTAGTCTTTTAAAAAAATCAGAAGCGCTATTAGAAGTTAAAAGAATTTGAAAGGGCTGAATGGTGCCTACTTCGTAAGTTGCCACAATCCTATTTGCCAAAACCTCAACCAAACTATTTAAAGCTTGCTGAAGGCCGGATACTTTTTTAGTTGCGGTATCGATATCCAGCGTTAAGCTAGTGATTTGTTCCCGTGTTGCTTCGATTTTATATTCCGTTAATTTTATTTGATTATCCATTACCGCAATTTGAGAAGATAAAGTTTTTTCTTGACCTTTCAAATCCGAAATCTTGTTTTGGAGATCATTTATTTTATTCTGCAAATCCTGAATCTGTTGGGAATTATTCGTAGGACTTGGGGAAGGACTTGGTGTAGGGGTAGGAGCTTCCGAATAGGCAATATTTCTACCAAAAGAAGAACTAAGAAGAATTACTAAAAGAAAAATAACAATTATTCCTATTTTTTTCATTACTAAACCCATATTCCATAACATTTTAAATTAATAAAACCTATTTTAAATACCTTAATACAGCTAGAAAACTGGAAAAAGCACCAAGAAATGCCGCAAGCACCAATTCAACTGCCAAAAGCTCGAGAATAACAACCGGAGATACCGGAAGCACCGGAATCCCTCTTAAAAACGAGGCTAAAAACGGGGTTGCATACCATAGGGCCAAAGAAGAAATAAGCCAGCCAAAAATCGCGCCGATAATCCCGTAAAACATTCCTTCAAAAATAAACGGCCAGCGGATATACCAATTTGTTGCTCCGATAAGCCTCATAATCTCTATGTCTTCTTTTTTCTGGGAAATTTTGATTCCGATAATCGTTACCATAATAAAAATTGAAACAAGAGACAAAAGAACGATTAACGCAATACCAATTTTTCTTATTGCGCTGGTCCAGGAAGTTAACGTCGAAACAACGTCTTTTTGAAACACAACTTCCTGAATAATCGGGGACTTCTTGAGAGTATCCGAAATACTGGATAAATCTTCGATTTTAAGCGAGGATATTTCTAAAGATGCCGGCAAAATATCAGCAGTAACTAAATCCAAAAGAAGCGGATCATTTTTATTCTGTTCCCTGTAAATTTTTAGCGCTTCGTCTTTTGAAACAAATTTTACAGATGCTACTTTCCCTGTTGATTGCAAATCGTTTTCCAGCGTATTTATGTCACTTTGTTTTGCTTCGTTTTTGAAAAATGCCGTTACCTGAGGCTTTGATTCAAAATAATTTACAATTTTTGATGAACCCCCGATTAAAAAAGTAAAAAAGGAGATTACCAAAAAGGTAAGCATCATTATTAAAATAGCTGCAAAAGCCTGATACGGAGACCTTCTGATGTTTGTCCACGTTGTTTTGGCGTGTCTCATTCTTTTTTCTCCCTTTCTTCATACGACGTTTCATGTGTTTTACGTGTTTCTTTTTCTTCGTGACCATTTTTTGCTTCATGCGGTTTATGTATTCCGTCATTAACCAAATGGCCCTTTTCAAGCTCTATGACTCTTTTTGAAAGACTTTTAACGATATCCGCGTTATGAGTTGCCATTATAACAGTTGTGCCTTTTTCGTTAATGTCGGACAACAGCTTAACTATTTCCCAAGATGTGGCAGAATCAAGATTGCCGGTTGGCTCATCTGCTAATAATATTTCGGGCGATAAAATAAGCGCTCTTGCAATAGCAGCTCTTTGCAATTCTCCTCCTGATAACTGGATGGGAAACTTATCTTTATGGGAAAGTAAGCCAACCTGAGTCAGCACTTCTTCCACTCTTTTTTTGGCTTCATCCGAATTTACTCCCGATACTTCAAGCGGTAAGCTGATGTTTTCAAAAGTTGTCCTGTCAAGCAATAATTTTAAATCCTGAAAAACAACTCCCACCTTTTTCCTTAAATGGGGAATTTTCTGCTTTGGCAATTTAACTACATCCCAATCGTTTACCGTTATTGTTCCTTCCGTAGGCAGCGTTTCACGGATTAAAAGTCTAAAGATAGTTGTTTTACCGCTTCCGGTCGGACCGATTAAAAAAACAAATTCCCCGTTATCGACCGATAGGGTAATATCAGAAAGGCCAAAAACCCCTGTTCCGAATTTTTTTGAGACATTATCAAGCTTTATCATAGTACCTCAACTCTTCCTACATCCATAAGCCAGCCTGCGTGCTGAGCTTTTTGGGTTTGTCCCCAAACTTTTATTTTTTTATCGACGAACTTAGTCATGTCAACCGTCGAAGAAGTGAGGTATACATTTTGACTGGACCCACCCGGTCTTTCAAGATGGAATGCGCCCTCTCCGTCAATTCCCCCTTGTTTTAAAATCCCTTGCGCCGTATCTTTAAAAGTATTTGTATCATTGGAGCCAACCGTTGTTCCTTTGGAAATAGATGATGAATTCAAATTTCCTCCAATATTTGCCGTTTTTCCATTAATACTTAATCTTGTTGAAAGCACATAGCCGCTGCCTAATCCCAGCAAAACAACAACTACAAAAATAAGGGCGATTTTTGGCGAGAAAGAAAATTTACTATTTGAAGTATTAAAATCGTGGACTAATGATTGATCTTTTACGTCGTCTTTAATCTCTTCCATTATTTTGATATCACCTCCTCTGTTAAGTAAAACATATTTTACTGCTTTTAGCAACCCTAAACTGCTTCAGAATTAAAGTTTTCGAAGCTCTTCATCTATAAATCCGTCTATGTCTCCGTCAAGCACAGCATCGGTATTTGAAGTTTCAAATCCCGTACGTAAATCTTTTACCATTTTATAAGGGTGCAAAACGTAGGAGCGGATTTGATTTCCCCAACCTGGAGTTTTATACCCGCCTTTTAACTGCCGTTCTTGAATTTTCCGCTCTTCTTCCTGTAATATCCAGAGTTTAGCTTTTAAAATTTTTAACGCATATTCACGGTTCTGGCCTTGATAACGCTGGCTTTGAGCAGTAACAATAATGCCGGTTGGCTTATGTTTTAATCTTACCGCAGTCGAAACTTTGTTGACGTTTTGACCTCCATGCCCGCCGCTTCTGAAAAAATCCCATTCCAAATCATCATCTTTTAATTCTATTTCCGCATCCTCGCCAACGTCGGGCAAAACCTCAACCAAAGCAAATGATGTTTGCCTCAAGCTATCCGCATTGAAAGGCGATTGTCTAACCAGCCTATGAACTCCCGCCTCTCCCTTTAATAACCCATAAGCATATTTTCCGTTAACCGAAACTGTAACGCTTTTAAGACCCGCTTCCTCGCCTTGCGTTTCTTCTATGGTTTCGAAGTCCCAGCCTTTTCTTTCAAAAAATCTGGTATACATTCTGTAAAGCATCTTGGTCCAATCCATCGCTTCTACTCCGCCCTGTCCGGAATGTAACGCCAGTATCGCAGAACCGCTATCGTAAGGACCGGAGAAATAAAGCAATACCTCTAACTCTTGAAGCAGTTTTTCTGCTTCTTTTGCTTTTTCCCCGGCTATTAGTTCCTGCAAGTTTTCAATCTTTAAGATTTCCTCTTGAAGATTTGATAATTCCTTCATTTTTCCCGCCGCAGTTTTGTGGTCGTGCCAAAAAGAGGGATGTGTGCTTTCCGCCTCAATAAGCCTTACCTGTTTTCTTTTTTCATCGACATTAAGCTTAACTAATAAATTTTGTATTCTTGTTTTTAACTCATCCATATTTATAATCCGTTACAAATTTGCTGACAAAAACTCTTTGCCTGACTTTTGGGGAGATTTTGAATTGACTTTATATCCTCAAGCACTTTTTGAACCTGAGGCGAAGAAGTTGCTACTTCGGCAATATTTATGCTCGATGCTTCTTGTTTTATGCTGTTAAGCTGATCCGCAACGCTTGTTTTCAAATTCACCGCGGGATTATCTTGATTTGAAGAATTTGAACGTGAACTTGTTCCTTCAACAGATTTTGTTTTATTTGTGATAGGTTTTTGTGAAAAATCTTGATTTTTATCCAAAGCCAAAACCTTAAAAGTTATTAAACCAGCAACTAACATTATAAGAAAAGTTAGCCAAAAAAAAATTCTTTTTTTATTCCATGTTTCCTCTATTGGTTTAAGCTCCTTCATGAGGTTATTGTAGGTTATGACAGCTTCTTTTGCAAACTTAAACTGTGTTATAATCAGAACATATGAATCTAAAAAACCTGCAGCAAAGAATTACCACTCTTAACGAAATGACAAAGCCTCATTACAAACTTTACACACAGGAGGAAAAAGAAATTTTAACAAAAACCGTAAAATTAAACGAAGAAGTGGGAGAGCTTTGTAACGATATTCTTGGGATATTAAAACTGCAAAGAAAAGCAAAAATGAAAAATTTTGATAAAAGAAATATCTATCAGGAGTTTGCAGACGTAATAATAACAACCATCCAGCTTGCCGAAGTTACAGGCGTTGATATTGAAAGAGCAATAGAGGATAAGCTTAAAAAAATCGAAAAGAGGAATCTGCAGGAAAAAGATCTAAAATGATAGATTAATTTTTATCTTTTCGTATTTCTTTAATATCTTTATAAAATTCTTGCTTTAAAACTCCTACCGACTTAATTATTTTTTCCTCTATCTTTTTAGTCTTATTCTTTAAGTGAGTCCAGATTATTTGATGATCGTTTGATACTAAATTTTTTAGAAATATTTTTTTATCTTCCTCTGTAAGATTTGACAATACAGTATTAACAACGGTGCTATGTATATTTGCTTCAATAAGTGAAATAAGGTGGATTCTTTCATCCGGAGTTAACTCCATTTCCGCTAACTCTACTGTTATATCCGTAGTCTCTATTAAATGACTGTAAAAATGTTTACTTTTCATAAAATCTATAAAGAAATTGGCCCTAATGGAATTTTATCACTTGAGTCATCAATAAAAAAATACAAAACAGGTCCCCTCTGCGAGCCATCGTATCTTTCCAAATAAGTCATTACCTCTGGGGAACCTCCCAATTGTTTACCTGTACTCGGTGAGGGACCCGCATCTGCAATATCGGCAACTATGGCTTTCCCATTTTCAGGATTTACAACTAGCATTTTTCTGTATTTAAAAAAATCCGTGTATTCTTTTGAATTTTCATTAAATCCGGGAACTAAAAAAGTTTGTACTGCAATGTAATATTTCTCTCTTTGAATATCTTCTTTTGACATTGAGTCTTGCGAATTTGAAAAATAACCCCAAGCGCCTAAGCCGGGAGCCATCCCGTAATCCCAATATTTTTCCTGTTCTGCTGGATTATCAAAATGAGTAAACATATTGTCCCCAGGATACCTGGCCAAATGCTGCTCTTGCCCTATAATTCCATACGTTGTATTTAATCTTTTCCCATCAAGTTCCGCAGCAACATTCATTCCATAATCTCTTGATAAAATTTCCGCAACATTTTTTTCCTCCTGTTGTGTTAATGGCCTAACATTTTGAGGTAATACATTTTTAAGGTCATAAATAACAAAAGTTCCTTTATCTATTGTTTTATTCGCTGCGGCAACATTTGAAGAAAAAGCCGTTTGAATTTTAGGGATAATTGGAGAAGTCAATAGAAATATTCCGGCAAGTGTTCCTACGGTAAGCTGTCTTGAGTTATTAGCTAACCATTCAAAAGAATCTTTATGCTTATCAAAAATTTCTTTCTGGAGCTGTCTATGTTTTTTTGTCCATTGTTTTCTAAGATACCCGTAATGAAGATTATTATTTTTCTTCCTGGACATATATAAATCATAGCAAATTAGAGGTTGGAAGAAAAATCACTCTTACTAAAATTAGTGGACTTTTACTGATCCATTTATAACTGGAGTTGTAGGATCAACAATTTCTGATTGACCAGGTTGAGTATCATATATTATACTTTGTGTCGAAGAATCCTTAAGCTGTACTCTAATTAAATTTTGTCCCCCAGTTTGACTACCGTCTATCGCTGATACGAAGATTGTATAATTTCCTGAACCGTTTATAGTACCGCTTCCCATAAGATATGCTTTTGAGCTGTTAACTACCAGCCACTGATATGAATTTGCGGTAAAGTTTATATCTCCTACTTTAAAGTTCACTTTCGCATTTCCTGTCGGAGCCGTATTATTTTGAATATACTTTGCGCTTATACCAAGTATCACCTTTCCTACTGCGCTTGGATTTTGAATATCCCATCCGGCTTGAGAGTCATATTGTCCTCCGACCGTTAAAAAACCTGCAGAAGGATCATAGACTACTACGTATTCGTAAGTTGCGTTAGCTGATGTATTATGGTTGTCTATAACAGTTAGACCAACCGTATATACTCCTGCAGTTGTATATGTATGAACTCCACTAGCTGTACCTGAACCATTGCTTTCCGTAACTGTTCCTGTTGATGTTGTATTATCTCCCCAATTCCATACTGCAGTATGGGTGTCATTTATATTTGGGTCTGAAAATGTTGTGCTGATATTTACATTTGAATCAATAATCACTGGGTTAGTTGGAACGGTGAAAGTACCAATAACTGGAGATTGATTGTTCGGAACAAGACCATATGCATAGATACCTGCCTCCGTTCCTGCGTACAGAATGTTAGGGTCACTCGCTGAAACCAGCAGTCTTTTAACGCCAACATCCGGCAAACCGTTAGTTATATTTGTCCAAGTTGAGCCGCCATTTGTTGTCATATAAGCACTAGTTTCAATACCAGCATCTTCACCAGCATACACAGTATTGGGACGCACGGGATCACCAACTAACGCCTTATAAACATTGTTAAGCGCACCACTGGAAAGAGACCAACTCAGACCGCTGTCTGTACTTTTATAGACACCAGTATTATCGTTTGCATATAAGTTATTTGAACCGAAAGGATCAATGGCTAATGCAAAGAATCCAGAATTCGCACCAAAACTGGAAATATTACTCCAATTCAGTCCACCATCAACGCTATTGTTTATTCCCTGACCCCAGCCAGTGCGTGTATAGAGAACATTCGAATTGAAAGGATCTATGCGTATTACTGTTGGATCACAGGCTAGTCCGCTAGTCCGGCTCCATGTCGCAGCGCTGTCTGTACTTTTATAAACTGCTCCACATCTATTACCAATAGCTACATAAAGGATAGTGGGATTATTGGGATCGATTATCATACTATTCACATCGGCAGGAGGTCCGCCAAAACCTACATCTGTAATACCGTTGTGGGCATAAACCCAGCTTGCTCCACCGTCTGTGCTTTTTAGTATTCCTGTGTTACCATCGTCAACACCCACTCCTCCCGCATAAACAATATTACTGTTGGTGGGATCAACAACAATTTCCGTGAAATAGCCAGCATGGTTAGTTATTCCATTATTGATTGCATTCCAACTTCCACCGCCATCTGTACTTTTAAATATTCCAAAACTGTGAGTACCTGCGTAAAGTATATTTGGGCTATTTGGGTCAACAGCAATGCTGTGAATTATGTAATTGTTCAAACCAACAAACGCCCAACTACCTACAGATGGCTGGAAAGCATTGCTTTGAGGAGCTAAGATATGAAAGAAGATTAGCGTCAATGCTATCAGAAAAATTTTATGCAAATTCAATATATGGCGTAGCGAAAGCATATGCACTTAGTTGAGTATTGCTCATTTTTTACACCTTGTCAATGCATCAAATTATGCTGTTCTATTTAGACTATCTTCACAGACAAAAAAATGACACTCTCTAGTTGAATAGGAAGTTAGAATAAAAATGGGAGAAAATAAAAAAATTATAAAAAAACAGTAAGTTATGGTTACGCCACAGCTTTAAGAGTAAGGAAATAATTCGACTCGTATAGTTAGTTTTAACTTCTAATTTCGAAAATCTGAAATTGCCCCGCATCAAGAATTTTCTTCTGATTCTCAATAAATTTTGATAAATCAGTATCGAATTTATATGCTCCGTCAACGATAATATATTTTACTTTTTTATTTTTTATTTCCGAAATAATTACTTTATCATCATAAAAATGCCATATAGGTAGAAAATACTGTGCATCCTTAGAGGGATTTTTTCTTTCTAAAATGAAATATAGCATTGGTGAGTAGGGATAGGCAAAAATGTAGTCTTTCTTAGACGTATGAGTATTTATAAATTTGGATATCTTCATTACGTTTTCTGCAGTGTATTTTGTTACAAGAATTCCTTGAGTTCTTGGTAAGTTAAGATAAGTTGTGTATTGATAATAATAGCTTTCGTAGCGGTAACTTTTCATAAATATGCTAAGATAAAAACCCGTAAGAATAGTTATCAAAACTATTGCCGTAACCAGATATTTTAATCTCGGTTTAAACGGGAACAGTAAAAAAGAAACCAAAATCATTCCAAAAAAAGGGTACACATGCAAAAGATCGCTTTGTGGGTAAACAGAGACAAAAAACCCTACAATTGCCGTCAGGGAAAAGGCAAGGATACTCCAATTTCTATATTTTTTAAATAAAAGCATCAAGACTATAAAAAATAGAATTACCGGTAGATAATAAGGGAGGAGTTTGAAAATACCCAAAGGTTGAAGTAAATATGTTAGCGGAGGATAAGAAAAAGCTGTGTTTATTGCAAAACGTCTACCGTAATTAATAAAATCAAAAAGTCCTTGCAAATTACTCTTCAAAAAAAAGTAATATACCCAGACAAATGTAGCAAGAATCCATGTTCCATTCATTAAAACGAGGTTTTTAAATTTGTTTATAATGGTCTCTTTTCCCCCAAATACCACCAAGAGAGTAAATAGTAAGACAAAAGCTAGTCCAAAGTTTTGCTTGCAGGATATGGATAATGCCAATAGTAAACCTAAAATAACAAGAAAGCGATATTGTCGGATATTTTTTGAAGAAAGCCAGTATATATAGGTTAGTACGGATAAAAGAGAAAGTAATACACTTATCCAAACTATGTTGGAAATATTTATTAGAGGATAGCCGAACGCCGTAAGCGACAGAAAAGAAAGAAAAACAGTTCTACGAGAGTTTATTTTAAGTTTCTTAAGAATAAAAAAAATGGTCAGAATAATAAAAAGGGAAATAACTATATTTAAAAATCTTCCTATCAGTATGGACGGACCGAAGAGTTTGAATAAAAACGCAAGGATATAAAAATAGGTGGGACCGTATTGAAGAGAAAAATCTTTGTACGGCATTTGGCCGTTAAGTAGTCTTTCTGCAGAATGCGCAAAATAGCCCTCGTCAAAAAAAACCAAGCCTTTATTTACGAAAAATAAATAATAGATAAAAGCTGAAATAATCAAAGCTACCTCTAATTTCAATAAGTTCTTAATCTTTGACACAAGCTTATTTTAATTTGAAGTGGATGAAGAGTCAAACAGCAAATAATGCTGATGTAATTGTGCGACTAAATCTAAATCAATCTAATTAGGATAATGGCAGCGCTTGTATTTTTTACCAGATCCGCACCATCCCAGCATAAGCCTTACTTCATCTCGTGGTCTGCGTCCACGCAGCTGAAGAGCGGTTATACGGGACACTTGCTGCTTCTTATCCATATTGAGGGTAATGACATTTTTTATACTTAATAGGTTTACCCGTGTTTGGATCAGTTTTACCGCAAGGACAGGGATCATTTCTGCCCAACTTTTTTTTATCAATAGTAGTTGCGGTAGCGCTTTTGATAGGCTTAGGGCTTGATGAGATTTCGCTAACGACGTTTGATTCTGCAGGTTGTGAATGTACGTGTTGATGCGGCACGGGCGCTACCGGCGCTTGCCCTGCACCGTTCTGGTGCGGGGCCTGCTGCACTTGTATTTTATAAATTCTATGCACAATCTCATCGTCAATTGTGTCTATTAATTTTTCAAACATTCCGTATGCCTCGTTTTTATATTCAACCAGCGGATCTTTTTGTCCGTAACCCCGTAGGCCAATTCCCTGGCGAAGATTTTCTATCGCATCCAAGTGGTCCATCCATAAGTTGTCCATAACCGAAAGCATTACAAATCTTTCAACCTGTCTCATAAGTTCACCGCCCATTTGCTCTTCGCGTGTCTTATATACGTCTTTTGCAATAGTTGTTAAAAACGAGGTCTTATCTTCAGTCGAATGCATTTGCTCTAATTGGCTCGCAATTTGTTTTAAAGAAGCTTCGTCAAAAGGAACAATGGTTGAAAATTTTTCCGAAAGCTTAGCCGACGCGGGTTCCGCGTCTTGAAATTCTTCAGCTGATTGCATTAGAACTGTTTCGGAAATACTTTGTTCTATTTTTTCTTCAATCTCTCCTTTTAAACTTTCTCCTCCCTTTTCTCCCGCTTCTAAAACTTTTCTTCTTCTCTGATAAATTATTTCTCTTTGCTTATTTAAAACGTCATCGTATTCAACTAAGTGTTTTCTGATATCAAAGTTATATCCTTCAACTTTAATTTGCGCCTGCTCTATTGCGCGGGAAACTAATGGATGCTGCAGGGGAACGTCTTCTGGCATATTGAATTTTGTCATAATGCCGGAAATTGACTCGCCACCAAAAAGCCTCATAATGTCGTCGTCTAGACCCACGAAAAAACGGGAAACGCCCGGGTCACCTTGCCTTCCGCTTCTACCTCTTAATTGATTGTCTATTCGTCTTGACTCATGTCTTTCTGTTCCAATAACTAAAAGCCCACCCGCATCCAAAACGTCCTGATGTTTCTTCTCCCAAACTTCCCATTCTTTTGTCTCCTTTTTTTCCATTCCGTTTTCGTCTTTTGGATTATCTCCCCCCAGAATAATATCAACTCCTCTTCCGGCCATATTTGTCGCAACTGTTACAGCTCCTTTTTCTCCGGCTTTTGCTATAATTTCGGCTTCTCTTTCGTGATTTTTTGCATTTAAAATTTCGTGCTTTATACCTCGTCTTCGGAGTAATTCCGATACAATCTCGTTTTTATCAATTGAGGTTGTACCAACTAGTACCGGCTGGCCGTTTTTATGTGCTTTTTCTATTTCGTCTGCAACTGCCGAGAGCTTGGCCCTGCCTGTTTTATAAATTGCGTCCGCGTGGTCTTTTCTTATTAAGTCCTTATGGGTCGGAATAGCTACAACATCAAGTTTGTAAATTTTATGAAACTCCTCTGCTTCGGTAACCGCGGTACCAGTCATTCCTGCTAATTTTTCATACATCCTAAAATAGTTCTGCAGAGAAACCGTTGCCAATGTTTTTGATTCCCGCTGAATCGCAACATTTTCCTTTGCTTCTATTGCCTGATGTAAACCTTCCGAGAGTCTTCTGCCAATCATCAACCGGCCCGTAAATTCGTCAACTAAAATAACTTCGCCGTCTTTGACTATATAATCTTTTTCTTTATGAAACAGTGTTCTTGCTTTTAGTGCGGCCTCCAAATGATAAACGGTATCAAAATCCTTTTCGTAAATATCCGAAACTCCAAACATTTTTTCAATTTTAGTTATCCCATGATCCGTTAGGTGGGCCGTTCTTAATTTTTCGTCGATTTTGTAATCTATTTCCGGAGTTAATTTTTCTACCAACCGTGAGTACTCGTAATATTTTTGCGTCGGCTCTTCATCGGGAGCAGAAATAATATGCGGGGTTCTTGCTTCATCTATTAAAACCGAGTCAACTTCATCAACAACGGCAAAATAATAACCCCGCTGAACAACGGAATTTAAATCCTGGGCCATATTATCCCTTAAATAATCAAAGCCGTATTCCGAATTTATGCCATAAACTACATCCGCCTCATAGGCTTCTTTTCTGGTAATTGTTTTAAGATGAGAGAGTCTAAAATCATGTGTGTTTTTATTAACGTAAGAAGGGTCAAAAATAAAAGACTCCTCGCTAATAATTGATGAAACACTAAGTCCTAAGAATTTAAAGACCGGCCCCATCCATCCTGCGTCACGTCTTGCAAGATAATCGTTTACCGTTACCAAATGAACACTTTTCCCTGTTAATGAATGGAGATATAGTGCAGGGACTGCTGACAAGGTTTTTCCTTCTCCTGTTTTTTGTTCCGCTATTTTTCCGCTTGCTAAAACTGCCGCAGCCATTAACTGAACATCAAAGTGTCTTTGTCCGATTGTTCTTCTTGCGGCTTCTCTGACTAAAGCAAAACTTTCGGGCAAAATTAATTCCAGCGGCTCGCCGTCTTGAACTCTTTCTTTAAATTCCTTGGTTTTTTTGGGGAAATCGCTGTCTTTCAGTTTCTTTATTTTTTCTTCCAGGGAATTTATTTCTAAAACAAGCGGGTTAAGTTTGCTTACCTCTTTTTCGTTGGAGTCGAAGAATCTTGCAAGTACATTAAACATATATTCATTTTACCATATTTATAAGGAAAACCCCTCACTAAAAAGCGAGGGGTTTTACCAATTGATCAATTGGTAATTTCCAAATTTATTACCAATTTATTTCTTCTTCTTCTTTTTCTTTGCCATGGACAGATTCACCTTCCTTTCCTTCTGCGTCACTTAAAATGATGTGGACAGAAACTACACTAATGTTGAGATATTTCTATTGTTTTGTCAAGGTTTTTTCTTTGCTTCAAATTAATGTGTTTAGATTGAATAGAAAGGAAAAATCACAAACCTATTTTATTGATTTTATAACACTTTTTCCTAAAGTTTTTTGCAAAACTTTTGGAATTTCTACTGAACCGTCTTCTTTTTGGTAATTTTCTAAAATTGCAATTATCGTTCTTCCGATTGCAAAAGCGGTACCGTTTAGAATATTTACATAATGTTTTTCGCTTCCGTCTTGATATTTTATATTTAATCTTCTTGCTTGAAAATCGGTAACTGTGGAAACAGAAGTTACTTCCCTATATTTATTTTGACCGGGCATCCATGCTTCTATGTCAAATTTTCTTGCAGCCGGAAATCCCAAATCGCCCGTGCACATTTTTACTACCTGATAAGGAATTTCAAGCAATTGAAAGAGTTTTTCTTCCCAAAAAAGCAGGTATTCGTGCTCTTTATCGTCTTCGCCTTGGGGTACGTAGGAAACCATTTCAACCTTATCAAATTGATGGACCCTTAAAATTCCCCTTGTGTCCTTTCCGTAACTGCCGGCTTCTCGTCTGAAGGCGCTTGAAAACGCAACGTATCTTCTTGGCAAATCTTTTTTCTTAAAAACTTCTCCCATGTGCATTGGGACTATTGAATGTTCCGCAGTGGCCACTAGATATAAATCGTCTTTTTCCAAATGATACATATCCTCCTCGCCGCCGTTTTCCATATATCCTAAACCCTGCATTGCTTCTTTCTTAATTAAAGTTTGCGGAATAACCGGAACAAAGCCTTCTTTAATAAGCGTTTTCATTGCCAAATTTACTAATGCCAATTCCAATAAAACGCCGTCATTTTTAAGATAGGCAAATCTTGCACCGGATACCTTAGATGCTCTTTCTACATCAATAATGTCTAACTTTTCTCCGAGCTCCAGGTGGTCTTTTGGGGTAAATATAAATTTCGGCGGCTCTTTATACTTTTTTATTACTTCGTTTTCCGTCTCGTCTTTACCAACTTTTACGTCTTTTTTGGGGAGATTTGGAATCTGAGATAGCACCATGCGTAGGTTATCTTCGCATTGTTTAAGATCAATTTCTGTTTTTTGAAGCGCTTCTTTTATTTCTTTTCCTTTTAGAAGCTGTTCCGGAGTCGGCTTACCCTTTAATGTTCCCGAGAGGGCATTTTTTTTCTCCTGAAGTTTTTGCGCTTTAGAGGCACATTCTCGGTACTGTTCATCTTTTTTTAGAATCTCGTCAATGTTAATACTTACGCCTTTACTGCTTGCCCCATCTTTTACCAACTTTGGATTTTCTCTGATAAATTTTATATCAATCATAGTTTAATTTAAAATTTTAAATTCTTAATTTTTAATGAATTTTTAATGTCTTAATTTTAAAACATTTGATATTAAGATTTTTATTATAAATTAGAAATTAGTAATTTAAGTTAAAGCCCTAATTCTCTTTTAATAATTGGCTTTAACTTAGTTATTGCCTTATACCTGTGATTATATACTCTTTCTTCATCTTTGGAAAGTTGGCTTTCATGGTAGAATTTTTTAATTTTTGGAATATAAAAAAATGATCTATAAGGATAACCTTTGAGAATTTTTAACAACGGTTCTTTGGCAATTTCGCCTTTAACAATTCCTGTTGACTGAAAGTATTTTCCGCTGGGCAAAGCAAATGTTATAACTGTTTTAAAATAAGCAGTTCTATTATTATCGGGAAGTTTTCTGGCAATTTTTTTCATATGTTCAATTATTTCCTTATCGGTTGCTTCATACCCTAACCAACGCCTTGATTTAATTCCCGGTGCGCCTCCTAAAGCCGTTATTTCTATTCCGCCGTCGTCCGAAATCGCAGGAAGATTGGAAAGCTTTGCATAAAAGAGAGCTTTTAATTTTGAATTTTCTTTATACGTTTTCCCGGTTTCTTTAATATCAATGTTTGCTCCAACATCGCTAAGGGAAACTATCTTAAATGGTAAATCTTTTAAAAATTTGCTTATTTCTGCTATTTTGCCGGAGTTTGTTGTTGCTACCAAAATTTTTTTCTTCACGAGCAAATTATAACATCTTGAAAATATAAAAAATATGTAATAATATTAAACTGTGTCAAGAAATCTTTGCGAAACAGGAATAACAGGAAGAATGGATGCCCCTACCATCGGAAGAAATGATTCACCCCTAGCAAAACGCCTTAAAACAGATGCCCAAATAAGAGCCCTACGCGATACAGGAGTAAAAATTGACCTTTTTGTAAGCGCGTTAGGCGAAGCAACTCCGGGAGTAGTATCTTCAAACGGGGCTAAACCTCAGTAAATCTTTTTTTTACGAAATCTTTATCAAGCGAAAGGATTAACCACGCGGCTTTTGGTCCGTGGTCTTTACCGATTAATGAAATATATATTGCGGCAAATGTTTCTTTTCCGCTTAAGCCCATTTCTTTTCCCAAATCGTAAATCCTTGTTTGGAATTCGTCGCCGGTCCACTTTTTATCTAATTCTTCCGCGATTCTTAACAATGTTTTTTTTTGCTCCCTCGATAAATTTCTAGCCTCTTTTGGTAATTCGTTTTTTACCGAAAACTTCTCATTTTCCGGAGCAAATTTATCAACCCAAACCCTAGCATATTTTGCCCAAAGCCCGAGTCCTTCTTTTTTAATTTCCTCTCCCATGTTGGGCATTTGCACCCACTGACAAAGAACCGAAAACCTAACTGTTGGCGGTTTAATAACTTTTGAGATTTGCGAGAGTTCAAAAATTCTCGCCAAGTCATCGTTTGTCTTATTTCCTCCGGGAACGGATCGAGAAAAATACGCATCTGCCGATTTTTGATATTCGTCGAAAAGATTAGGTATTGTGTAGCCGCCTGGATCAAAATCTATTGCTCTGCTTAATTTTGTTTTTACCATTAAAAACCGCAAAATCTCGGCCGGTAAAATATCAAGCATTTCGGCGGCTGATGAACCTAATCCTTTTGAAGAAGACATTTTTTTCCCGCCTATAAGAAAAAATTCATAACCTAAAGGAAAGGGGGTAGGATATTTTATAATTCTTTTGCATATTTCATCTGCCAAATCATGGGAGCCGCCTTTACTCATATGGTCTTTCCCCGCCCCTTCAACGGTTATACCGACAACTTTCCATTTTACTGCCCACTCTATTTTCCAGGGAAGTTTTCCGACAATATTTTCTTTGGAGCTGAAAGGGCTGGTTTTTCCTTCATATCCACATCCTTTTGTCCATTCAAGACGGTCGACACTGCATACAAATTTAACCTCTTTACCATCCCAATCGATAACTTTGGTAGTTGATACTTTACCGCATTTTATACAATAAACTTGAAAAGGATACCAGTCTTTAGCTAACGGTTTTTTATAAAGCTCTTCATAAATTTTTTTTACCTCCTCTGTTTTATCCAAAATTTCTTTTATAGAATCGTTCATTCTGCCGCTTTCATAAAGCTCGGTTGCCCATAAAATTTCAGGAGTGCAACCTATTTTTGTAAATACACTAATAAAATCTTTTGCATAAAACTCGGCATAATTTGCAAAACCAATCTCCGGAGATGGAATTTTATAAAGAGGCACTCCCATATATTTTTCAAATTTTTCTTTGGGAAGATAAATCGGTAAGGAGTCCATTGGATCATGATTATCAAAAATGTAAGTGTATTTGGCATTAACACCGGCGTCTTTTAGGGTCTTGTATGCCAAATCGTGAATTACCACTCCTCGCAAAGCCCCAACATGAATTTTACCGCTTGGCGTTTTCATGTCATCGACCCACTCAAGCGGCAATTTTCTTTTTTTTAATTCGAGCGCTACTTCGTCGGCCCAAAACATACAATGATATTCTACAGGATAACAGAAGATTATAAAAGTGTTTTAAGCTCCGGCATGAGCTCTCTCATCCATACTCGAGTGTGTATTTCGAGCCCTAAATCCGGCATTAAGTTCTGAAGATTCAGAAAAACGTCCGCCAAAACCATCTCCCGACCTTCGAACTGACGATGAACCTGGACCTGCGGTTTGTTCTTTAGAAGATCCAAAAACAAGCCTTTGTTGCTCTGCTTCCAATAGAGCTACGAATCTTGGATCAAATTCTACTGACATAACTTTTAATCACCTCCTTTTTCGCTTATCGGATTATTTTCTAATAAGAGCAAATTATAAAAGCCTTAAACTTTGTTCAATTCCTCCTTTTAATATCCCAGTCCCGTGGAGGCTGATATCCTGCTTCTTGCCTAAATGCTCTCTCAACTCTTTCGGCACTTTTTTTTGTTGTCCGCGCATCCTGAAATAAAACGGGAACACCATTATGTTCGCCTTTATGAAAGTATAATCTTAGACTACTATCTTGATAAGGATTTCCTAATATAATCACATGAATATCGGGTTTGCCGTCTTGTGTCGATTTAAATACCGCATCGCTTTTTAGTATACCAGTATCTAAAAATCCTTCCATTACTCTTCCCATCGCAACATTTAATCTTTGACTATCTTCCAAACTTAAGCTACTTGCTGCGTCTTGTAAAGCAGATCTACTTCTAATGGTTGATGCAACAAAAGCGAGTCTACTATGGTCTTTAAAAGGCGCTAGCGTTACTGGTAAGGTTTCCGCTCTTTGTGCACATGGAACAATAGTAGTCCCTGCATGAATACTCACAGCAGGATGTCTTTCTCCTCTTTGTATTCCCATTTGCCTTGCCATTCTAGCTTCTCTCATAATTTTTCACCTCCTTTCCCCCGCCTTATCTTGCCATTCACCTTTTTCAGTTCTATCCTAACGCGGTTCATGGCGCGATTTATCGGCGGACAAGCACTAAAAAACCCCTCCTTTGAGGGGTTGTCTTTTTCTAAAAAACGTTAATTACGCCAAGACAAATCCCCTCGGAGAGAGGTTCTTCTTGGACTTCTTAGAAAAATCGTTAATTTTCATTTTCTTAACAGGAGTAAATTTTCTCATTAATAATAAATTTTGTCAAATACTATTTTTCCAAATTAAACTTTTCTGCCAAGTGATAAGCTTTTTCTTTATTTTCTTCAGTAACGTCAACTCGGACTAATCCTTCATTGGGCTGACCGTAAAAAACAGAATATCCCAAAGGAGCGATAAGTAAAACCGGCAAAACCGCCAAATCCTCCTCACCTGCAACCAAAATTATTTTCTCTTCTTTTGTTTTAAAAACATTTCGTATTGAAGTGAAAAGCTCCGGCGTAATTGTTCCACGGAGATTTTCTACTTTTAGAAAATCCTGATTGTCAAAGCCTAATTCCGAAAGCTGGTGAAATTTTACTTGGCGATGAACAAAAAAATCAATTATTGATAGAAATTGTCCGACATTATTTTGATTAAATCTTTGAGTTGTAATATCTCCAATTGTTACAATTTCTTGCCCGTCCAAATCTTTTGGAATATCGTTTAAAACTTCCCCAAATGGCTTATGGAGTTCTGTTCTTAGATTCTTGGGAAGAACTAATTTACCGGCCAGCCATTCGGATTTCATATAAAGTCTCCCGTCTCTATTAATTTCGCCGTTTCGTATCCTTGTCGAGGAAATTTCTTTTCCGTCTTGCGCTAACTCCATTGGAATAACCAAAATATCCAATTGAGAAACATCATTTTGTTTTCTTCTTAAATTAATATCCAAAGCTGTCTGCCGGGTTTGTGGAGTTACTGCAATCACCTGATAATCAGTTGAAGTTTCCAAATAGGGTTCATAAGCATTGTCAATTGAGGTAATTCGAACTCTTTCTGAAACATTTATTGAGTCTAAAAATTGTTCAACAGCCTGCTTTCTTATCTCAAAATCCTCTATTTGCGGACTCTTTTTGATGGACTGAGTATACAAATTACTTGTTATTCCTAAAAAAACCTTGTCTGAACTATCAAAAACCTTTTTAAGAAAAGTCTTATGTCCTTTATGCAATAAGTCAAACGTTCCCCCGCAAACAACCAACTTATACTTGGTCATAAGAGAATTCTATAGCACTTTTAGTTCTTTTGCCACTTTTGCAAAAGCTTTAATTCCAAAATCTAAATCTTTTCTTGAATGCGAAGCCGAAGGAATAACACGGATTCTGGCTTTTCCTTTAGGAACCATTGGAAAAACAATAGGGGTTGCAAAAACATCTTCTTCAAAAAGTTTTGCACTAAACTCTTTCGCAATGTCTTCGCTTGGCAACATTACCGGAGTAATTGGACTTTCCGGATGACCCGTATCAAAACCTAATTTTTTGAACTCGCCCCTAAGATAATTTGTATTATCCCAAAGTTTTTTAACTAACTCATCTGACTCAAGTAAGATGTTTATTGCCTCTAAAGAAGCCGCTGTATCAGGAATCGTTAAGGCAATTGAAAAAAGTCTCTGTCTTGCCTTTAGGTTATAGTAGTCAATCAATGTTTTTTTACCGGCGATAAATCCGCCTATCACGGAAAAAGCTTTTGAAAGACTCCCAATTTCTATGTCAATTTTTCCAACCAATCCAAAATGGTCAACCACTCCTCTTCCTCCCCGTCCCATCACTCCTTCACCATGAGCATCATCAACCATTGTCAACGCCTGATATTTTTCTGCCAACTTTACAATTTCGGGAAGCGGCGCTAAATCTCCGTCCATGGAAAAAACTCCATCCGTGACAATTAATATTAAGGGCTTATTTCCGTCAGTTTTTGGTTGCCTGACAATTTTTTCGGCTTCCTTAAGCTGTATCTCCAAGTCTTTTGCGTCTCCATGTTTATAAATGAATTTATTTTTTACTCCGGAAAGTCTTACCGCATCTATTATTGATGCATGATTTAGTTCATCCGAAATTACAATATCTTCCTTACTGATAATTGTTTGTATTGCTGCCGCATTAGCCATGTAGGCACTGGAAAAAACAACTGCGGCCTCTGTCCCCTTAAACTTTGCTATCGCTTTTTCAAGTTCCAGATGAAGAATATGAGTTCCTGCCAAAGTTCGATAACCTGTCCCTAATCCATATTTCTCAATTGCGTCTTGCGCTGCTTTCTTTACTCTCGGATGCTCAGCGAGCCCAAGATAATGGCTAGAGCAAAAATTAAGTTTTTTTACCCCGCCGATTGTAAGATATGCTCCTTGCCCCGACTCAATAACTCGCGGAGGTTTTCCCGCCTTTGTTACTTCTTCAAGTTGCTTATAAAAATCGCTGATACTCATGGAATTAACATTATCTTTCCGCACTCTCCTGATTTCATAACTCCCATTGCTTTCTCAAATTCCGCTAATTTAAAGCGGTGGGTTATAATTTTACGAAGATCAATCTTTCCGCTGATAAGCAAGTCTGAAGTTTGATACCATGTTTCCCAAATACGGCGGCCAAATACAGATTCTATGGTTATTTCTTTATTGATAAGAACACCCCAGTCAAATTCAACATTTTTTTTAGGCGTTCCGAAAGCAATAATTTTACCGGCTATACGTGCGGCATTAAGAGCAATTTGAATCGTGTCAATATTCCCGCTCATCTCACAAACCACATCAAACGTACCATATTCTTTTTCCGGTAATGTTTCCAACACTCTGTCAAAACCAATTTGCTTAGCAAGTTTGCGTCGATATTCTCTTCTGTTTAAGCCAACCACTTCTGATGCTCCATACACTTTGGCAACCATACCCGCGCATAAACCGGTTGGTCCTAATCCCATGATAAGCACTTTTTTACCCGCAACGCCTGCCTTGGTTATTACATTGACCGAGTTGCCGAGTGGCTCCTGAACGCTCATCGCCTCCAAGGGAATGCGCGAATCATTCTTCCAGGTAGTATGAATTGGAATTGTGGCGTATTCCGAAAACCCGCCGTTTCTTCCGTAACCAAAAAACTGAACGTTTTCGCAGATGTGCCTATTGTTAATGCGGCACTGATAACAAGTGTTATCGAAAATATGGGTTTCCGAAGAAACAATATCGCCCTTTTTTAGACGTGGCGCTTGGCCATTTATTTCGATGATTTCTCCAACAACTTCATGTCCAATAATAATAGGGGGGGTTAATTTTTCTGCAACCCATGGAGTCCAATCGTATATGCCGACATCTGTTCCGCAAATTGAAGCATAGATTACCTTTACTTTAACTTCTCCCTTCGGAGTTTCGGAAACTGGAACTTCTTTAAGAGTAACGCCTGGTCCCTTTTTTTCCTTAAGAATTGCCAGCATCGTATTTTTTGCCATAAATTTGAGGATAAAATTTTTAACCTTAGGTTTATTTTAATTGACGGAAACGATTGTGTAAAGAACTTTTCCGGCAGGCGCCTCTACTTCAACTTTTTCCCCAATTTTTTTACCAATAAGTGCTTTACCCAAAGGAGACTCATGAGAAATCTTTTTCTCTTGCGGGTCTGCTTCCCATTCGCCTACAACCATAAAATCTTCCTTTTTTCCTTTTACAGTTAATGTCACTTTTGAACCCAATTTTACAACATGGTTTGAATTCTTGCTTCCGCTTTCAGCTATAATGACTGCTTGCTTTAGAAGCTCTTCCAACTCATCTATTCTGCCGTCAATAAATGATAGTTCGTCTCTTGCGGCAACATATTCTGCGTTCTCGGAAAGATCGCCCATGCTTCTTGCTTGCGACACTCTCGATAAAACATCCGGCCTTTTTGTTTTTGAAAGCTTTTCAAACTCTTTTTTGAGTTCTTGAAGACCTTCTTTTGTTAGATAAATTTTTTTACTGTCCATATTTCTAAGCCTTATTTAAAATAAAACCCTCACAAATCACTTGAGGGAAAATTTTGGATAAATACGATTAATTTATCGAATAATATAAGAAAACGACACCTTTGTCAATGACCTCTAGTATTAAACACTATATACGTATTTGGCAATTTTCTTTTTATAATTATTTACAACATATACTTTATAATCAAATGGATGAAAAGCTAAAAAGTTATTCGAAATCGTTTCTTTCGTGATGTTTTTTTTCATATACCGAAATTGAATACTTCTTGTCAAAAACTCGGTTATTGGAATTCTTAATAAGTAACTAATGGTTTTGTTAATAAATGAGATTTTTGATACAAAAGGAGCTCTCGGTTTTTGACTGAAGACATTGGGAAGAAATTCTTTTATCCAAACGTTGGAATTAAGGAACTTCTCATAGGTTTTATCTCTGTTAAAAATTGGCGTTATTTGAGAAATTTCATGAGCTGTATACAAATCGTTTCTTTGTTTGGAAAACGATAAGGCCGTCTGGTCAATAAACATATTCAGGCATATTTTATTAGAGACATTTTTATCTTTTTTCCTTCTGTAAGCTCCTAAGAGGCTTAAGAAAATTACCATTAATAATCTTGTTGTCCAAACTGAATTTTTTGCCGTAACAACAAATAAGTCTATGTCGTCATCTTTGTCTGAATTTTTCATTGCCAACGCACCGCTTATGCCTATAAAATAAACCGTTGGTATTATTGCCAGCTTCTGAATGATCCTTTTGGCAAAGACAATCTTTTGCAAACTGTATTTTTCCCTTTCTCTTCTTGTGTTAACAATATTTTTCCGGCCTTTGATAAAAAATAAGCTGTTTTTAGATTCAAAAAGGGTATTTTTAGCATTTAGACATTCCCAAATTTCTTTTTTATCTTGCTTTGTGTGGGAAATCAGAAATTTCCAGATTTCTTCTTTGGAAAGAGGATAATTAAAGATATCGCTGTAGAGCAGGGTTTTAAATATTTGCTCCTGACTACTGCCCATACTGTTTTAACACCTGGGAAACTCCCTGGAAAAGAGTATCAGCTGCGGTTTCAGCAGAAACATTGTTAAAAATCGAGTTGACCGCATTTCCAAGATAGGTATTCATTTGAGTGTTTAAACCATTATCGAATGTCCCATCAACAAAAAACGAGGAGACGGCTGTTTTAGCCTGCTGAATAAACGGGTAAACGTAGGCATTATCTTTTAATTTATCGGCCAAATCGACCCTTGAATATAGTTCTCCAAAGCTTCGGGTTTTTGCTTCTTCGGAATATAATAAATCTTGCGTATTTTTATTTGCCAAAAATTTCATAAAAAGAAGCGTTTCTTTCTTGTGCTTGCTTTTAACCGAAGCTCCCTCCGCCCAATAGCTTGCGAGGTTTACATTATTATTTGGAAGCTGTGGAACCGGGACTACCTGAAAATTAAGATTGGGATTTGCCGCTTTTATTGCAAAATAATCCCAGGAGTAACCAAAATACATTGCCAAGTTTCCTTTTGTGAACGCAAGAAGTGATGTATCTAGAGTGCTATCCCATACACTAGCGCCTCCTAAAGCAAAAGAAGTATAAAAATTCAGCGCATCCGTTACTCTTTGGGGATTTGATGCCATGTTGCTTAAAACCACTCCATTTTGCACTAGAAGAAGCGAAAGGATGTCAGGAGCATGATTTACATTATCAAAGGTTCCCATTGCGGCACCTGCTGTTTTTATCTTGCCATCCGCATCTTTTACCGTAAGTGTTTTTGAATCACTAATAAAGTCATTCCAGTTGGTAGGAGGCTTTAGTCCTGCAGCACTAAAAGCGTCTGAATTTACATATAGACCAAGGGTGTCTATGTGAAGAGGAACACCATATATCGCGCCGTTTTTTATTAAGTCTTTTTGCATAACGGGATAAAACCACTTGCTAAAATCACTTTTTGAAATTGTGTCGCTTGGCAAAGGAAGCAAAATACCCGAAAGCATTGGATACCAGCTGTTATGAAAACGGAAAATATCCGGACCGTTGCCATTATTAATTCTTGTTACCAGTCTTTCTTTGTATTGCTTTATATCTTGTTTTGAATAATTTACCGTAATATTTGGGTATTGTCTTTGAAAATCAGAGATTGCAGCCTGCATAATCCTGCTATCTTCCCATAGCCCCCAATAAGTAAGCGTTACCTTTTGATTATTGTTTTTAGTAAAAAATGGAATAATAACGGTAAATACAATTACTGCAAAAAAAAGCACCACTAAAAATCCTATTAGGAGCTTTGCTATTTTCATCAACGGGAAACCCGAAGAGGAATTGTCTTCAGGCGGCAGAGGAGGGGGGGGCGGTACTTGTATATTTGGCACTTGAGGTTGAGCTTGGGGTTGCGGTTGATAACCACTCTCACCCTGATTTAAATTTTGCGGTTGGAAAAGTGTATTTTCATCCATAACTACCTTATTTTATAGTATAATACCTAATATACATCATATCAAATGAAAATTCCCCGTATTAAACCTAAACATTTTCTGCATCTTGGCCGGGTAATTTTTTGGTTTTCTACGGGAGCTTTGCTGGCTCTTTTTTTCATAACAAGCTTTAGTTTTCTTATATTCAAAAACGTTTACAAAAATGTTGTTTACCCGGGAGTTATGATAAATGGAGTAAATTTCGGAGGAAAAACAGAAATTCAAGTATATAATTATTTTAAAAATAAGAATTATCAAATTAAAGATATTAATTTTGTATTTACAAGCGATAAGGGCTTGGCAACCGCATCTGCAGAGCAAATTGACTTTGGCTATAATTCAAGTCTTCTTGCCAACCAAGCCTTTAACCTTGGGAAGACAAATAATTTAATCTCGAATATTAGCCTTATTGTTCAGGCATATGTTAACGGTATAAACCTTACGCCATCTTACTCATATTCGCAGGACAAACTTGCAACCGCTCTTTCCGCACTTTCGGAAAAAATAGAAGATAAGCCCGTTGATGCATTATTTACATTTGCAAATAACAGAGTAACTGCCTTTAGACCGTCTGTTAACGGACATGAAATTGATAAAGAGGCGCTAGGCAATCAGCTGCTTTCAAAGGCTCTGGCTGTTGTTTCTTCGCAGAAAGGAATGGTTTTTATTATTCCTTTGCAAATTAAAGTGATTGAACCCAAAATAACAATAGATAAAGCAAACGACCTTGGGATAAAAGAGTTAATAGGAGAAGGTCATTCTCTTTTTTTCCACTCAATCCCAAGCAGAATCCACAATGTTGCATTAGGAGCTTCTCGCCTCAACGGCGTATTAGTTGCTCCGGGAGAAGTTTTTTCTTTTGATAAGGCCTTGGGCGATGTTTCTGCTTTCACAGGTTACCAGCAAGCCTATGTTATTCAAAATGGAAAAACAGTTTTAGGAGATGGAGGAGGAATATGTCAGGTCTCAACGACTTTTTTTAGGGCCTTACTTAACGCAGGGCTTCCTATTGTGGAAAGAAACGCTCACGCATATAGGGTGGGATATTACGAAGAAGATTCACCCCCGGGACTTGATGCGACCATTTTTGTCCCAAGCGTTGATTTAAAATTTAAAAACGATACCGGAAATTATATTTTAATCCAAAGTCAGGTTGATCTTGACAATTTATCTTTGGCATTTTATCTGTATGGAACAAAAGACGGGCGGCAAGTTAGCATGACAAAACCTGTGGTGTCTAACATTACGCCTGCCCCACCGGACCTTTACCAAGATGACCCGACACTTCCAAAAGGACAAATTAAACAGACAGATTTTGCCGCCGCCGGAGCAGATGTTTACTTTACAAGAACAGTTACGAAAAATGGAAAACAAATAATTTATGACAAATTTGTTTCCAATTACAGACCCTGGCAAGCTATTTATTTAAGGGGAACCAAGGAATGAATAGAATTATTACTACAGAAAAAGCAATAAAAATAAGTAAGAAATTAAAACGGATGGGCAAAAGAGTTGTTTTAGCGGGAGGCGTTTTTGACATTCTTCATATTGGTCATATCAAATTTTTAGAAGCAGCTAAAAAAAGAGGCGACGTATTGTTTGTCCTTTTAGAAAACGATGAAAATGTTAAAAAATACAAAGGAGAAAACAGGCCGATAAATTCCCAAGCAAACAGAGCATTGCTTCTTTCCGCATTAAAACCTATCGATTACGTTGTACTTTTAAAAGAAATGAAAGGAAACTCCGACTACGACAATTTAGTCATTAACCTAAAACCGGACGTTATCGCAACAACAAAAAAAAGCCCGCAAGAAATCCATAATAAAAGACAGGCAAAACTGATTAACGCGGAGGTAGCATCTGTTATAAACAGAATTCTAGACAAATCAACGACCAAACTCGCTGATATAATAGCAAAAGAAAACAAGCTATGAAAAGATTGTTCATTTTTGCACTATTAGCGCTTTCTGCCCTTTTTGTATTTTTAAATTATAAACACCAAATTAAAAAAACACCTCAAGCGATAATTAATAATCATATTTTTAACTTGGAGATTGCCAAAACGGACAAGGAAAAAGAAGTAGGGCTTGCAAAATACAATAGCATTCCGAAAGACTTTAGTATGATTTTTCCTTTCGGCAAATCCGGATTTTATTCTTTCTGGATGAAAAATATGAAGTTCCCAATAGATATTATTTTTATAAAAAACGGGAAAATAGTTAAAATATTTAGCGATGTTCCTCCTCCAACATCTCCCAATTCCTCCTTGCCGATTTATAAACCCGATGAGCCCTCGGATACCGTTTTGGAAATAAATGCAGGACTTTCTAAAGAATATAAATTTCAGAAAAACGATACTGTCATAATTAACTATTAATATGAAAATTTTGGGCATAGAAACAAGCTGCGATGAAACTGCGGCGGCAATTATTGAAGGAGGAAAAAGTGACAATAAAGTAACGCTTTTATCAAATGCCATTTCATCCTCGCTTGTCCTACATTCACAAACCGGCGGGATAATTCCGGAAATTGCCGCAAGAGAACAGGTAAAATTTATTATTCCCGTTATTGAGAAAGCATTAAAAGACACCGACATAAAAACTGTCGACGCAATTGCCGTAACAGTAGGACCCGGACTAATCGGTTCTCTTTTGGTTGGTGTAGAAACAGCTAAAACTTTAGCTTATGTTTTTAATAAGCCCATTATTCCCGTTAATCATCTTTTTGGACATATTTATGCCAATTTTATTAGCGAAAAATCCGAAATCCGAAATCCGAAATCCGAAATCAAGTTCCCTGCCATTGCCTTAATAGTCTCCGGAGGACATACCGACTTAGTATTGATGAAGCGGCACGGCAAGACAAAATGGCTCGGCGGAACAAGAGATGATGCCGCAGGCGAAGCTTTTGACAAAATAGGAAGACTTTTAGGTTTGCCTTATCCTGGAGGCCCGGCAATTGAAAGAGCGGCAACTTTAGGAAATCCTAAACGCTTTAATTTCCCAAAACCCTTGATAGATTCTAATGATTTTGATTTTTCTTTTTCCGGTCTTAAAACCGCGGTTTTTAGGGAAATTTTAAAACTTAGAGAAAATAATAATGGAAAACTAACTCAAAAAGATATTCAGGATATTTCCGCGTGTCTTCAGAAAACGATAATTGATATTCTAATTTATAAAACTTTAAAAGCCGCAAAAAAATACAAGGTTAAATCTATTCTTTTGGGCGGCGGTGTTGCCGCCAACCAAAAACTAAAAGAGGAATTAATATTTAATACCAAATACCAAATACCAAATACTGAAATTTTTATTCCGCAAAAATTTCTTTGCACCGATAACGGCGCGATGATTGCCGCTGCGGGAGTTTTTTATTTCAAAGAGGTACAATGGCAAAAAATAACCGCAGATCCGGAATTATACTTTGATTAAGTGGTAAAATATAAATATGCAAACTGAATCCTTAGTCGTTATCTTACTTATTATCTTTGGATTTGTTTTTATCCTCTTTTTTATCAATAAGAAGCTCTCGGAAATTAGCAAACCAAAAACAGACGAGGCTCTTTTAGAATGGTTAAAAACCATGCAATCGGCAATAAGTAACTCTTCAAACAATATGGTTAAAACATTGCAGGAAAACTCCAAACAACTAAATGAAAGGTTGGATAATACGGCAATGGTCATACAAGGAGTTAACAGGGAAATTGGGCAGATGAGCGAAATAGGCAGAAACATGAAGGAATTACAGGAGTTCTTGAAAAGCCCTAAGCTCCGCGGGAATATCGGAGAACAGGTTCTAAAAGATTTAATCTCCCAGATGTTTCCAAAAAACAGTTTTAATTTACAATACGAATTTAAATCCGGAGAAAAAGTCGATGCGGCAATAAAAACGGAAGCCGGAATTTTACCGATTGATTCAAAATTTCCAATGGAAAATTTCCAAAAAATGTCAAGATCAGAAGGCAAAGAAAAAGAGAATTTTAAAAAAGACTTTTTAAGAGACGTTAAGAGACATATTGATGCAATTTCGAAAAAATACATCTTACCGGAAGAAGGAACAATGGACTTTGCCCTAATGTATGTTCCAAGCGAATCGGTTTATTATGAGGTAGTAAATGAAACGGAGCTTATGGATTACGCAAGAAGGTCGAGGGTATATATTGTTTCTCCTTCAACGTTTTACGCAGTATTGCAAACAATTCTTCTTTCTTTTGAGGGGAAAAAACTGGAAACAAAATCTAAGGAATTATTCGGGATTATTAGAGCTTTGCGAATCGATTACGATAAGGTCGATGAAAATTTAGGAGTTTTGGGAAAACATCTTAATAACGCTTACTCACAATTTGGAAATGTGACAACGGGATTTTCTCAAATTGGACAAAAATTAAATTCGACAAAGTCTCTTGAAGAAAAAACAAAAGAGATTGAATAATAATTGCATTATATTTTAAAAAATGGTAACGTATTTTTACTACTTACGAGGGGAGGTGAAAAATGAATAATAAATTTCTTTTAATAATAGCTGCGATCGTTATATTGTTGGGAGAATTCTATCTTCTTGGCAATAAAACAAAAAATAATCAAATTAATCAAACTGCTCAAAAACAACCTGCGACACAAACGAAACCGGTTGAAGGAAAAGCGGTAACCGCTACAAATAAAGGTTTTGAACCGCAAACAATTACCATAAAAACAGGGCAAAGAGTTGTATGGACAAACAAAAGCGGGTCCCCTGTTACCGTAAATTCCGATGTTCACCCAACTCATCTTTTATGGCCCTTTTTAAACCTTGGTCAATTTGCTGATGGAGCTAGCGTTTCTGTAGTTTTTGAAAAAGCAGGTAAATATACCTATCACAATCACTTAAACGCAAGTCAGACAGGAATTGTTACGGTTGAATAGCTTATTGTTAATTATCTGCGCAATGATTAACTTTAGGTAAAATGTTCTGTGGTACAATACCTGCATGAAGCAAGGTATAAAACTTGATAAACATCAACAGGAAGCAATAAAACATGGCAATGGCCCTCTGCTAATTATTGCCGGAGCAGGAACCGGAAAAACAACGGTAATAACCGAAAGAATAAAATATCTGATCTTGGAGAAAAACGCTAATCCTTCGGAGATACTTGCTTTGACTTTTACCGAGAAAGCAGCTTTCCAAATGCAGGAGCGGGTCGACATTCTGCTTCCTTACGGTTATACAAATTTATGGATTCAGACATTCCATTCGTTTTGCGATAGGGTTTTACGTGATGATGCGTATGCCATAGGCCTTGACCCGAATTATAAATTAATTTCCGAAGCCGAATCGGTCCTCCTTGTGCGCCAAAACATGTTTAATTTGGGACTTAAACTTTTTAAACCGCTTGGAAATCCGACCAAATTCCTGGATGCACTGCTAACTCATTTTTCAAGATTAAAAGATGAAGACATATCGCCCAATGAGTATCTTCATTGGGCTCAAGTTCAAAAGTCAAAAGTCCCCAGCCTCGACAAGCGAAGCGGGGCGGGCAAAAGTCAAAAGTTAGAAACGGAAGAGTATAAAGAACTAGCAAACGCGTACAGGGCTTACGAAAATTTGAAAAGCAAAGAGTCCGTAATGGATTTTTCAGATCTCATTTCTAATACTCTTTCGTTGTTTAGGACAAGACCGAACATTCTGAAAAGATACCAAAGCCAGTTTAAATTTTTGCTGGTTGATGAATTTCAAGACACCAACTACGCGCAAAATGAATTGGCAATCTTACTTGCCGGAACGGACAAAAATATTACGGTAGTTGCCGACGATGATCAATCCATTTACAGATTTAGGGGGGCTGCGGTTTCCAATGTTTTACAATTCAAGAAAACTTTTCCAAAAGCAAAAATAATTACTCTCGTTGATAACTATAGATCAACCCAAACAATCCTGGACGCTTCGTACCGCCTTATTCAGTACAATAATCCAAATAGACTTGAGGTTGTTGAAAAAATAGACAAAAAACTTAAGAGCCATTCCGGCACAAAAGAAAAAGAAATTATTTTTATTCATGAACAAAGATCGGAGGATGAAGCTGACGTAATTGCAAAAACTATAAAAAGTTTGGAAGAAACTTATGAGTACAAAGATATGGCTGTTTTAGTTCGTGCAAATATCCATTCGCAAATGATTACGGGAGCGTTGCAAAGACATAGAATTCCTTATCAATTTTTAGGACCGGGATACCTTTTTCAGCAGGAGGAGATAAAAGATTTAATCGCCTATCTTACGTTTTTAACTAATCTTTCGGATTCTGCTTCTCTTTTTAGAGTACTTTCTATGGATATTTTAAATATTTCCTATATTGAATTAAATTACCTTCTAAATTTTGCGAAAAAGAAAAACCTTACGCTTTTTGAAGCACTAAATAACGTTAATCAAAGTTTCCTAAAACACGAGACTCAGGAAAAATTGCAAAACTTTAAAAAAATGGCAGAAAGACACCTTGAAAAAAGTAAAAAAGAACAGGCAGGGCAAATTCTTTATTATTTTTTGGTCGATTCGGGACTTTATAAAACACTTGAGAAATCTAATTCTGTTAAGGAAGAACGCCGGGTGCAAAATATCGCAAAGTTTTTCGACAGAATAAAAAATTTTGAAACAGAACGCGAAAACAGTAATATATTCACTTTAGTCGAATGGCTAACGTTAATGCTACAACTGGGAGACAGCCCGACCGCGGCAGACGTTGACGTAAGAGACAGAAACGCTGTTAACATTTTAACCGTACATTCCAGCAAGGGACTCGAGTTTAAAGTCGTATTTTTAGTTAATCTTGTTTCCGACCGTTTCCCAACACGGGAAAGAACGGAAAAAATTCCTTTACCGGCGGGTATTATTAAAGAAAAATTGCCAAAAAATGTGGATTTTCACTTGGAGGAAGAACGAAGACTTTTCTATGTCGGGATGACTAGGGCAAAAGAGCTTTTGTATTTTACTGCTTCCGACTTTTACGGAACAGCAAAACGCACAAAAAAACTTTCTCCGTTTATTTACGAGACGTTGCCAAAATTGCAGGAGCAGGAAGAGGTATTAAAAGATACTCAGCAATTATCTCTTACCGAGGTTCTTTCGGCATATGAAGAGACTAACGAAAAAGAAGAAGAAAGACAACCGCTTAAAATTACATATCTAACTTATTCGAATCTTCAGATGTTTGACATTTGTCCTTTACACTACAAAGCCAAAGTTATTTTTAATATTCCGACTCCCATTGCGGCTGTTCAAAGCTTTGGAATTTCTTTGCACAATACGCTTTATAAATTTTACAAAAAAGTCCAGGAAGGCAGCGTTCCATCCCTAAAAGAACTAAGAACAATACTTGAAAAAGAATGGATAAACGACGGATATGATAATAAAAAGCACGAGCAAGAACGTTTTTTTCAGGCAAATAAAATCTTAGAAAAATTTTATAGAAAAGAGTGTAACCCTCCGGTAAAACCTTTGGGAATTGAGCTACCTTTTTCATTTATTTTAAAAAACGGCGTAAGGATATCCGGAAAAATTGACCGTGTTGATAAAAAAGGAACAGGTATTGAAATCATTGATTACAAAACCGGCGCAGATAGTCCAAAAGCAGATAAGGCACACAAGCTTCAATTAGAAATTTATGCGCTTGCGGCCACCCGCGTAAAAGATGACATTTTGAACCGTAGCCCGGAAAATATAACATTAACTCTTCATTTTCTGGAGAAAAATAGCAAGAAAACTATGACATTTAAAAAAGAAGAGCTGGAAAAATTGGAAGATGACTTGATAGCAAAAATTGCAGAAATCGAAAATAGTGATTTTAAATGCAGCGGGAATGTCTTGTGTCAAAATTGTGAATATAAAATATTATGCAGCGCATAATATGAGATGCCTTTGCGAAGCAATAGGTATAACATACTCTGCCAAACATAAATTAGCCTCAAAAATTTGATTTCTCCCTGTTTTTGGGGTAAAATACCGGTGTTCTTTGGAAGATGAGTTGCTAGTCCGAAGAGTCGCAAGACGACATCGGACAGGAAAGTCCAGACAGGTGTAAAGTCCCGTTTAGAAAATTTTTCTAACGGGATAAAGCCGGGGATGGAGCGCAAGCTCCGACGCGTAAGCGCTAGTGGTCCCGATAGGAAACTATCGGGGCACCTTGAGAGAATTAACTCAAAGGGAGAGCCACAGAGACGATCATTGGCCTAAAATCGAAAGATCATGACTGATGGGTGAAACGCCCCAGTACCATTCGGTACGGGGTAAAGGCAATCCTACCTGCTGCAACCTCCGAACGATGCGTTATTACCTGCTTTACGGGAGCATCAAAGTTTGAGGGCAGTCCGAAGTAACATCGGACCTATGTGACCAATCATCACAATTTGAGATAGATTGCAACTTAAAACAGAATCTGGCTTACTATCTTCCAAAGAACTTTTTATTCTTTGCTTTTACCATTTATCTTATCTAAAGAAAAGTCAAGAAAAATTCGAAGAACTCCCGCCACTGGAACTGCAAGGATTAATCCCAAAATGCCGGCCGTATGTTCTCCGGCTAAGACCGCAAAAAGAATCACAAGAGGATGTAATTTCGTTATTTTTCCCATTATATAAGGATTAACTAAATAATCTTGCAGCTGGCGGACAACGGTGTAAATCACAACAACTGCTATTGCAGTTTGTAACGGAGCGAGAGAAAAATTTGATGTCCCGCCAATAAAAGCGACTGTTGCAGTAAGAGATGCCGCTACGATAGGACCGATAATCGGGACGATTTCCGCAAGTCCCGAAAAAATAGCCAAAATTAAAGCAAATTTAACTCCCAAGATAGAAAGCGCAATAAAAAGAACCGAAGAAACTAATAAGACTAAAAATACTTGTCCTCGTAAATAACTCCCGAGCGCAGTATTTATTTTGCGGAGTAATATTTCTACTTCAAATTTATACTCGTTTGGCATAAAATTTAGTAATTTATCCCGCATTCCTTTTCCCTCTTTTAGGAAATAAAAGGCGGAAAAAAGAAAGATTATGAAACTCAAAACTCTTGAGAAAGCTTTTGGAAAAAACGAAAGATCGGAGGGAGCAGAGAATACCTTAGTTTTTTGTATAGAATAAATAGTGTCGCTAACGGCCGGCTTTACCCAATCGGGTAAAACATCTACCTGATGCTTAGCCTCTTTGTTTAGAGTAACAGCAAATTGTGTAAGCTCGGATGACTCATCCAGTATCCTCCTGGATAAAGATACACTACCTGCAATAACGACTAAGATAATTAGCGCATAAATAATTATTATAGAAACTGCGCGGGGAAGTTTTATTTTATGCGAGAAAAAATTAACGACGGGGTTAAAAAGATAGGCAAAGATAGCAGCTAAAATAAAAGGAGTTAATATTGCCCTTTCAACATAAAAAAACCAAACAATAATAATTCCTAACGCTATAAAAAAGGCCGTTCTAAGTCGTATTGTCATATACCTTAGTTTGTATTATAGCAAAAAAAGCGAAGTTATTAAATTTATCTGACTGCCTTCTTAAGGGTTTTTCCCGGAGTAAATCCAGGCGCTTTTCTGGCCTCAATTGTAATCTTTTCCCCTGTTTTGGGATTCCTGCCCGGTCTTGACGCTCTCTTTCTAACGCTGAATGTTCCAAAGCCTGTTATTACAACTTTTTCGCCTCTTTTAAGAGAATCCCTGATCCCATTAAGAAAAGCGGAAACCGAATCCCTTGATGCTTTATTTGTAAGATTTGATTTTTTAGCGACTAATTCTATTAGATCTTTTTTTGTCAAATTAACTCACCTCCCCATCCAGCATCTAGCAATCAGCATCTAGCAATCAGTTTAACTAAAAGCTAGCGGCTAGTTGCTAGTGGCTTATTGTGATTAGCTTAACAATACAACGTAAATGAGATACTTGTCAAGCCCCATTTAGGGAGTTGATTCGGAGGAAACTGCGCGGAATTCTCTGATTGCCGTGACTTTTACTTCGCCGGGAACGGCTAAGGATTTACTTACCTCTTCTCTAATTTTTTGTGCAACCAAAGTCGTTTCGGCATCGTCGAGTTTCCCGGGATTTATAATAACCCTAAGTTCTCTTCCTGCTTCAAAAGCATAAGCGTCTTCAACGCCATCATATTTTTTGGCAATTTCTTCCATATCTTTTAACCTTTTCCCGTATTCCTCAACGTCTTCGTATCTTGCTCCCGGCCTTGCTCCCGAAATCGAATCTGAAATATAAACAATTATTGATTCTACCGAAGAGAAAGGTTTATCTTCATGATGCTCCGCAACACAATTGACGATTGTTTCCGGAATATTAAATCTTTTTAATAATTCGACACCCAACTTAACGTGGCTTCCTTCCCCCTCAACCACTTTGCCAATATCGTGGAACAAGCATCCCAAACGGACAATGTTAACATCCGCACCTATTTCACTTGCAATATGAATACCTATTTTTGTTTCTTCCAGGGTGTGTACTATTAAATTTTGTCCGTAAGAAGTTCTAAATTTAAAGCGGCCTAAAATAGACAAAAGTTCGGGCGGTAAATTAAAAACCCCGACTTCATGAGCAAGTTTTTCGCCCTCTTCAAGCATAATTTTTTCAACTTCTTTCCTTGTCTCACTTACTATTTCCTCTATCCTGAAAGGCTGAATTCTCGTATCTTTTATCAATATCTCCAAAGATCTTCTGGCAACTTCGCGCCTTACCTGGTCAAATGAAGAAAGTCTTATTACTCCTTCTTCGTCTAAATCCACATCGACTCCGGTTGCCTGTTCGAACGCCCTGATATTTCTTCCTTCTTTACCGATAATCCTGCCCTTTAAATCTTCGTCTTCAATTTTTACCACAGAAACCGTATATTCCGCTATATAATTGAGCGCTCCGTGGCGCATACTGTCAACTAAAATTTCCCTTGCTTTTCTGTCCGAAGTTATTTTTGCCTCTTCTTCCCGTTCTTTAATAAGTTTAGCTAAAGCCGCAGTTTCTTTGTCTTCTGTTTCTTTTAGGAGTTCTTTTTTTGCTTCGTCGGCTGTCATTTGGGAAGTTTTCGATAGTTTTTGCCTGTATTCGTCTTTAAGCTCGTCCAACCGCTCTTTTTCTTTTTCAAGCTGTTCCTTCTCGTTGTCAATTTTCTCTTGTTTTTCAAGGAGTTTTTTTTCTAGACTTACTAAATCCTGGTTTTGCATAATATTTTAATCTTGAGGACACGACGAAGCAGGCTTAAATTTTAAGCCTTTTAAATAGTTCTTGAAGAAAAGTTTTTACTTTTTTCATAAAACAACTTCCCGTGTCTTTATTAAATTTAATTATACTCTTTAGAAAATACCTCGTCAATGCTTTTCTTTACCGTTTCCCAATCAAATCCCTTGGAAACAAGGCACCTGCCTAGTTTTTGATAAATTTCAAGCTTAGGTAAATTTTTGTATCTTGGCAGGCGTTTTTGCGCTAATTTAACTGCAGTTTCAAGATCATTCTGAATTTTGAATTCTGAATTTTGAATTACATCATCGTCTATTCCCTTTGCTCTCAATTCTAATTTGATAATCCTCCATGCTCTTGGCTTAATTAATGTCCTTTGTTCAATCCACCATTTTGCAAACTCCTCGTCATTTAAGAATTTGTGTTCTTTAAGCTTATCTATGATTTTTTGAGAATTAAGTTCATCGACTTGTTTTTTCTTAAGATAATCCATCACCTCTTTTTCGCTGCGGGGGCGGAAAGAAAGAAAACGTAAAGCCCTATTGAGGTTTATTGCGAAATTGTCACTCGGAGTCAGATTCTTTCTCTTCATTCTCAACTCCTACTTCAACCGGTGTTCCGGAGGTTTTACTTTTTTTCATTATTTCATCAACAATTTTTTTTGCAACATCGGGCTTTTCTCGCAAAAATATTATGGCCGCTTGTTTTCCCTGTCCAAGCATCAAATCGCCGTATCTAAAAAATGCTCCTGATTTTTGCACAATGCCCATTTCAACTCCGACATCCATAATTCCGCCTTCTCTGGAAATTCCAGTATCGGACATTACATCAAATTCAGCTATTCTAAAAGGTGATGACACTTTGTTCTTAACAATTTTAACTCTGTGCCTTGAACCAATAGCCTTATCACCATCTTTGAGTGTTTCTATTTTTCTTACGTCCATTCTAACGGAGGCATAAAATTTAAGGGCTAATCCTCCTGTTGTTGTTTCGGGATTACCAAACATTACGCCTATTTTTTGCCTTAATTGGTTGGTAAAGATTACAACGGTTTTTGACTTTGATATAACTCCGGTTAATTTCCGAAGAGCCTGGGACATAAGCCTTGCCTGTAATCCCATCACCGCATCTCCCATTTCGCCTTCGATTTCTGCACGCGGCACCAAGGCGGCAACAGAATCTATTACCAAGACATCAACTCCGCCGCTTCTGATTAAACTTTCAGCGATTTCCAGCGCCTGTTCGCCGGTATCGGGCTGGGAAATTAGAAGCTCGTCAAGTTTTACGCCGATTCTTTCTGCCCATAAAGGATCAAGCGCATGTTCCGCGTCGATAAACGCCGCGACGCCTCCGTGTTTTTGCGCTTGGGCAATAATTGACAAAGAAACCGTTGTTTTTCCGGAAGCTTCGGGACCATAAATTTCAATGATTCTGCCTCTTGGCACTCCACCTACGCCTAGTGCCAGATCTAAGGGCAAGCAGCCTGTGGAGATGACCGATATATCCAGCTTGTCTCCAACGTCCCCAAACCTCATTATAGAGCCTCTTCCGTACTGTTTTTCGATTTGCTCCATCGCCAGTTTTACCGCTTCGAGTTTTTGTGCGCCTTCCGAAGGGTCATTTGAGGCTTTACTTGATTGAGATTTTCCTGCCTGTCTTGCCATAAGGCCATTTTAGCAATTTTATGTTAAAATACAAGAGGTCAGTTTAGAAATTCTTTAAGTCGGGGTGCCGAGAATTGAACTCGGCCCACACGCACCCCATGCGCGCATTCTACCGATAAACTACACCCCGAACTTCTTCTGTATTATATACTACTTCGCACAATTTTTTAATAACATCCTTCTTTATTACGAATATCTAATAATAGCTATTAAGCTTATTCTAATTTTCTTAAGAATTTAAGAATAACAGAGCCCAGAGGAGAAAGTTTGTGTAAAACATTTACTCCGCGATTCCGCTTCAAAACTAAGCCCGCGGAGACAAGTTTGCCAATATGAACATTGGCGGTTTTTATATTAATTTTAAGCCTTGAAGAAATTTCCATGAGGGAAAGATCGGGCGCTTCATTTATTAGTTCTATTATCTGTATCCGCCTGTGGTTTGAAAAACCTTTGGTTATTTTCTCAAGATGTCTATAATTTAACATATTTTCATATTACCATATTCTCAATTTCTTAAGAAATTGAGAATAATACGCGAAGGAAATTTTAATAAGACTCATGGTTGACTCATAAAAATCTTTTACGAAATCCCTGTGAAGAGCGTAATCTGCTATAATTACAGGACTAAAATATGTGTGATTTAAAAGAATTCAAGAAAACGTTTGACCCTATCCTCAAACAATACTTAGATAAGAAAATTGCGGCTTTTTCTGAAAATGTTAACGATCCTTTTATTCTTGACATTATTGCGTATTCTCAAAAATTAATTGAAAGTGGGGGAAAGCGTATTAGGCCTTATGTTTCGTATCTTATGTATGCAGCTTTAGGCGGAAAAGAGAAAGAAAAAGCTTTAGAGCTTTTTATTTCCCTTGAATTATTCCACAATTTCGCGTTAATTCATGACGACATAATGGACAAAAGCTCTGAAAGGCATGGCGTAAAAACCGTTCATAAATATGTAAAAGAAAAGCTTCAAAAAGAAGGTAGAACCGGAGACTTAAAACATATCGGCAATTCCCAGGCAATTCTTTTAGGCGACATCTTGCTAGTTTGGGCTTATTCTGTCTTCGACGAAATTTATTTTGATGAAAATAAACTGAGAGATGCAAAATTATTTTTCAATAAAATGGCTAATGACGTAATTTTAGGACAGATAATTGACATCGACATTACAACGAGAAACGATATTCTAAAAGAGTTAATCGATAAAAAAGATAAGCTTAAAACCGCAAGCTATACTTTTATAAGACCGCTTCAAATCGGAGCAGCGTTAATAAATGTTGATAAGAATACCGAGCAGTTCTGTGAAGATTTAGGGTTAAATCTTGGCTTGGCTTTTCAATTGCAAGACGATTTGTTAGATTCTGAAAATACAGAGTCAAAACAAGAAGCTGTCAAAAAAATTGAAGAATATTTAGAAAAGGCTAAAAAAATAATTGAGAAATCAAAACTTACCAACAACTATAAAAAAGAATTTCATAAATTTATAGAAACTATTAAAGATAGGAAAAATTAATCTTACCTAGCGCCCCCGCGGGGAAAGATAAATTTTATAATCTAATCACAAATATTGAAACTAGAGGTGGTTAATTAAGCTTGTTCTAATCGAGGATAAATCGATACGTCCGGCAAAATTTCTCTTTTTTCGTAAAAACTTCTCATCGAAAATCCCGGAGAGAAAATCTTTGTCATTCCAGACTCAGTGTAATATGCCTCAAGAGCTCTACTGGTTAACCCTTCCAAGGCATCAATCTCGACAGCTTGGGTAAGTACGGACCTCACGCCGTCCATTCTACGAATTCTACTTCTATTAATCCACCCATTACCAATAACCTCGGTGGAGCTTTGGGGAGCAAGAGAAATATCAAGTGGCCCATTGTAAACTAAAACTGCCAAATCGACAGGATTACTATTTATAATAATTCCTTTTTCCCTATAAAAACCGTCTGCTAAGAAAAGATGGTCTGCCAGATGAGGAATAGCATTGTCATCACAAAATTCAGCCAGTGCTCCTAAGATATTTGCTACCCTGTATTCGCCTACTTTTTTAGTTTCGGCCGGGATTGAAATCTCTCCCGGGGTTTTTTCGGTTTCTGCTTTTGCCTGTAATTCTGTTAGGGTCCAGATTAGAGGATCAGTTGTATTGTCACCGTTTCTACGCGGATCAATTGCTACAATTAAGAGCGCGACACCTATACTCTGCCTTGTCTCTGCTTCCCCAGAAACAAGTCTGGTAGGAGTGACCTCTGTTGTAATAATGGCTGGCCCTAACTGCTCTGCTGTCATATTATTTAATTAAAGTCCCTTCAATTTTTTTACCGGAGAGAGCATTTGATAATTCATTTTTTATCATACCATTTACCAGTAATGTTTTAACCCCTAAATCTGCCATTTTTAATGCATCTTCAATTTTGTGTTCCATTCCGCCGGTAACATCATTTACTTTTAGTCCAAAAACAAATTTTTTAAAATCTGGCCAGGTTTTCCTTGTAATAACCGGAATTGTGTTTTTTTTACCATCATACGCACCGTTAGTTTCGCCAACTTGGATTATTTTACTAATCTTAAAACCTTTTTTTTGCATATATACTCCGATTCTATTTAAAATTGTCTCTCCTGAATAGATTGTGCTTTTCCATTTCTTATCCCAAATAACGTCTCCGTAAACTACCGGGATTAAACCTTGCTTAAACGAAAGCTCTATAGATTCAAAAAAACTATTCTCTATTTTACCTTCATTTGTCAAAATCATACTCATCGGTCGAAAAGAAACTGCCGGAAGCCCCGCTTCTACTAAAATATCCATAACTATTCTATTTATTTCCATCGCGTCTCTTGCGACTTTTGCAATTCCTTCCTTACTTTTATACCCCTTTTTGCCCCCATATTTTGCCGCGGAAGTATGGCCGAAACTGCCGCTTCCATGAGCTAAAATAAAAGGATTTTTACTTTTCTTCAATTCTTTTGCCAGACGTTTTATAACTTCTGGCTTTGTAGTGTAAGCCTTATTCTTATCGGTAATTATTGATCCGCCTAGTTTAATTAATGTTACAATTTTATACTCTGCCATATTTTCGTTGTCTGATTATACTACAAAAATGATTGCTAAACAAATTATTATAGGATTAAATAATCGTTAAATTTTCGGATGGGCTAATCCAAATCTGAACTGTTCTTGTTCTTATAGGATTTTTCCCCTTGCCATCTCTTCCGTCAAATTCAAATATGGCCACTTGCTGATATTTCCCTAGCTCTAATTTTCCTTTTCTAATAGGCACTATAACACTGGAATGGGAAAGAGCTAAAGATCTAATATGTGCAGCTGCATTATAATCCTCATCTATTTCGTCACAATACGGATTATCCTGACAGCGATGCCTG
>JAMCZC010000006.1 GCA_023485865.1 Patescibacteria group bacterium | reverse complement strand
GATTACCCTTAAATTGGTACTTGACAAGCAATTTAGGGTATGTTTAAACTTAATGTATATATGCAAAATTTAATCGAGAAGATTAAGAAATTATTAGGACTATCAAAAAAGACCGCAGGTTTTACGCTCATCGAGCTTTTGGTCGTCATCGGAATCTTGGGAGTTTTGGCAGCTGCACTTGTTGCGACCATCGACCCTTTCGAACAGCTTAAAAAAGGAAATGATTCTAACGTTAAGAATACGGCGGTTGAATATGCCAACGGGAACGTTAGATATTACACTACGCATACAGCGTTTCCTTGGGATTCAACGGCAAGCGGAGGAGGAGGATGCAATGGGGGCGTAGCTCCCAGTGGGCAAACAAACCTTGCTAACGGTTCAACGTCAACAGGAATGTTATCCTGTGTTCAAGCTTTAATTTCCGATAATGAGCTTAAACCCGGATTTATAACCGCAACCAGTCAATTGGCTAAAATATATGCTAATTTTACCGCAGGAACAAAAGTCCTTACGGTTTGTTTCCAGCCGGATTCAAAATCTCAGCAGAATGACGCTAATACGAAATATAACTCCGACGGAACAACAAACGCTACAAAAACTTGCACGAGCACAGCTACTAATAATGGATGTTTCTGGTGTACGCAATAATTGCTAAACTGCCTCTAAAAAAAATTATAATTCCTCTAATTTTATTTATTTTTGTATCAACTCTTTATTTGCACAACCTGTCATTAAGTGTTTTCGGCGGAGACGTTGGGGATATTGTAACCTCCGCAAAAGTCATGGGAGTTCCGCATCCTTCGGGTTACCCGCTTATAACATTTTTAGGTTTTCTTCTAACCAGAATAAATTTTCTTACCCCGGCTTTTATGGTTGGATTAATTTCTGTATTTTCATCTTCGATAGCTGTTGTAATCTTCTATTATCTTTCGCTTAAGCTTACAAAAAATAAATTAATATCAATAGTTTGTTCATTGATATTAGCTTTTAATTATCTTTTTTGGTTTTATGCCGAAATTGCAGAAGTTTTTGCTTTGAACAACTTCTTCACAGTTTCCCTTATTCTGTTTGCGTACTTATACTATAAATATAAAAAAAATAAACATCTCTACGCATTGGCGCTTTTGGCAGGTTTTTCCCTGACAAATAATTACATAATCGCATTTTTATTCCCGTCAATTTTAATTCTCCTAGCGGCAAATTATAAAAACTTTCTTTTTAAACCAAAAATTTTACTTACTTGTCTTTTTCTTTTTTTAGCGGGCCTTTCTTTATATATTTATATCCCCATTGCGTCTTTTTCTAATCCTCCGGTTAACTGGGGTAACGTAAAGGACTTGGGCTCTTTTTTAAATGTTGTCTTAAGAAAAGATTATGGATATTTCGGAGTTGGTTTCACTCCGGAAGTAAACCTTACGCAAAGACTAATCATAGAAAGAAATTATTTCTATTCATTAATTACCCAGCTTACAATTCCTGTAATAGTCTTAGTTTTGCTGGGCGCTATCTCGCTATTTAAAAAAAGTAAACTTCTTTTTTTCTCTTTTTTGCTTGCTTTTATACTAAGCGGCCCGTTTTTTATTGCTATTTTGGGACTTCCTCTTATTAACAATTTCTATATCGGAATTTACGAAAGATTTTTTACAATGTCTGCTGTTGTGATGTTGCTCTTCCTTCCTTTGGGGATTCAAGCGTTGGTAGGAAGGCTAAATGCGATTTTTAAAAAGAATACGTTCGAAAAATTGTTTATAGCGGTATTTTTATTAATTCCTCTTCTTCTTTTTAAGTACAACTTTAATAAAACGGATTTGCATAATGAATGGATAGGAGATAACTTTGCATATGATCTTTTGTCTCCCCTTCCCCAAAATTCAAATCTTTTAGTGCTCGGAGATACAGCTTTATTTAATTCTTGGTATGTAAGTTACGCTTTAAATTTTAGACGGGATATTAACATATTAAGCGACAACGGAAACCTAAATTTACAAAAAATGACTAAGGATTACATAAAAAAGTTTCCGGAGAGAGCCAAAGATTTTGATGTAACAGCTAAAGCTTTGGCAGAATTGGCAAAAACTAAACCCGTTTTTTCCGTAAATGAGATTCAGAAAAAAACAGGAAGTAGGCTTATTTGGATTCCTTACGGGATAGTGCATAAACTTTTAGTTTCAGAGAAAGAAATTCCCTCAAAAAAAGAGTTTCTAAGGGGGGAAGAAGAAATATGGAAAAAGTTTAGGAATTCATATTTTGATAAGGTTAGTTTAACTAGAGGCAGTCTGACAATTTCCGATATTCCGAGGGCTTATTCAGACGGTCTTCTTGCCGAGGGAGATTTCATTCTCAAACAATACCATGATTTGCCCCTTGCGGTTCTTTTTTTTCAAAAAGCACAATTAATTGACGAAACAAATGGTAATGTATATTTAGGACTTGCAACCTATTCAAGTTTAAATAGGAGATGCAAGGAGGCAGAAAATTTTATTCGTAAATCCATGAACGTTGATCCGTTTAACAAATATGCATATGTCCTTTTGTATACTAATTATAGATTCTGCTTTGCTGATTTAGCTAAAACAGACAAAGTCGTTAAAGAGTACAACGGCTTATTTAAAGGAGATCTTGTTAAAGAATTTGAAAAAGGCGTAAACAGTATAAACTAATGGAACTTATTTTTTTGATTATATTATTTACATTCGGACTTTTCTTAGGTTCTTTTTTAAATGTTTTGGCCGACAGAATTCCAAAGAAAGAAACTGTTTTTAAAGGGAGGTCGCACTGCGAGTTTTGTAAAAAGGAGCTCAAATGGCTTGATCTTATTCCCCTAGTTTCTTTTCTGCTCCTTAAGGGAAAATGCCGATACTGTCATAAAAAACTTAGCTTGTATTACCCTGGTATTGAATTGACAACGGGGGTTTTGTTTGCATTGACCTACATTTTTGTAATTTCAAATTTCAAATTTCAAATTTCTAATGAATTATTAAATCAAAATTCTTTAATTCTTAATGAAATCTTTAATCCTCAATCTTTAATCATTAATCTAATATATTATCTATTTATTATCTCCGCTTTTATCGTTATCTTCTTTTCAGACCTCAAGTACGGCATCATTCCTGACAAGATCGTCTTTCCCGCAACAATTATAAGCTTGACATACGCATTTATCATTTATCATTTATCATTTATCATTTATTTAGCTTCAGGAATTG
>JAMCZC010000003.1 GCA_023485865.1 Patescibacteria group bacterium | reverse complement strand
GCAGAAGATATTCTTGCCAAAGACCGTTCTTCTTAGAAACTTTTTAATCTGAGTATCCGTTGGCACCTGCTTTAAATGGTACATAATCATATTCTAGCGATTTTGTACCAACAGGGTGGGATTACCCCAAAACTACGGGTATTTTTTAATACTCAGTGACTAGATTCAGTATCCCAATAAAGATTTGCGGTTGTTATTTAGTTTTGTATCCGGGTAAGTTTTCCAATGCGCTTTCACAAAACCACCATTTCTGAGATATCCGGTTTGGTAGCGTAAAGTGCCGCCGTTTTTATATCTCCTGGGAACTCTTTTTTCCATATGTATTCCCTTCGCTCGCATTTTATAAGCGGATTCTAGCACTGTAGGAAATAAAATTCCAATTGACACGATAGATTAAAAGTGGAATAATCCAAAAAATTATGAGAGAGGTTGAACCCGGATTTATTTTGCCAACCGAAAAGACAATAAATTTTGCTGGCCAGGTTTCCCACTTCAGAAACCTTGACCCCTTAACTTCGGAAGCACTTACCAAATTCGCTATTATAAATTACAGAATAAGAGATATTGCGACAGATTTTAGAGGAACGACCAATAAGCATATGGGATACGTAACAAGTATAAATGAGGAGGGAGAAAGTGTGGCTGTAGTTGTTTATCGCGAGGCCTATTCCGATTTTATAAGAAATCTATCCACAATCGCTTTTAATGTTTATAATACGTATTTAAATTCAAACGAAAATACCCGGGCCGCAGCAAAAGACGTACTAACCTTCGTAAGTGATTTTTTCCCAAAAAATCCTTAAGCCTGATATAATAAAGATAACGATTAAGGATTTGATACTGGACGTTAGATGCTAGAGGCTAGAACTTGAAATTAGGGGGTAGAGGTTAGAAATTCAAACCTCAAAATTCTAGCTTCAAAATCCAGATTCAAGTCTCCATAGTCAAACATCAAAATAAATATGACTGCTAAAGAGTTAATTGACATTTATATAAGCTTTTTTGAAAAGCGGGGGCACAAGAGAATTGCCAATTCCCCGCTTGTTCCCGAAAATGATCCGACAACGCTTTTTACCTCAAGCGGAATGCAGCCTTTAATTCAATATTTACTTGGAGAAACACACCCCGCAGGAAATAGACTAGTAGATGTGCAAAATAGCTTTAGGGCACAAGATATTGACGAAGTCGGCGACAACCGTCATACCACTTTTTTTAGGATGCTTGGCAACTGGAGTTTGGGCGATTATTTTAAAACAGAAGAAATCCCCTGGCTCTTCGAATTTTTAACTAAAGAGTTCGGCCTTCCCAAGGAAAAGCTATTTATTACTGTTTTTGCAGGAAACGGAGGCGTTGAACGCGACAATGAAGCATTTGAGATTTGGAAAAAAATTGTGCCTGAAGATAAAATATTTTTTGCCGGAGTTGATAAGAATTGGTGGAGCAGGTCCGGAGTGCCGGACAATATGCCAATTGGTGAGCCCGGCGGACCCGATAGTGAGGTTTATTTTAAGTTTGATGACATAGAACACAATAAAGACTGTAAAGATAATCCTGTTGATTGCGAATGCGGAAAGTTTTTGGAAATTGCCAACGCCGTTTTTATGCAGTACATAAAAACCAACAAGGGTTTTGAAAATCTGCCTAAACAAAATGTTGATTTTGGCGGAGGTTTGGAAAGATTACTCGCCGCGGTTGAAGAAAAATCGGACGTTTTTGCCACTTCCCTTTTTACCCCGATTATAAAAACAATTGAAAAAGAAACCGGCAAGCAATATCGAGAAAACGCAAAGGAAATGCAGATAATTTCGGACCATTTTGCAGCCGGCGTTTTTATAATTTCCGCCGGAGTTTTACCCGCCAACAAAGAACGCGGATATATTTTAAGACGGTTAATTAGAAGAGCTTTTGATAATTTTTATCGATTGAAAGGCAAAAATATCGAACCAGTCTTAGAAAAAATTGTCGAGCAGTATTCCCAAACCGACGAAGTGTTGCAGGAAAAATACGAAGAAATAAAATTAACAATTTTAGAAGAAGAAGCAAAATATAAAAGTGTCCGAAAAACCGCCGTTGACTTTATTGTTAAAAAGTATCCTTCGGCAGGCTCAGGACAAGTTGGAGACGACAGTGCCAAGCCGGTTAGGGAAATTTCCGCAGACGACGCTTTTTTACTCTATACAACTCACGGACTTTCCCCAACCCAAATCCGAAGCCTTGGCTACGCGTTTAACGAGCAGGATTTTGCCAAAAAGATGGAAGAACATCAAAAACTTTCAAGGACCGCTTCGAGCGGAATGTTTAAAGGTGGACTTGCCGACCACAGCGAATTGACAATAATGGGCCATACCGCAACCCATCTTTTGCATCAGGCATTAAGAGATGTTTTTGGAAGCGGACTTCACCAAACAGGCAGCAATATTACAACGGAACGCGTAAGATTTGATTTTAATCTTGATAGGAATTTAACAGCCGAAGAGCTTAAAAAAGTGGAAGATATTGTTAACCAAAAAATTGAAGAGAATTTGCCTGTCCGTTTTGAAATAATGCCTGTGCAAAAAGCCAAAGATTTAGGCGCGGTAGGGCTTTTTGACGAAAAGTACGCAAAAGACGTAAAAGTATATTTTATTGGAAATTACTCACGCGAATTCTGCGGAGGACCGCACGTTGATTTTACAGGCGTGCTCAAAAGGTTTAAAATATTAAAGCAGGAAAATATAGGATATGGACAAAGACGGATTTACGCGGTCGTAAATAAATAATATGAAATTGCCCAGAGTGTCATTTTTGGAAAAAAAAGAACAACCCGAATACTACCTTGCTCTAATTCTCCGCAACGAAAAAGCAAACGCGGTAATCCTTGAACAAGTTGAAAGAAAATTAAGGATTGTTTCCGAATTCGAAGAGTCTTTTGAAGATTCCATAGAAACTGCTACGACTGAAGATTTTTTAAACGTTTTAGATAAGGCAATCTCCAAAGCAGAAGATGCTCTACCAGCAAGCGTTAAGATGGAAAAAACAATTTTTGGACTTAAAGCCTCCTGGGTTTTTGACAACAAAATAAAAAAAGAGTATCTTGATAAACTTAAAAAAGCCTGCAATGAGCTGGCTCTTTCTCCAATAGGGTTTTTAATTCTTAACGAGGCTATTATAAGTCTTATCCAAAAAGAGGAAGGCGCGCCAATCACGGCGCTTTTGGCCGAAGTTGGCAAAAAACACATTACGGTTTCTTTTGTTAAAGCAGGTAAAGTTTTAGAAACAAAGAGCTCTGAAATTCACGAGTCTGCATCCTATACCGTTGACGCTATTTTAAAACATTTAGAATCTCCGGAGATTTTACCTTCCCGGCTTATTGTTTTTGATGCATCAGATTCTCTTGTTCAGGAATTTATAAGTCATCAATGGAGTAAAAGTTTGTCGTTTTTGCATTTGCCCCAAATCGTAAATCTTAATTTAAATTTTGATGCAAATGCCATGCTTATTGGAGCCGCAGCACAAATGGGACTTGGAGTGATTCAGGGATTTAGCGGTAAAAAGGCAAACGATGAAGAAATTCCCGAACTGACAAAGGAAGAGTTTTTACCCCAACATCCCTTACCCAAAGAAAACATCGTTACGGAACAAGCGGCACAAGAAGAAAGAGGCGTTGAACAATTGGATGAAGCAGTAGCCGAAGAGTTTTTCGGCTTTGTAACGAATAAAGATATTGCCAAAATACCAATTTCCCAGAAGGAAAGAGTTAAGGAAGAAAATATCGAACAAGAAATCGAGCAGGAGCCGGAACTTATATCGGAAGAAATCGAGCAAATTCCCGAAACCATAATGCTTGCAGAGGAAAAGAAGCAGATCTCCGCAAGAACACTGCCGATTTTACCTAAGTTAAAATCGGTTTTGGGAAAAGTTTTAAATATGGGTAAAAAAATTCCGGCAAAAAAACCGCAAGCACTGCTTTCTATGAATTTTAAAGGTAAACAAATTATTTTTATTCCTATTCTAATTGCCGTTTTACTTATTGTCGGGTTTTTTCTTTTTATTTTTGATTCGCATGCAACCGTAACTCTTAGCGTTAAACCGGATATTTCGGAAAAAAACCAAAGCGTAACTTTTTCTACTTCTTCTTCAACCGACATTAAGAAAAATGTAATTGCGGCGGATTTTGTTTCCGTTTCCGAGGATGGAACCGATTCGACTCCCGCAACGGGAACAAAGGATGTGGGCGATAAAGCAAAAGGTGTGGTAACAATTTTTAGCCAGCTTTCCGAGTCGCAAACTCTGCCCAAAGGAACCGTTATAAAATCTCCGAACGGCCTTAGCTTTATTCTTGACAGTGCTGTTACCATAAGCTCTGTCGGGTCTCATTCCGCAGACCAATCCGTTACCCCAAGTACCGCTAACATTAACGTAACTGCAGGAGACATCGGAAAAAGTTCAAATCTCCCTTCGGGGACAAAATTCACAATTTCGGGTTTTGCTACAACCGACTTGGTAGCCAAAAATGATAATCCTTTTTCGGGAGGAACGAGTAAGACGATAACCGTTATTTCCAAAGACGATATTGCTAAACTCTTAACAGATTTACCTAAAAAACTGGAAGACAAGGCAAAAAACGACATTACGGGAAAACTTTCCAACGACAAGGCTCTTCTTCCTAATTTTGTTTCCAAAAATGTAGGAAAAAAAGACTTTGACAAAAACGCAGGAGAAGAGGCAACTCAAGTAACGCTAACGGGGGCCGTGTCTTACCAGGGTGTTTCTTACAACAAAAACGATATTGTCGCTTTAGCTTTAAACCTTTTTAGCGCCAGGGACATAACAATAAACAAAGATGATCTAAACGTAAACGTTAAGGATATGAAAGCAAAAGACAAAGAAGTCCAGGTAAATTTAAATATACAGGCCCTTCTTTTGCCAAAAGTTGACGACGGGTCATTGACTAGACAAATTGCCGGACAATCCGTGAGCAAAGCACAAAATGTTCTCTCGAAACTTTCTCATGTTTCCAGCGTTACTATTTCCGTTTCCCCAAGTTTTCCCTTTTTACCAAAAAATCTGCCAAGAAATTCAAAGAATATTAAAATCGTAATAAAACTTAATGGGTAAATATTATTATAAAAAGGCCGGAAAAAAAATTAAAAAAACTGCCCGCTTATTTAGTTTATTAATAGTAATTATAGGAATAATTATCGGGGGCTATGTTTTCTTTCCCCTTATCTCCTGGCAAATTTATTTTGCACCTGTTTTCGCATCTGCTGACATTGCAGTTCCAATACCACAAACAAATATTGTAAATAGTGCTACGATAGGAAGCCTTATTTCACAAGCTTCTGATAATCTTTCCGGCGTTGATTATACAAACGCCGAAAACTGGTTTCCAAATTTTAAATTTCAAAAAATAAAACCGCGAATAGATACTTACACGCTTTCCATTCCAAGGCTTAACATACAAGATGCCGTGGTTTCGGCAACGGATGATGATTTATCGAAACATTTAGTTAATTACGGGGGAACCGCTATTCCGCCCGACAAAGGAAATGCGGTAGTTTTCGGACATTCTACCTTACCGCAGCTTTTTGATCCGAAAAATTACAAAACGATTTTCGCTAAAGCTTACGAACTAAAAACAGGCGATGAGTTATTTGCCAATGTTTCGGGAGCAATTTACAAATACAGAATTTATAATATTACCGTTGTCAGTCCCGATGATACGTCTGTTTTAGAACAGGATTATTCCGATAGCTTCCTGACTCTTATAACCTGCACTCCGCCGGGGACAACCTGGAAAAGACTTATTGTAAGAGCAAGACTTGAGGGGATGTAAATTATGGAAGAAAACAGAGTGAAAATATTTATTAAACAAATTTGGCCAACAGTCTATAGAATAATAAACAGTATTTTTTATTTTTTGATTACCTTAATAAAAAGCACTGTTTCCCTTGTCATTAAACAAATAAGAGACCTCTGAAATTATGGAAGAAAAAAATCTTGCAGTAAATGCGATAAGAAAAAAACTGGTTGGAAAAAAATTAAACTATAAAGAAATCTATGCAATTATGGACCAGATTTCCAAGGAAAAATTTGGAGACGTTTTAACTACTTACTTTGCCGCCTCGGGTTATTCAAAAGGCTTTACCAACGAAGAGTTGTTTTATCTGACAAAAGCCATGGTAGAAACCGGAGAAATACTTCACTTTAAAGGAATAGTTGCGGATAAACATTCTATCGGCGGAGTTCCCGGTACACGTACTACTCCGGTTGTAGTTTCTATCGTAGCCGCCGCCGGATTTAAAATTCCTAAAAGCTCGTCCCGCGCAATTACAACACCCGACGGCACAGCGGATGATATGGAAATTTTAGCGCCCGTTGATTTAACTAAAGAACAAATTTATAAAGTCGTTGAAAAAACCAACGGCTGTATTGTTTGGGGAGGAAGTTTTAATATTGCTCCTGCCGACGACATATTAATCCAAGTTGAAAGACCATTGCTTTTTGAAAGCTACGATAAGATTTTGGTTTCAATTATGGCCAAAAAAATTGCCTTTGGCTCAAACCATGTAGTAATCGATTTGCCTTACGGAGCAATGGTAAAAGTGCACACGTTAAAAGACGCCGAAGTTTTAAGAGACAAGTTTATATTCCTGGCAAAACAATTCAAGATAAAAATTAGAGTTTTAATCCATAAAACCGACGAGCCGGCAGGAAGAGGAATAGGTCCGGTTTTGGAAATGCGGGAATCGCTAAGAGTTTTGCAACAAAAACCCGACAGGCCTCTTGATTTAGAAATAAGAAGTATTAATTTGGCAGGAAATCTTTTAGATTTATGCATTAAAGATGCTACGGAAAAGTTTCAAAAAGATATAAAGAAACATTATGGCAATGGTTTTGGTTTAGCAACAACACTTTTGCAAAGCGGGCAGGCTTTTGAGAAATTTAAAGCAATCGTAGTAGCCCAAGGAGGGAAATCAAATATAGACAGTGAAAAATTAAAACCCGGTAAATATTCGTACGTTGATAAGGCAGAAAAAAACGGGCAAATTAAACGCCTTAACAGCAAAAATATTACTGCGGTTGCAAGGATACTCGGTGCCCCAAAACAAAAAGGGGCAGGCATTTATTTAAACAAGAAGCTTAACGATAAAGTAAAGAAAAATGAAGCTTTGTATACAATTTACAGCGAAAACGTGTATAATCTAAAAGAGGGCAGGGACTCCCTGCAAAACTTTCCTATCTTGGATTATTAATATGACCCGTTCGGCTTTGCTCAGGGTCATAGTGAGGGAATCGAATCTATGAAAAGATTAATTGTTGTAATAGCAATATTACTTGTGGGAATAGCCGCAACCGGATTTTGGTGGACAAATGGACTTTTACCGGCCAATGCAAAAGACAAAACTCCAATCATATTCGTAGTTAATAAAGGTGAAGGCGTAAGAGAAATTGCAAACCGTTTAAAATCCGAAAAGCTCATACGAGACCCAATTGTGTTTTTTCTGTTTACGAGAATGCAGGGCTTAGATAAACAAATTCAGGCAGGAGATTTCCGCATTAATGCCTCCCTGACAACCCCGGAAGTGGCAGGTGCTCTAACTCATGGAACTTTAGATATCTGGGTAACAATTCCCGAAGGTCAAAGAGCTTTGGAAATTGCCAAGGCTCTAAAAGAGAAACTTCCCGAATATAAAGTGTCTTGGGATGAAGAACTAGTTAAAAATGAGGGCTATCTTTTTCCGGATACTTATCTTATTCCAAGAGACGCCGATATAAATTTTATAATCACTCTTTTAAGAAATACTTTTACAAACAAATATTCTGCGCTTGGTACTCCACGAAACGGATTAACTCAAAATCAAGTTGTAGTTATAGCTTCTATGGTTGAACGAGAAGCAAGGTATGAAAAAGACAGACCGTTGGTTGCCGGTGTTATATTGAATAGGTTTAATATTGGCATGAAACTTGATATTGATGCAACTCTTCAGTACGCACTTGGTTACCAAACCGACGAGAAGAGATGGTGGAAAAAGGGCTTAACAAATAACGATAAACTAATTGAATCTCCGTATAATACTTACAAAGTTGCAGGTTTGCCCCCGACTCCAATTTCAAATCCCGGACTGGCAAGTTTAGATGCTGTAATAAACCCCGCAAAAACAGACTATCTTTTCTATATGACTGATGCTAAGGGAATAAATCATTACGCGGAAACCATAGCTCAGCACAACGAGAATATCAGAAAATTTGGGTTATAAGTTTCTTATCTTGAAGATTTTCTGAAAAATCTTTTTTTTGTAGGGTCTTTTGGCTCTTCTTTAACTTCTGCTTTTACCTCTTCGTCCGCGTGTTGATGGTTGGCAGAGGAAACTTCTTCCATAGATTTTTCTTCCTCATCTTCACCTAAATCAATCTCCTCCAGCATTTCTGTTAACCCTTCCCATCCTTGTTCCGATAAATTTTTAAGGATTTTTTTACCTGTTTTTGTTCCCAGCAAAAAAACAGCGCCTCCGCCTACTATTAATCCTAAGATGAATCCGTTGGAAAGTCTGCCATTATTCATAATTTAATTTATTACTTTGAAGATTTTTTCTTTTTTAAATTTAAGATATTTGCAAAAGTTGCGCCTGTTCTTACTCCCATTGCCAAACTTGATAAAGTTGCTATTGGTCCGGAAACGCTTTCGGTAATTATTCCCGTATCATCTAAAACTTTGTTTGCTTTTGCAACCGTTTGCCTTAATTCCCTGAGGATAAAAAATACCTGAATGCCAAGAACAAGAAGTAAAACAGACAAAACTATAATTACTAAAAAAAGCGCTGTTTGGGCAGGGTCTATCATAGTATAGATAAATTAACTTAATTGTTAATTTATGTCAATACCCAGGTTTAATTTCAATATCTCTTTGCAGCACGGTTTCTTTACCAAATTTGTTTGCCGCTTTAACTATTATTGTTGTTTTGCCGGGAAAAACATTAATCGTTTTTTCAAAATTTCCGCCTTGATCAACGCTTATTAAATCCTTATTGATATAAACTGTCGAATTTGGATCTGTTTTTCCGATAACCGTGACAACAGACGAGGAAATTACGGCATTTTCTTTTGGCGAGATTATATAAAGCGAAGGGCTAATTAAAGCACCCCTGTATTGAAACAAAATATAACCTACAAGAATTAAAAAAACCAGAGAAACTAAAAATAAAGTTTGTTTTGATTTAAATCGGGAAAGGGAAAATTCTTTTGTTTTAGCAAATCCCTGCGGCAAAACCCTTAAAGTCTTTTCCTCATCAAACTCTCTTCTAAAAAGCGCCAGCGTTTCTTTTTCGGGCATATTAAGAAATCGTGCGTAATTTCTAACAAATCCCTGCGCGTAAGCAACCGAGGGAAGCCTTTCATATTCCCCTTTTTCTATCGCATCAAGAAAGCCAACTTTAATTTTTGTACTTTGCGAAACATCCGCTAAGCTTAGGTTTTTTTGCAAACGTGCTTCTTCAAGTTTTTGTCCGGCTCTTATCATAAACAAATGAGGCGTTACGGGTTCTGGCTTAAATTATTAATCAGCTCTTCGGCGTTTCTTACTAAAACGTCTCTTGGTTTAGAACCTTCCGCATGTCCTACAACTTGAGCCTCTTCAAGCTGGTCTAAAATGCGCGCAGCTCTTGAATATCCAATTGAAAGCCTTCTTTGTAAAAGTGACGCCGAAGCTCTGTCATACTGGCAAACTATTCTTATTGCCTCGGTAAACAAAGCGTCTCTTCCGCTTGAATCCGTATATGGCACATTTCCTCTTTTAAGAACAAGGGGGGCCGAAGTTACTTCATCGGTATATTGGATTTCCGGGACTTTGGATTTTAGATAATCAACAAGACCCTTTACTTCCTTTTCCGAAATAAACGCTCCCTGTATGCGGGTTGGTTTTGCCTGATCCGGAGGGATGTATAACATATCTCCACGTCCTAAAAGTTTTTCGGCGCCCGGAGAATCAATAATTACCCGCGAGTCAATCATTGAGGAAACGTTGAAAGCTATGCGACAGGGAATGTTTGCCTTAATAAGACCCGTTATAACGTCAACCGATGGCCTTTGGGTTGAAACAACAATATGGATTCCCGTTGCTCTTGCCATCTGCGCTAAACGGGCAATAGCGTCTTCAACCTCAACAGGCGCAAAAGCCATTAAGTCGGCGAGTTCATCTACAAATATAACTATGTAAGGAATCGTCTGAAAACCGGCCAACTCGTTATAGGAATCAATGTTTCTTACCCCTCTTTCTGCAAAAATTTTATAACGCCTGTCCATTTCATCCATCGCCCATTTCAAAGACGCTAAAATTTTTTCAACCTCAACAATAACAGGCGTCATCAAATGCGGTATGCCATTATATCCTGTTAATTCAACTCGTTTTGGATCAATTAAAATAAGTTTTACTTCATCGGGAGACGCTCTAAACAAAAGCGAGGAAATAAAAGAATTGATAAGCACGGATTTTCCCGAACCCGTTGTTCCGGCAATCAAAACGTGCGGCATTTTTGCAATATCCGCTACAACAGGAGCTCCGGAAACATCCAGACCCAAAGACACTACAAGTTTTGATTTGTTTTTCTTCATAACGTCCGAACTTAACATCGTCTTAAGCGTAACTACCTCCAGGCTTCTGTTTGGAATTTCAATCCCGACGAGGTTTCTTCCAGGAATAGGAGCTTCAATTCTAATTTGGCCTGTGGGCGCTTCCGTTGCCAAAGCCAAATCATTAGATAACGACGTAATCTTTGCGACTTTTGTTCCAAGAGATAATTCCAGCGCGTATTGAGTGACTGCCGGGCCAAGGTTTACCTCAACAACTTTTGCCCCAATGCCAAAACTCTGCAGGGTTTTTTCAATAACCGAGGCTGTTTTTTTAATATCTCCCCTGTCTGCTTTTTGGTTTGAAGTGTCGGAAAGAAGCGTCAAGGGGGGATATTCCCAAATAGTATTATTTCCCAAAGTATTAATAACTAGTTTTTCGGCAATAAGAGCTTGTTCTCTTTTAAGAGGCGCGGGGTTAACTATTTTTAGGTCTTTATTCCGAATATCTCCCGCAAATTCTTTCTCCATTCCTTTTATTGTCATTTGCTTATTGCTAAAATCCGTAGATTTTTTGGTTTTGAAAAACGAAATAAGTTTCCGCGGAATAAATCTTTTTATGTTGTCCGCCAGCGAACCCATGAGAGCAGCCAGCTCGTCTATTGAAGTATCGAAAAACACCACAAGTCCTATTAAAATACCGGCAATATAAACAAGGGTTGCGCCAAGTCCGGTTAAAATATCCGCCAAAATTCCATAAAGCCTGTCTCCTAGAACTCCGCCTTTGAAAAGCCCGAGTATTGAAACAAAAAACAGCAAAAATCCTACCGCAACGTTAGGACGCGATATAGACATTTTAAGTCTTAAGAAGAAAAAGCCAAGTAAAATTAAGGCAAGCGGGAAAAGAAGAGAAAATAAGCCAAAATATCTGTTGAGTAGATTATTTACAATGATAAAAGAGGCGCCGCTTTTTGTAAAAGAAAGAAGAAGTAAAAGACCGCCAAGTATTAGGCCAAAAGCAAAAATAGAATAAACTGTATTTTTCTTGAGCTTAAGCTTAAATTTATTCTTCCTGTAATGTTTCCTTCTAGCCATACAAACTATTATAGCCACTTTTCACAACCACTACAAGCTCGGAGAAACCAAATTATTTCTAATGAATGCTATTTAATTTATCAGCTAAGGAGTTTTCCTCATCACTTAATGCTTTATCTATTGTTCGGGTGTATTTGTCTTGCTCTGAGGATAACCATTGATTTGCTTTCATTTTTACAACAATTCCTTCAATCATACTAATTCTTTGAGAAATAATGTCATTAATTCTATCGACATCGCTTTTGTTTTTGTCATAAATTTGAGAATAGTGTTTTAAGTCCTGCCAGCCAGATTGAATATTTTTTAATCCATCCAAAGACTTTTCCCAAGATTCGATTACATCTTTTGCATAATTAGGCGGAACATAGCCTGCAAAATGTTGGATTATTACCTGGGTTGGACAATTGTTAATTTTTCCTTCTACTTCAGATATTCCAATTTCTTGAAAATCTTTATTTAATAAAAATTCTTTTGTTTTAGGAAATTGGAATTGATTATCAATTAATTCGTCCGCTTCGAAGTATCCTTGAGTTGGAGCTTCTCCATAGGTAATATTTGAATAATTTGCATCCGCCATCGCTTTATACATTGTGTATCCGCTTCTGGTTGCCTCATAAGAAAAATCATCATATTTTAATATTATTTCTCCTCTGAGAGAGGCTGATATTTCAAGTTTTGGCTGATATTTCAATAATTGAACCCCAGCTTCTTTTCTTTTTGAATTAAGAAGCTCTAAGTACTTTTCTTTATCTATCTTTATCTTTGAAGCCTCATCAAAATCTTTTGATGTATCACGCCAATATTTAACTAAATCTCCCTTCTGATCTTTTAAAGGAAGCACATATTTTACATCGCTAACATTGAAAAGTCCTACCTCTCTAGAATCTCCACTACCCTTTCTATTGTCTCCCATCACGAAAATGGAATTTTCTGGAACAGTTATTTTATTACATTCTTTTAGAAATGCCTCACCAAAAGTAGAGCGAGCTTTGGCAATATAAGGCTCTTTTAAGGATTGATTATTTAGATAAACTATTCCATTTTTAATCTCAAGAGTATCACCGCCAATTGCAACAACTCTTTTTACCCAACCCGATTCCTTATCCAAGAGTTTCTTGTTATATTCCCTTAGTGTGTCATTTTCTAAAACAACAATATCGCCTCTGCCTACCTGATGTCCTAAAACTCTTTGGCCAAAAAGCACGAGCCCGTTTGGATAAGGAAACATCCCAGAAGCACCTACTACCTCTTTTGCCTGTTCCTGAAGTGTTTTGCCTTGACCTTTAGGAAAAGTTGGATACATTGATCCAGTTCCTCCAATTGATATTGACTCAGCTACATAACCCAGTTGGTAAGCAGCTAATGCTCCGACAGCCAAATAACCTCCAATCCATAATGGGAGTAAAAAGATAATGACAAAAAAAACAGTTACTAACTTAGTAAAATATTCCTTTTTAATAAGATCTATTTTTATTTTTTTGCTTTTTACTAAACTTAACCCCTTAATAAACCAAGAAACTAGAATATAAATAGGCAAAATGAACAATATTCCTATAAATAAAAGTAGTTTAAGAAATTGATTTTTTATTTTTTTCCTTGAGACTAAAAATGAAGTTAAACTTAATACTCCAATTAAAAATGCTATTAGACCTAAAGCAATAGAAACTGTAAATATAGACAAGAAGAACGGACTCCTGCCAAAAATAGTGCTCTGAACATCTGCTCTAAAACCGTTAGTCCCAAAAATAATGCAAAGGATAAATATCAAAATTGCTATTAACCATAATATGAAGGCAATTGTGTAAATCTTAACCGCTTTATTCTTCACAATAATTTTGATAAATTCCCTAGCTATCTGAATTATATTACTAAGGGTTAAGAAGTCAATTGATTAAACTTCGACGACGACGGGGAGGACGAGGGGGCGTTTACGGAAAGCTTTGAAAATATTTTTTTCTGCGATTTCGCCTATCAATCTTCTAATATAAATCCAATCGTTAACCCTTTCGGTTTTAATTGAGAATTTATTACGCAGCTCGTTTACCAAGGTTTTATTTAAAGTTGCACTTTCCTGGGACGAAAAGCCGCGGGCTATAATTGTTGGTGAATTCACCATTTTTCCCGTTTCCGAATCTATTTCCGCCATTACGATAACCACTCCGTTTTCGGCGATTTTTTGTCTGTCTATTAAAACAAAATGTTCCACCTCTTCTCCCGACATTTGGTCCACGTAAACTTTTTTAAGGGTCAGTTTTTTGCCAAAACTTGACGCACTTTTTGTAAAAACAATTTCCTGTCCGTCGTCGGTTAGTAAAATATCGCCGTCTTCAAAACCCTGTTTTTTAGCCAGTTCTTTATAGGCAACCATCTGTCTGTATGTTCCCCCTATTGGCAACACTTTTTTGGGATTTAGTAAAGACATCAAAAGCATTAAATCGTTTGCTGCGGCGTGTCCGGAAACGTGGAAATCGCTTGAAATTTCCGAATAAACGACCCTTGCTCCTTTTTGGGATATGGAATCAATAACGTTATTGACGGAAATTTCGTTGCCGGGAATCGGGTCCGAAGAAAAAATTACCACATCGTTTGAATTTATTTTAATTTCCTTGCTGTCTCCGTTGGCAATCCTTGAAAGAGCGGAGTTCTCCTGACCCTGGCTTCCCGCAACAATTAAAACGACTTGACTGTCTTTGTAATTTTTAAGCTGTTCAACGGAAATTTCCGAACCTTTATCTATTTTCATATACCCTAAATCAACAGCTACGTCTCTTACTTTATAAAAAGAACGTCCGACAAAACAAATTTTCCGGCCAAACTTTTGTGCGGCTTTTATAGCCTGGTTAAGACGGGAGATATTCGAAGAATAAGTAGTGATAATAACTTTTCCTTTGGCTTTTGCAATTTCTCTTTCGAAATTTTCCGCTAAAGTCAGCTCGGAGGGAGTATAGCCTTCTTTTTCCGAGCGCAGACAATCCGACATTAAGCACAAGACCCCTTCTTTTCCAACCGCGACTATTTTGTCAAACTCAATTTTTTTATTATCCGCCGGAGTTAAATCAAACTTAAAATCACTGCCGTGATAAAAATTTCCAACCGGAGTCCTGATAAAAATATGTGACGTATCCGGAACAGAATGCGTAACTCTTATAAAAGACAGGGAAAAACTGCCTAAGGATAACTGGCCTTTACCAAATTCAACCGGGTTTACTCTGCTACCAACTTCAAATTCTTTTAATTTTTCATTGGCCAACGCCGCAGTCAAAGGAGTCCCGAAAATTGGAAATTGCGGAAGCTGCGGTAAAATAAAAGGTAAAGCGCCAATATGGTCTTCGTGTCCGTGGGTTAAAACTAAACCGACGATTTTTTTCTTACTTTTCAAAAGGTAAGAAATGTCGGGAAGCAATAAGTCAACCCCAAGCATTGTCTCATCGGCAAAACCAATTCCGCAGTCGACAATTAAAACCTCATCTTTATATTCATAAAGATACATATTCTTGGTTACGTTTGAAACGCCGCCTAAGGGAATAAGACTTATTTTTTCATCCATAAATTAAATAGGTATAAATTCTTTAAAATTATCATTTGTAATGCGAATCGTTGCGCCTTTTTGAACTTTGCCTTCAACTATTTCCCTTGCTGCTTTTCTGCAAATCCCCTCAATGGTCCGCTCTAAACTTCTAATGCCCGAGTCAAATCCCAAAGGCCGGATAATAGATGGCCACAAACTATCGTCTATGGTAATTTGGCTTTCGGAAAGTCCGGTTTGTGCTCTTATTTTTGGGAAAAGATAGCTTTTGGCAATAGTTTGTTTTTCTTCGTCGGTGTAGGAAGGCATTTGCACAATTTCCAGCCTATCCAAAACTGCCGTTGAGATGTTGGTGGTATTATTTGCGGTTGCGATAAATAAAACATGAGATAAATCAAAAGGATAGTCAACATAATGGTCCGTAAAGCTTTTATTTTGTTCCGGGTCTAAAAGCTCGACCAAAACTCCCATAATATCCGCCCTTGCGCCTTCGGTTACTCTATCTAATTCATCGAGTAAAATAACAGAATTTTTACTTTGCGCATGAGCCAGTTTTTTGATTATCGCTCCGGGCTCCGCATCGACAAAAGCACGAGATTGACCCCTTAAGGAACCTGCGTCTCCCATTCCCCCAAAAGGAATTCTTTCGAATTTTCTGCCCATGGCCTCGGCAATTGAATAGGCAAGCGTTGTTTTTCCCGTTCCAACCAGTCCTATTAAGCAAAGAATAGGCGCTCTAATAACCTTATCTTCCGAATTATTTTTAAGACTTAGGATAATCGAAGCTAAATACTCCAAAATTCTGTTTTTGACGCTGTCTAGTCCATAATGATTTTTATCCAAAACTTTTTTGGCGCTATTTAAATCCAGTATATCGGTTGTTTCTTTGTTAAAAGGTAATGATACCACCCAATCTATATAGCTTGAAATACTTTCGTAGCTAATAAAAGACCCGCCACCCTGCTTAAGACTTACTGACAAAAGAGCAATCATTCCGTTTATTTTCTCCAGAAGATCGGGAGGAAGATTCGCGGATTTAGTTTTCTCTTCTAATTTTTGTATTTGTGCTTGCAATGAAGCCGAGGAATCCATACTTCTATAATAACATATTTGAAAATTTTTAATTGTTAAAAAGGTCGGCGATTTACTTTTTAGTGAATTGGACACCGTCAGAATTAGTTTGAATTATGCAATAAATTTTTAAAAAGGTGTTCACTTAGCGAGCGGATTAAAACTTAATTACTGAAAAACTGCAGCGAGCGTCATCTAAAAAGTGAATCGGCGACCTGATAATAGTTTAATAGCGGGGCTTTCTGTCTCTATTGTAACCCCCTGGCCTTGAACCTGGTCTTTGGCCCGGTTTATTTCTCCAATCTCCCGAACCCAAACCTCCTCTTTCTCGCCTTAAT
>JAMCZC010000033.1 GCA_023485865.1 Patescibacteria group bacterium | reverse complement strand
AGGAATCTCTATTGGTTTTGTTGGAAAGAAATAGTTTTTCCATTTCTCTTTGTACATCGGTTATTCACCTCCTCTTGAACTTACTATTCTAGTTCAAAAGTGTTACCGATGTATCTCAGCCTACTCATTAGGGAAATGTACGTTGTCAAATCAAGACAATTTGACAATCTTGAGTTCAACCTCTAGTATAAAAGGCCGTGGGAAATCAAGAAATAGAAAAAAAACTGTCATTTGAAGATAAAGAAAATTTAGACGGCATTGTTAAAAGTGAGTTAGAAAAACATCCTGATGTTATAACTGATGGGGATAAATTTGCTAATATATGGGCAATATTTGGGTTGAAGGATGCAGATCTTGCAAGAATATTGGGAATAGATGAAAATCAAATGAACGACGTCTTCGATACGGGCATTCCCGAAGAGCTGCGAGAAAGACTTGATAGAACTTTTACTTACGCCAGTATACTTGAGCGCGAAATAAGAAGTTATGAAGAAATCTCAAAACTCTTGACAACAAAAACCCCTATTTTAAGAAAAGCTCCTTATTCTCGTTATTCTCCCAGCAGAAGCCCTCTTGATTGCATGAAACAAGGAGAAATAGACGGACTTTTGCTGATAAGTGAAAGGCAATTTCTAAAAACCCATGAATAAAATTCTGTATCTAAATATGATTAATGTTTTTAATCAAGTGGTCGAAAAATTTAAATTGTAGATTTAAAAGATTATAAGTAGCAAGTTTTGGATCTTTCTTTTCTAAAGTATCTATTAAGATTGCTCCCATTGTCCTTTCCAGAAGCATTAAATTAATTTTCTTTTTTGAGTCTTTTTCTTCTGCGACAGAAGGAATTTTATAAAAATATGAAAGCCACTTTTTAACAAAACTTAAGTATTGTTGAAAAGATAAATTTTCATCCACTAGTGATTCCAAACACCAGTGAAGGCCAAAAATAAGATCATAAAACTCCGGCCTCCATGTCCAGTAAAGATTTGAAAGCAAAATAAATTCTTTTCCGTTATAAAAAATGTCTTTTGAACTTAAATGTCCGTGGCAAAAAACCAAATTTCCTTCTAAATTTTTTGACATAAAGTCCTTATAGGTATTTACTATGTCGTCTATTGCGTTTTGCGGAATTATTTCTTTTAAAAGGCCTTTGTGGTCGGAAATTTTTTTCCAGGTATTTACCCTTCTTACAACAAAATCTGCGGCGCTTTCGTCCTCTTCTTCTTGCTTGGTAAAAGGTTTATTTAAACATTTTGTTTTGTACTCCTCATAAAAATCGCAGAAAAGCTGCATTTGCTTATCGGTTGCAAAAGGCATTTTGTAAATTTTTGGGTAATTTATAAACTCCGTAATTAAAAACCCGTAGCCGTCTTCTTCATTCCAATTTTTATACTCGTAAAGCCCAGGAAGCCTTACAATCTTACTTTTATTTTGTTTTTTAAAGGCAATTAAAATTTCCGGCTCATCCATTTCGGGTTTTAATCCCTGCAATTTTAAAATCGCAGACCTACCTTTGTATTTTCCTTTATAGATTATGCTTCCGACTTTATCTTTATCAAAGATGACTCCTTTAAAAATTACTTTTTGGGGGATAAAACCGGTATTTTTACAAACAGTCTGCAAAACCTCTTTTTCTCTTTTGGAAAAATCGGCTTGAGTAAAATATTTCTCGACTATTTTTGTCATTAATTATAAGATAAGCAAATTATAGCAGGAAAGCGTACTGCGATTAAATCTGATGCCTATTTTCCGTATTGACAAAACCGACCATAATCATAAACAATAAGCTTAGATGACAGAAGCATTAAGAACTGCTCCTGCTGAAAATATAGACGGTATTACTCCGGCGAAGCCTCCTCGCCCAAACCACGCAGATATTCCTCACGAACTAATAAGCCCCGCGCCTGAGATCTCAGAAAAAAGAGGCAGATTTATCGAAAACAGAGTTAAAAAAATAATTGCTTCCCAAGTAGATTTAGTTGAAGATGTAATTCTCAATGAACCCAATGGCAATGAAGATACAATGGGACACGATCTGACTGTTATTTTAAAAGACGATTCACCCATAAGAACCGTATATGTCCAGGTTAAATCAAGGAGAGAAGCAGTTACAGCTTATAAACAAAAGGTTAGGGATAAATATTTTTCCAATAACGGCAATAGTCCCGAACTGGTTAAAAGATGGCTAACTGAACACGGAATTATTTTATTAAACGGTAGTGAAACTAAAACCGATCAGGATATCATTGACAGCTTCAGACCTCAACTTGAAAGAATACAACAAAGAGAATCCGGGGAACAAAACACCGAAGACACAGGTCAAATGAAATTTTTTCCCGGCGCCGGCCAGATTCAAATCTTTCCCTAATTAATTACTCAATTCTTCCGGTGAAGGTGGATTTAAAGAGTAATTTATCTACCCTTCTTTTAATTTCTGCGAAAGTCTCATCGCTTTTTTCAATTTTTTCTGTTTCGGGCATTTCAGGAGATAAATCATAAATATTCCAAACTTCAAAATTTTTAGATGAAAAGCCCAAATTTTTGCAAAAATCATAAATCTCTTTTTGCATAAAAATAGTATAATCCCCCTCTTCAAATAAATCCTTTGTCGTTTTTTGCCAGGTGGGTTTTTCAAAAGAAACCAAATGTTCTTTTTGGATAATTCTTTGAGCATACCAAGTTATCGGACCACTGATGTTATTTTCTGCCTCGATTCCGCTTGAAATAGCTTTAATATTAGGAAATTGTTTTGAATTTAGATAAGTTTCCGCCAGTCTGCTTCTGTAAGTATTGCCTCTGCAAACAAAATGGATGATCATGAAGAAATTATATCACTTGTCGTCCAAAGCTTTCTATAAATGAGTTCCTGAATGTCTTGTTCTAACAAACAAGCTTTCTTTCTTGGGAGGAAGAGGTATTGTAATTTGACCAATCATTCCTTCTGCAATAATAATTCTCCCTCTGCGGCTAATTGGCCTTGAGGCATAATCTTGTGTTAATGGTCCGGAAAACACTTCGTTTATTTGGCGCACCCTTTCCCAGCGACTATGGTTTTGTCTTGAAAAAACATCCCCACGCTCGTTTATTTCGCTTATTATTACCTGCTTTTCTCTGAGCAATCTCTTTGCGGCTTCCCCCCTAGATTCTCGTTCAAATTTTACTACTGACATATGCGGATTATATTTCTCCAAAAACAAGTTGTCAAATTACTCAACTCTTCCTGTAAATGTGGATTTCGCAAGCATTAATTAAAATCTCTAAATTCAATTTCAAATTGATTTTTATAAGCTTCAAAAGTAATTTTTGCCCTCTTAAAAATATCTGCTTGACCCAAGATGCAT
>JAMCZC010000029.1 GCA_023485865.1 Patescibacteria group bacterium | reverse complement strand
GAGTTAAGAGACGTTGAATGGGAGTTAAACAACAGACCAAGAAAACGTCTTAACTACAAAACACCACAGGAAGTATTTGATTGCTACCTAAAAAGACCCTGGGGGGCATTCGTTCCTAGAATTCAGGTCAAAAGGTATAATTAAGATTATGATCAAAAATAAAACAAAAAATAAAGTAATTTCAGAAAATTTTGTATATTTAAAAAGATTTTTTAGTAAAAGCAGGGGTTTTATCGGCAAAAGTAATTTTGAGGCGGTAATTTTTACCACCCGCTTTGGGGTACATACCTTCGGCCTAAAGTTTCCGATTGACGTTCTTATTTTAAATAACCAACGTAAAATAGTCTCTATCAGAGAAAATTTAAAGCCAAACAGAGTATTTTTGTGGAATCCGAGATATAATTTAGTAATTGAATTAGAAAAAGGGACGGTTAGAAAAAGTAAAACAGAAATAAACGATTTTTTAGAAATTAGTTTATAGAGATTGCCCCCGTTTTTTATCCCAGGATTCTCCTCTTCTGCAAAGTTTTTCTTTGTCTTTAGGATTTTTTAAAAGCATTTCAACAACTCTCTCAAGATAAAGAGTATTTTGAGAACCTTTAACAAGTATGAGATCCCCCTCTTCAATAAAATTCTGAACGTAGTCCTTAGCTTCGGTAAAATTATCAAAGCTTTCAACCTTTAAATTACTCTTTTTGAGAATCGGATATGCATATTCCTTCATTAGGGGGCCGATCAATATCGCTGCATTTGCTGCATTGAGTATTTTACCCGCAGCTTCTGCGTGAAATTTTTTTGAGAGTATTCCCAATTCTCTCATATCGCCTAAAATAACTACTTTCCTTTTTGCTTGACAGCTTTTTAGAAAATCTAACATATCAAATAAAGGCAGGGGGGAGCTATTATATGAGGAGTCGATTATTGTTGAGTTTTTAATTCCCGGAAAAACGGTCATTCTTCCAGCCGGCAGCGAGAACTTACTCTCAATCGATGAAATTGTATCTTCAACCTTAACTCCCAGCAATGAACAAACCGCAATAGCAAGAGTTATTGAATAGGAAAAATGTTCCGTTAACGGCCGCTTAAGTTTAAGGATATGTCTTTTGTTTAAATGCTCAAATTCCATCTCAAAGCCGGAAAGCGAGGACGTTACTTTTGTAATCCTAAAGTCCGCCGGTTTTCCCCTTGAAACGGTAATCTTTTTACATCTAAGTTTACCCTCCGCACCGGATATGACCTTGTCATCCAGGTTTAAGACCGCAGTTTTTGTCTTACCAAGACTGTTTAGTAAAAGCAGCTCTTGTTCCGAAGTTAACTTAAAAATTTCTTTTTCTTTTGCTTCTAAATTTTCCCCGCTAACTTCCTCTTCGAAATAAAGGCTGTGTTCAAAAGAAACATTAGTGAGAACTGCGATGTCGGGCTTTATGATTTTTAGAAGATAGGACATATTCTTAGGTTCTTTCGGAGAGTCTATGCCCATTTCGGCGACGTAAACATCAAACCTAGTCCAATTGAATATAGTCTTAAACGGTGCCAGCATGAATGCCTTAAGCCAATTCAAAGCCGAATAATTCTCCATGGATATTCCTAAAATATTTAGGGGTATGCCGGTCTCGCTGTTTTTTCCCTCGGAGTACAGTACTTTGAGGCTGTTTGAAAGAATAAGATAAATTAGTCTTGCAAGAGAGCTTTTTCCGCTCGCGCCGCCAACCCCAATGATTAAGGGTTTTATCTTCCGCAGCTGGATTTTAGCCAAGATTCTAAGATATAAAAGGACAAATTTAACCAGGATTTTTCTCACGATATGCGTATTATAGCCTATTTTGCTGTTATTGTCCGCTCGGGGGGATTCCGTAATAAGAAAGAATGTTTTTTGCTATTTCAAAAAAAATCGGGGCTGCTGTTTCCGCACCATAAATTGAGGCTGTGGGCTTATTTAAAATAACAATCATTGAAAACTTTGGGTCATCTGCGGGAGCAAATCCGACAAACGAAGCGATTGTTTTTGTCGGATCATAATGTCCATTTACAGGAATCGAAGCTGTCCCCGTTTTTCCTGCGACTCTATATCCATCGAGCTTAGTCCACGAAGCTTCTCCTTTGTTAACCGCGTTAACCATAATTTCAGCCATTACTTTGGCCGTTTCCGGACTGACAGGCGTATCTATAACTCTAGGCGGTATTTTAACTACAATCCCATCAGGATTTTCTACAGCCGAGACAACGTGGGGTTCCATTCTTTTACCGTTATTGGCAATCGCAGAAATTGCAGTTAATAATTCCATCGGGGTAACGGAAACACCTTGTCCAAAACCCATCGTTGCTAAATCAACCGCATACCATTGATTTTCCGGTTTTAAAGCAGCCGAAACTTCTCCCTGCAAATCTACTCCGGTTGTATTCCCTATCCCAAATTTTTCCAAATAATTAATCATTCTTGCAACTCCCAGCCTCTCTGCAACAAAGATCATCCCGGTATTGTCTGAATGCTGTATAACTTCGGTCATCGTTGTATCTTTAAAGTATTTATCATCCCATGTGTGAAGTTCGTATCCGCCAATAGACACAGGACCGCTACAAATCGTACATTTTGTTTGGGGGGTAACCAGTTTTGCGTCTAACGCTGCTGACATAACCAGAGGCTTAAAAGTCGAACCGGGTTCGTAAGTATCCGATATAAAAGCATTTTTGTAAAAGTTTTCGGAAAAATCCTGATAGCTTCTTGGGTCAAAAGTAGGATACGAAGCCATCGCCAGAATTTCACCGGTTTTAGGGTTCATAACGCCGACCATTCCGCTTGTTGCTCCGAACTTATCAACGCTTTCCTTGAGGACTCTTTCAACCAAAAATTGAATTGGCCTGTTTAAACTCAAAATAAGACTGCTTCCGTCTATTTGCCCCGACTCTTGGTTAAGCCTTGCCAATATGGGTTTTCCAAACGCATCATGAATTTGTACTGCGCTTCCCGTTTTCCCTTTCAAAAGCCTGTTGTAGTATCCCTCTAAACCAAAGTACCCTTTATCTTCCCCGGACTCATCCTTACCGACAAACCCTATAAGCTGCGCCGCCAAAGATGCTTCGGGGTAAAAACGGCTGTATTGCTGTTCAAAACCAATTCCGGGTAAATTTAATCTGTCGAGCTTGGCTTTTGCCTGTGTATCAATTCCGGATGTCAAGGGAACCCAAAATTTATCAAGAGCAAGACTTGCGCTAACCGAAGCCACGTCCAGACTTAGAGTTTGAGAAAGCAAACTGATTGTTTTGCTTTTATCTTTAACTTCCTTGGGATTGGCAAAAACAAGATAGGAAATCTTGTTTGTAACTATAGGGAATCCATCAGAGCTTCTTATTTCTCCACGTTTGGGGAAAACCGTCACCGTTCTACCATACTGAAGCTGACCGAGGGTTGATAATTCCTGGGCTTTTACTACCTGCCAATAAAAAAGTCTCCCGATTACCAGAAGATAAAACAAAATCAAAATTAGAAAAGTGAAGCGATATCTCCATGTCATTGTTTAAGAGCAATAGGTATTGGGTTTGTCAGAACAAAGTTAGAGTTCTCCTCAACAAATCCCAGTTTATCGGCCTGAGATGAAACATTTGTTAAAGAAGACAAAGAATATAATTTTTCACTAAGCAGTGTATTTTCTATTTTATAAAAATTAATTCTCTCCTCTATTGCTCCAAGCGTGCTACCTGAGGTTGAAATTCTATTTGCGACAAATGTTTTAACAACTGATAATCCCAGTACTGAAATTATTAAAAATAATATTAAAAGGGCAGGTTTTTTCATATTAATTTCTGGCAAAAACCCTTAATTTTGCGCTTCTGCTTCTCGGATTAGTCTTTATTTCTTCTTCCCCGGCAACTATAGGTTTTTTAGTTATTATTTCCCCCATATTTCTTTTTTCAAAATCAATAAAACTTTGCTTTACAATTCTGTCTTCTAGGGAATGGAAGCTTATTACAGCAACCCTTCCTTCTTTTTGCAGAAGCCCTAAGCTTTTAGGCAGAGCTTCCTTTATGCTTTCAAGCTCATCGTTTACAGCTATTCTTAATGCCTGAAATACTCTTTTTCCGATATTTGCCCTTGTAAAATCAGTTAATTCCCCTTTAATTCCGTACGCTTTCGAAATAACGCTTAACAAATCCCCCGTTGTCTTAATCGGCGCTATTCTACGGGCGCTGACAATACCATCAGAAATGGCGCGAGCACGATGTTCCTCACCCAATTTAGTAAATATTTCATAAAGTTCTCCTTTCGGTAAGATATTTATTAGGTCGCCGGCTTTTACCCCCAATGATTTATCCATTCTCATGTCAAGCGGACCGCCTTTTAAAAAACTGAATCCCCGCTTACCATCTTCAATCTGGAAAGAAGAAACTCCCAAATCGAAAATTATGCCGCTGACCTTATTAAAATTATTTGAACGTGCAATTTTTTCTAAATCTCTAAAATTCCCTTTGACCAACGTCAATTTAAAATTTAAAATTTGAAATTTGAAATTCTTTTCAACACAATCCAACGCTTCCTCATCAACATCAATTCCCAAAACTATTCCCCCGCGGCTTAAAATTTCTTTTGTATGTCCTCCGCCTCCCAGTGTTGCGTCAATATATTTTCCGCCTTTTTTAACTTGCAAAAGATCTATTGCTTCTTTTAAAAGTACGCTCGTATGAAAGTTATTCATCGGCCTTTTTTTCGTTTTTTTCACCCACAAGTCTTTGTGAAATTCTGTCTATATTTTTTTCAAGGTTCTGTCTGTACTGCGCCCATTCGTCTTTATCCCAAATTTCAATGTATCTGAAAAGCCCTAGGAATACGACATCTGTTTTAATTTTTGCAAAGTCTCTAAGGTAAGAAGGGATAATAAACCTTCCCTTGCTATCGAGCTCAACATTGCTGGCTCCTCCAAGTAAAAATCTTTGCGTTTCCCTTGTTTCCGATTGTATAAAAGGCTTTCCTTCTGTTCCTTCAAGAAGAGCTTTCCATCCTTTTTCCGAGACAACAATAAGCGAGTTTTCATAACCTAAGGTTATAATTAACTTGTCACCAAGAACGTCTCTGAATTTTTTTGGCAAAGCAATTCTGTTTTTTGCACCAAGTCTCCCTTCATATTGACCTATTAACATATTTTACCCCGCTAAGCGGGGCCCGCCTTCCTGGCCCACCTCTTCCCACTTTGGACCACTTTTTATCATTTTGAATCACTTTTGACAACCTGTCAATAGGGAAAACAAGTAAAATAGTGTCTTAACAAAATAATAATCACTAAATATAGTATTTTCGTAAAAATTGCTTGTGAAAAAATTAGATGACTCTGGGGACCTAGAGGCTAAGTGTTAAATCGGCTTGATAGGTTTTTCCGTCTGTTCTATTTATTTTAAGTGTTAATTTTATATTCGAAACTCCTGCGTCGTAATGACAAGTATCGGAACATGTACCAAGTGTTATTTCTTGTTTTACGGGAGTTCCTTTGTTTTTTATGTCTATGTGTCCGATTGCTCCTCTTGCGACTTGCGCACCGTTAACAGTTGCCATATAGGACAACTCGTAATCTAAAGCCGTTATATCTTCTGTCTTGGCAACCTTTAAAATCACGGTTTTATTTCCCGGGCCTGCGGTCAAAGTAATCCCTAAGTCTTCCGGTGCGATTTTGAACACAGGCTGTTCTGTTGCTTCTGGAGCTTGGCTTGTTTGCTGATTTGCAGAATTATTTGAAGATTTGACTACAAAAAATACTCCTGCCAAAATTATGAGAACTATAACAACAACGGCTGCAATGGAAAGATTTCTGTTTTTCCTAAGCGTATCTAAGAATTTCTTCATTGACCTTAATTAGCATATCCAAAACTTTTCAAGGTGTCAATAGGCGTATTGATGTTCCCTTTATAAACAATGTTAGAAACTATTTCGGGTTGTAACGATTAAGCACATTGCTTCCTTTTTTGCCACATAATCTAAAATATGTAAGTAATCCTGTTATCCGAATATGTAGATACACCTTAGAGGTGGAATAGATACGACACCTCTGAAAATTTGGCTTCGCGGAATAAATAATGTTATACCTATTTTAGTTTTTCGGAGAAATAATTTTTCAATTTTTCTATAGCGATTCGCTCTTGTTTTGCGGTGTCGCGGTCCCTGACTGTAACTGTTTTGTCGTCTAAGGTTTGGAAGTCTACTGTTACACAAAAAGGCGTTCCTGCCTCGTCTTGAGCAAAATAGCGTTTTCCGATATTCCCCCTGTCATCCCAGGCAACCATCATATCCTGCTGTAGGGTTTTATAAATTTTTCTGGCTTCCGATACCAAATCTTCTTTATTTGCCAAAAGCGGAAAAACCGCCACCTTATACGGGGCGAGTTTTGGATGTAGCTTTAAAACAACTCTATTTCCATCTTCATGATACGCATCCAGAAGAAAGAAAAGTAAAGATCTGTCAACGCCACCGGAGGTCTCTATAACCCAGGGAGTAAATTTGTTTCCGTCTTCATCAACATACGAAAGATTATGAGCTGATAAATCAAAATCACCCCTATGATGAATTCCCTCAAACTCGCTCCAGCCAAACGGTGCTTCATATTCGATATCTTCGGCAACTTTTGCGTAGTGGGCTTTTTCTTTTTCTTCGTGTTTTCTAAACCTTAAATTTTCTTTTTTAATGCCCAAATCTTGATACCATTTTATTCTTTGGTTTTTCCAATATTCAAACCATTTATTACCTTCTGCCTCAATGGGTTTTATAAAGAATTCAAGTTCCATTTGCTCAAATTCCCGGCTTCGAAACGTAAAATTACCGGGAGTTATTTCGTTTCTGAATGCTTTTCCCATTTGGGCTATTCCAAAAGGAATTTTAACTCTGGTTGAAGAAACTACGTTTTCAAAATTTACAAAAACCCCCTGTGTAATTTCTCCTCTTAAAAATATCTCCGACTGCTCTCCTTCAATTATTCCTAAATACGCTTTTACCAAAAGATTAAACTTTTGCGGGCTCGTCCACCCTACCTTTTCTTTATGCGTTTTTTCATGCTCTCTTATCTCATCTTCTTTATCCGCCCTGAATCTTTGGTGACATATCTTGCATTCAACCAGAGGGTCAGTAAAGGCCTCTAGATGACCTGATTTTTGCCAAACAGCGGAATTCATCATAATGGCCGCATCGACTCCTACAACATCGTCACGCAATTGTACCGTAGACTTCCACCACTCATCCTTAATATTTTTTTTGAGAAGTGCACCTAATGGCCCGTAATCCCAAGTTCCTGTCAAACCTCCGTAGATTTCACTCCCCGGATAAATAAAACCGCGTCTTTTGCAAAGGGCCACGATTTTTTCCATTAAATCAGACTTTAAATTGTCGTTCATAAGTTTATGATAGCAAAAAGAAGTATCTAAGTAAACGCGAACAGAATTTGTCTGGCTTTTAGTTTTCGCTCTAAGATTTGCTCTATGAATAAAGACGTATCAAAATTTAAAGAAAGGCTGGATGGTTTATAAAAACCTAACTTTGTCAAAAGGTCTATCTCGAACTCATGAATTACAACTGCAATATCGGTTTCCAAAGACAAACGGCTAAGCGTTCTTTGTAAAAGATGAAAAATTTCTTCGTTTTCCTGATTTTCCGCGCAAAGTCCGTCAATTAATTCGCAGATATGATATGCAAAGCCTACTTTAGTTAAGTTTTCTTTGATTTCCGAGAAATTTTCAAAATTTTCTACTTCCGTTAAAATGGGCATTCCAGCCCCCTTATACAAATTAAATAACGAGTGATTTAGGAGCTCTATGTGAGGAGACCTGCGGCTGTTAATTTTTCTGACTCCTACCGCTTTTATTTGTATTTTGCCGTGTTTTTTAGAAAAAACTGTTAAGAGTCTATCTGCTTCGCCGAAATTGCGGCGTCTTATTACTATTCCCTCTGTTTTATAAGACCTCATAGCTATAGTTTAAGTTTTAAAGTTTTATCAGTCGCAAGAGGAAATTCGTCTGTTTGTTTGCCGTTAATCTCAATTTTATAGTCAAAATCGGGAGTTCCAGGCTGTTTTTGAATAAGAACAGGCAGTAAAGAGCCCGCTGCGGTTTTAAAAGGAAGGGTGTAAGTAATCGTAAATTTAGCAACTCCCTGCGGTCTTACGGTAAGAAACCCTTCGAAAATAGTTTTACCCAATTCCTCATATGAAGTTAACTTTACTTCCGAACCCTGACTCGTTACAAGCTGACTTCCTTTGGGCACATAAATCCTTATCCAATCTCTTAAAACCGCGTTCAGACAAAGATTGCCTCTTTCCAAATTACAATCCGAAGGAGCAAAGGGGTTTTTATAGTTAATTGTCACGGTTTTTGTAATACCCCCATCACTTTTAACTTCATAATTTTGCGTAACAGCTTCCGTTGTAAATAAATTAGATTTTGCCCCGCCAAAATTAGCCTCATTGATATGCAGATAGTCTCCGTCAAAAGGAAGTATCCTTCCTGAAGCGTTAAGAGCTTCAAGCCCCGACTGCGCGTCTTTATTAAACACGTAGAAAAGGATATGTTTTTGAGAAACTTGAGTTAGCATTGTCTGAAATAAAGGACCCCAATAAAGCTTTGGAGACGAGGAGAAAGCCTTATTCATAATCGCATACATCAAATCCCCTATTATACCTTTGCGGTTTTGCTTAACAATCTGAAGCGGCTGGTCCGCGTATTCTTCAAGAGCGTAAATTACTTGAGGGCAATTACACCTTGGATCATTTTTAGTCGAATAAGTAGCTCCGTTTACCTGCATATCCCCTAAGATATTCATAGCTGCAACCAGGGCTTGTGTATCAACTGCGATTATTCCGTCTACTTTAGTATAACCGCCTGCTGTTTTATACATCTTGTTAAAGGTTTCCATTGAAGTAATAAAATCGGGAGAAAGATTAGTATCTCTTAGGTTTAAGCTGCTGACTTTCGGAAGGTATTGCAAGATTGGCTTTGGAGCCGTAGGCTTATTTGGAACTGTGGCGTCAAGTTCGTATATGTCACTAGATCTGTCGACATGAATTATCCCGTGTTCCAGCCTAAAAATTGAGTATGCGGTTAGAAATCCTCCGGTTGGCCGCAGCTCCTTATCGTTTTGGAACAAAACCAAATATTTTTTTTCATCCGGCTCGCCCAAGAGTATTGGTAAAATTTTAATAAGAGGTTTTGCATCAGAGATAAAAGTTGAGCCTTCATCCGTAAGCTTTTTAACTTTTTCCAAACCGCTTCTAACCTTAGTCCCTAACCAAAAATTTGGGTAATGGTTTGAGTCAACCGCATCAATTTCCGTTTTTGCAAGAGCTACATAATTTGATATATCGTCTATTCTTGGCGTAATCTTACTCATGGTCTTAACTGCGGTTTCGATTCTTTGGGAAGCAGTACCTCCCACAAAGCTGCCTTGACCTTTAAGCCCTAGAACATCCGCATATGGTTTAATTGAGTCAACCAAAACTCTGGCTGCTCCTAAAGCGTCAAACCCGGCGTTCACCAGATGAGTTACATCCGAATAATATCCATTAGCAATGGGAACAAAACGAAGATAAGACATCGAATTAAGATCATTCTGCGTTTGGATTAAGTCGGCTTTAGTTTTATCAAGCTCTGCCGAAGCAAGAGCAATATCCTGTTTTTTGATTGCGTTTAAAATCAGTTGTACCTGGGCGTACGTTTTTTTGGCCGAAGAGTAGGTTCTTTGAGCAGGTAAAACAACTGCAAAAATTAAAACAACAAACAAAAATAAAACCACAGATAAAGCAATCGCTATTTTTTTGTGATTTTTAAAATTAAACTTTTTCTTACTTGCTACGCCTGAAGACATTGTATTAGCTGAAGACTTAGAAGCATCTTTTGACAAACCTACGGGATTATCTATGTTGATTTTCTCGAATCCTTCCACAACATTAATCATACCTGGAAATCAAACATAATGTCAACAGTATAAGAGATTTAAGATTTATGATTAGAGAATTAAAAATTGAGCTTTATGAACTTTGCAAACCTTAAGAACTTTATGAACTAGAGGGCTCCTTTACCGGAAATCATCGCCCAGGGGGTTTTGAGAATAATCCAAATGTCGTAGAGTATTGACCTTTTTCTTACGTATTGAGCATCCATTTCTATGCGCTTATCAAAATTTATTTCGCTTCTTCCCGAAACCTGCCAATAACCGGTTAACCCCGGTCTTACCGAAAGCACTATCTTTACCGAATCCTTGGTTTTAGGATACTGTTTTTGCTGACCCCGTAATTCGTCCGGATAATACGCTCTTGGCCCGACCAAGCTCATTTCGCCTTTTAAAATATTAAAAAGCTGGGGTACTTCGTCCAAAGAGTGTTTCCTGATAAAATGGCCGACTTTTGTAATCCTTGGATCATCTTTTAATTTATAGCTGCCCTTCTTGTACCTTTCGTAGAGTTTTGAAAATTTTGGGTTTTCTCTTAAAATCTCGTGCGCATTTTCCACCATGCTTCTGAATTTATACATCTTAAACGGCATGCCGCCTTTACCGACCCTTTCGGGAGTATCTGCCAACACCGGTCCTTTTGAATCCAATTTTATTGCAATTGAAACAATGGCTATAACGGGAGAAAAAATGACTATAAGAATGGAAGAAAAAATAATATCCGTTAATCGCTTTGTGAATTCGTAATAAATGCTTTTCTTAATCTCGATATAAGGCATATTTTTAAGTTAAGCTTTCGTGCTCGGTACCCTTTAAACTTTCAACTAATTTCTTTATTTTAGGAACAGAATCCTTGGGGCAAATAAGTAAAACGTCATCTGTGTTTATAGCAATCATTTTGCTCAAATCGATTCCGACAACCAGTTGGTCTGTATAGTTAAAAACCAGGTTATCAGAAGCGTCTTCAAGAAGTACTTTTCCTCTGGTAACATTTTCGTCGGTTTTATCGCTAAGCGCTTCTTTTAATGCTTCCCATGCACCAACATCGCTCCATCCCAAATCAGCGGCAATTACGGAAACGTACTTAGGGTCTATTTTTTCAAGAATTGCGTTATCAAAACTTATTTTTTCAAATGTCGGATAAACCTCTTCCAGCACTTTTTCATAGCTACTGCTTCCGACAGCCGCTTGAATTTTCATAATCCCTTTCCACAATTCTGGAGAGAATTTTTCATATTGAGAAAGAAGAAATTTGGGTGTTGTAACAAAGTATCCCGGATTCCACGCATAAGTCTGACTCTCCAAAAACTTTTCAGCATCTTCCAGGCTCGGCCTGTAAATCAATTTTTTAAATCTAAAAATCTTTGTTCCCCTAATGTCTCCCACCTCTTTACCAAACTCAATCCAACCTAAATTTTGATTAGCAAATCGGGCCCTTTGTCCTATAAAAACAAGAGAGTTCTCATTTTTAGAAACGATGCTTTGCGCAAAATTTAAAACTTCCCGGAAACGTCTTTCTTTTTTTACAAAATGGTCGCTCCAAATAATAGCTACCGGAGAATTAGGATGATTCTTGCCGACAATACCCATCGCAACGCCTACCGCAGGGCCGACGTCGCGCATTTCAGGCTCAAAAATAAAATTTTCTGAAGGAATTTTCGGGAGATGTTTACGGACAGTATCTTCGTATTTCTTCCCTGTTGAAAGATAAATATCTTCAGGTTTAAAATCGGGCCGAAGTCTATCAAAAGCAAGCTGGAGAGTCGACTTATCTCCAACGATTTTCTCAAATTGTTTAGGGGTATTCTTCCTCGACAAGGGCCAAAGCCTGGTACCAACTCCTCCGGCAAAAATAACTACCTTCATGCTCTTTCGCTCCTTCTGTTTTTAATATTTATTAAAATCATAACTTTAAGTTTATGAACCCTCTGAAACTCAAGCTCCAGAAGCATGACCCTTCGTAATTTTAATGAAGGAGGGTCATAAACTTATACCTATAAATCGTGTAAGCTCTTCTTCAAACTTTTCAAACGAAAACCTTTGAGCATTTTCCCTGCACAACTTGCTATTATAACCGCTATCTTTAAATTTTACCAATACTTTTTCCAAAGCCTCTGATGTTTGTCTGTCAAAAAATTCTCCCGTTAATCCTTCTTTTACTATATCCAAAGCCCCTCCTCCACGGAAAGCAATTACCGGTTTTCCGAAAGCTTGGGCTTCAACCATTACCAGACCGAAATCTTCAATTCCCGGAAAAAGAAGTGCTCTGCAATTTTTATAATAATACGAAAGTTTCTCATCAGTCAATTGCCCTAAAAATTCAACCGTCGGTCCGGCGATTTTCCTAAGTTTTTTTTCTCCGGAACCTGTTCCCACAATTTTTAGAGGCAACTTAAGCTTACTACAAGCCTCAATCGCAACGTCTATTTTTTTATAAGAAATTCGCTCAAGTCTTGAAACAACCAAAAAATATCCCATATTCTGATTTTTGATTGTTGATTTTTGATTATTGATTGGAAATTGAAGCGGCGGATATATTACTTCCGAATCTCTGCCGTAATATTTTTTTATTCTGTCCTTAACTGCCGTTGATATAGCAATAAACTTGTCGGGCCTTTGTGATGAAATTTTATCCCACATCCTTAAGTAGGATACGGCAGGTTTTGAAATAAATCTTAAAAGAGGATTTCTAAAATAATCATCGTAGCTGCTCCACAAATATCTGTTTGGAGTAAGACAATAGCAAATGTGCAAAGTTTCAGGTTTTGTAATAACTCCTTTTGCCGACTCGCTGGTTACGGAAATTACCAAATCATAGCCGTCGAAATTTAAGCTTTCAAACACAATGGGCATTAACGTCGCGTAAAGCTGATGTGAAGATTTAGCCAGAGGAAAATTTTGCAGAAACGAAGTTTTGACGTTAAATACTTTTGCCCATGGGGCTTTTTCGGGATTATAAACCGAAGTATATAAATCAGCATTAGGAAATATCTTATGCAGTGCCAAAAGCACTCTTTCGGCTCCTCCCCACTTATTTACTCTGTCATAAACTAAGGCAACTTTCATAATAAATTAATTGCGACTGGACGATGAATGCTGGAAGCTAGATCTAGAAGCTGGAAAATAGAAGCTGGAAATCTAACTTCTAGTATCTAACCTCAAATTCTAACATCTAGCATCTACTGTCTATCATCAAATATTTTATACTTACTTCTTAATACCCAATACTTCTTCGTATGTCTTTAGCGTTTCTCTGGCAGATTTTTCCCAGGAAAAATTCTTGGTTTGTTCAAACGCTTTATCTAATATTTCTTTTTTATATTTATTTTCATTTTCAATAACATTTTTTAATTTTGCCGACATATCTTCAACATCCTTAGGGTCAAAGTATAAAATTTCATCTTGAGCTATTTCTCTGAAAGCAGGAATGTCGGAAGCTATAACCAAACACCTTAAAGACATTGCCTCAAGAACAGGCAACCCAAAACCCTCCATCAAAGACGGGGCAACCAAAGCGATTGCATTTGAATAAAAAGACGAAAGCTCATCATCTGTTGCGTTCCCGAAAAAAACTATCCTGTCTGATTTATTTTCTTTTTCCAGTTTTTGATAAAAATAGTCCTTCTTACCAATTAAAATTAACCTTAAGTCTTTGTAATCTTTTGAGATTTTGCTAAAAGCCTTGATTAATCTTTCCAGATTTTTATGCGGATAAGCATTCCCGACATACAGGAAGTATTTGCCATACTTCCCAATTTTAAATTTTAAATTTTCAATTTTCAATTTATCGTCGAATGCTTCATAGATAACTTCAATTTTATCTTCGGAAATCTTAAGATGATCTATAATTTCTGCTTTTGTCGAATTTGATACTGTAATAATTCTTTTAGCTTTTTGAGTTGCTTTTTTTATAACTATCTTATATGCAATAAGCTTTGCTTTGTAGAGAGGCAGCGCCAGAGTTGAAGCTTTTCCGGTTGGAAAATGGTGCACGATTAAATCGTGAATAGTAACTACAAAAGGACGATTGTAAAAAATCGGTACGGAAAAATAGGGAAAGTGAACAAGATCTAATTTTTCTTTATTTAAAATTGAAGCAAACTTAATTTGCTCGGAAATGGTATGCCACTTGATGTCAACCGCAATAATTTTTAATTTTAAATTTTTAATTTTAAATTTAGAAATTTGGTCTTTTATTTCTTTTTCCTCTTTTTTTTGAACAAAAATTACATATTCGTTTAATTCATCTAGTTTAAGCATATTAAAGACCAAATTTCTTGTGTATCTGCCAATGCCCGTTTGTGACCAAAGCCTGGCATCAATTCCAATAACCATAGCCTAAATTATAGCTAATACAACCTAACTTAACAAATACAAACATTGCGGGGAGATTATGAGATTAATTGTTTTAGAGAAATTCCAAAATAAACTAATCGTGTTACAACCCAAGGATATTTTTGTTCATAGTGTTTTTTGTAGAATAAACGCATTGCTCTAAACCTTTCCTTTTGGGATTTTACTCTAGTTTCTTCATCCGCAGTTGTAATGTGTTTTGAATGTTTTTTTATTCCTCCCGTTACTCCTTTATAATGTAAAATACTAACTTCAGGGACGTAATATATCTTCCAGCCTTTTTGTTTTAGTATGTAACAAAAATCAATGTCTTCTCCGTAAAAGAAATAGTCTTCATCCCACCAGCCTGCATCTTCTCCTGCTTTCCTTCTTACCAACATAAAAGCACCGGCCAAAGCATCTATTTCGTGAGTTTTGGATAAATTCAAATATCCCAAGTTGTATCCTCCGAAAATTTTTGTTTTGCCTAATAATTTTGAGGCTCCTGAAAAATGGGTAAATGCATTCCAGGGGGTTGGAAATCCGCGGTGCGAGGCGTCGTCAATTTTTCCGCTTGGCATTTCCAATTTACAAGTTACCGCGCCTGCCTCTTTTTCTTTATCCATAAAATCAATCATGTATTTTAAAGTATTTGGATAAACAACAGTATCCGAATTTAAAAACAAAACATAACGGCCCGAACTTTTTTTAACCCCTAGATTATTTGCTTTTGAAAATCCTAAATTTTCTTTGTTTGTTATTAAAGTTACATCTTTAAATTTCTTCCTAACTAACCCTACCGAACCGTCTTTCGAAGCATTATCAACAACTATTATTTCATAAGTAAAATCTTTTGCGGTTTTCTGAACAGACTCGAGGCAATTATTTAGAAAATCTTTAGTGTTATAAGAAACTATTACAATAGATAAGTCAACCATATTTTAATTTAAAACAGATGCATAAACCTTTTCTAATTTTTTTACAATTTCTTCCCAGTTATAATTTTTCTCAACAAATTCCCTTGCGTTTTTTGTAAGTTTTTCATAAAGTGCTTTATCCGTTAAAAGACTTGTTACATTTTGGGCAAGGCCCTTAGGGTCTTGTGCTACTAGAACGTGGATATTATCCTTAGCATCTAAACCCTCTATTCCAAGATTAGTAGTCACGACTGCCGTTCCGCTTGCCATTCCTTCCAAAATTTTGTAGCTTGTTCCCGCGGCAATCCTTAAAGGAGCTAAAAGAAGAAACGCTTTCTCGTAGATCTTCTCTGTTTTGTCCTGGTTATTGTCGTCAAAAATTACATTTTTATCATTTGTTAAGTTTTTTAAACTTTGAGACATATTCCTTCCCACAATCCAAAGCTTAACGTCAACTTTTGAGTTTTGAGTTTTGAGTTTTGAGTTTATTTCCGGCCATATTTCATTAATAATAAAAGAGGCCGCATCTCTATTTTGCATCCACTTAAAATCACCGATAAAAAGTATTCTTTTTTCTTTGCTTGAAAACTTACTTTCAGATGTTTGAAATTTAAATTTCTCAAGATTAACTCCGTTTGGAATAACACTTACATCCTTTCTTGTCATCAGATTTTTTTCGATATTTGAAACAGCAATAAGTTTTGCTGCTTTGTTCCAAAAAAATTGTTCGACTTTTTTAAGTTTTAGAATATCCAAGAAAAGCAGTAGTTTTACAAGAATGGGAGATTTATCAACAAATCTTTTATACGCTAAATATTCAATGTTATGTTCTGATAAAACAACCGGAACCGAGGTTTCAGGCAGGTTTTGCATTACGTAGAATGTTTCAACATGAATTAAGTCAAAATTCTCTTTTTCCAATTCTCTTTTTATAGCATTTGTCATTTCCTTGCTTTGATGACCTATAATTATAAAAGGATTTAACGAAAAACCTGTCTTCAGAATATTCTTAACGCTCCATTGTTTTTTTCTTTCAACTGTTATTACTTTTTCACAGATTTTTTCTACCTCTTTAATGTCTTCTTGAGTTTGATTATCTCTTTTTTCGCAAATTAAAGTGACTTTATGTTTTTGGGAAATAATTCGAAGGAGGTTATATAAACGGATATTGCCGCCTGACAAAAGCGGATACGGCAAATATGATGAGACCACTAAGATTTTCATCCCGTTAGAAAATTCCTTTCTTTTAAAAGTTTACTTTTTTAAACCAATTATTTTTCTAAGATAACGATAAGTAATTTCAAACAATTTTCTAACGGGATCATGGCTTTTCATGTAAATTGAATAATATATAATTCCCTGTTGCGGAAACGACTTTGTAGGTTTTTCCTATCGCGTAATCAGTTTGTTTAGGATTTACCAAAACAAGATAATCTGCGCCCATTTTTATAAGCTCCGACAAAGGTTTTTCAAAACTTGCCCACCCTTTTCTTTTTGTCTGATAAAGAAATGAAGTGTCCCCGTCATAAGGGGCAACTACCTTAGCATTTTTTGGAATAAGAGAGTCAACTGCTTTTCCCGCAATAACAATCGAGGGATTATTAATATTGAAATAGTCGCGAACTTCAAACCAGCTAAAAGAAAACATAAATAAAACTAGAGCGACTAAAATTGGTACTGTAACGTATTTGGAAACCAGTTCTTTTGGGGGATTTAGAAGAAACGCAGCACCTAACCCTAAAAATATCGCAATTGAAGGAATAATGGGAATCTGGTAGTAGCTGTGCTGAACGTTTCCGGTTGCAACTACCGAAACATAGATCAAAGAAGACATTATAAAGCTTAAGAAATACAAAAGACTTTTTCTTTGTTTGATAAAAAATCCGACAGTTAAAATTCCGACTCCCCAATATCCGAGTATCAACTCTGCTATTCTTCTTGCAAATATCCAATGGAAAAAAGCACCTTTAAATCTAACGTTACTGCCATTTAAAAGCCACAGGCTTTGCGGAATTCCTGCCGGATACTGCTGCATCCACACTCTCCATAAACCAAAAGGCAAAAGAGAAAAAATAGCAAAAATCCATAATTGCCACTTCTTTGTAAAATTCAGGCCGAACTTTTCGTAAGACAAATAAACCATCGGC
>JAMCZC010000036.1 GCA_023485865.1 Patescibacteria group bacterium | reverse complement strand
TCTTCAAAAGTGTTGTCCCGCAAAAAATGAAAAAAGCGTCTCTTTTTAGCGCTTTATCCGCAAAGGTTAAGGACGGAGAGGTAAAGATATTAACCGGTCTTGAAAAAATAGAACCGAAAACAAAATTAATGGCGCAAGTTATTAAAAATTTAAGCCCAGAGGACAAAAACAAGAAATTACTCTTAGTAATTTCGGATTCAATAAAAGACATCGAAAACGTTAAAAAAGCAGGCAGAAATATTAAAGGCTTAAGTATTTTGGATGCAAAACAAATTAATACTTACGAAGTTTTAGACAATAAAGGAATAATTTTAATGAAAGGAGCTTTGGAAGTTTTAGAAACTAATTTCTTAAAGCAAAAGGCAGGCTAATATGAATCAAGATATTATAATATCGCCTATTATTTCGGAAAAATCAATGTTGGACGCCGCAAAAGGCAAATTTACTTTTAGAGTGACAAGAAGAGCAGATAAGCTCGTTATAAAAAAGGCCGTAGAAGAAACATTTAAAGTAAATGTTTTAAGCGTTGCAACGGTAACTACAAAAGGTAGATTGAGCAGAACGGGAACAAGAAGAGTTGAAGTTACTAAGCAACCAAAGAAAAAAGCTATAGTTACGTTAAAAGCGGGACAAAAAATTGCCTTATTTGATACGGCAACATAGTTAATGGTTCATGGACAAAAAATTATGAATAAATTAAAGTTTATTAAAAAGAAAAATTCAGGCAGAGACCAAACCGGCCAGGTTTCTGTTAGGCATCAAGGCGGTCAGCATAAACGCTTTATGAGGGTTATTGATTTCAAGCGTGATAAAACAGGTGTTTTAGGAACAGTGATGGGAATCGAATACGATCCAAACAGAAGCGTTGATATAGCGCTTATTCACTATGCAGATGGACAAAAGCGATACATTTTGGCTCCGGATGGGTTAAAATTAGGAGACGGAGTAAATTCGGGTAAAGACGCGGACGTTAAAGTTGGCAATGCATTGCCGTTATCACTTATTCCGGTTGGAACTTTTGTTCACAATGTTGAGTTAAATCCGGGAAAAGGCGGGCAAATTGCCAGAGGAAGCGGGACAAGCGCCATAATCCAGGCAAAAGAAGGCGAATTTGTTCATTTAAAAATGCCTTCGGGTGAAGTAAGAAAAATAAGAGCGATTGGACTGGCAACGGTTGGAGTTTTGGGCAACGCGGATTTAAAAAACAGGCGTTTTGGTAAAGCCGGAAGAAAAAGGAATATGGGAATAAGACCAACCGTTAGGGGAGTTGCGCAAAATCCCAGAAGTCATCCTCACGGAGGAGGAGAGGGACGAAGCGGAATCGGTATGGCTTTGCCCAAAACCTATGCCGGAGGAAGTGCGGTAGGCAATACCAGAAACAAGAAGAAATATTCTAATAAATATATTTTGCAAAGGAGAAAGGCAGGAAAACACAGTTAAGTAGTTCATAGCCGATGGTTCATAGTCGATAGTAGGCGATGAACGATTAACTATTAACAAATATTATGGGAAGAAGTTCTAAAAAAGGACCATTTGTTTATGCAAGACTTTTAAGAAAAGTTTTGCAGCAAAAGAATACAGGAGATAAATCTGTTATAAAAACCTGGTCAAGAGCCTGTCAAATTCCCCCGGAATTCGTAGGACATACTCTTGGCGTTCATAACGGCAGAGTTTTTATAAACGTTTTTGTCACAGAGGGTATGGTGGGACATCGTTTGGGAGAATTTGCGCCGACAAGAACGTTTAGAACCCACGGAAGAGTAGTGGCAAGGGAGATAAGTAAAACATAGTTCATAGCCGATGGCTCATGGTCAATAACAGACTATGAATAATGAACCATTAACTATCAACCAATATTATGGAAATTATTGCAAAAAGTAAATCAGTTAGAGTTAGTCCTAGGAAAGTGAGATTAGTTGCGGATGCCATCCGAAATCTTTCCGTGGAAAATGCTTTAAAAGCTCTGGCAGTAATTAATAAAAGAGGAGGATATGTTTTAGAAAAAACTCTTTCGAGTGCAATCGCGAATGCAGTAAATAATGCAAATGCAAAAAAAGATGCGTTGTTTATAAAAAGCATTGATGTTACAGAAGGAATTTCTTTTAAAAGATTCCATCCTTCAACTAGGGGCAGAGTTCATCCTTACAAAAAAAGAGGAAGCAATATAACGATTGTTTTAGAAGAGAGAGGGGGAATGAATTCTTAATTGACCTAATTAATCTAAGTGCTCTAATTTTAGAACTTAGAAATTAGAAATTAGAAATTTTCAGGTTATGGGACAAAAAGTGAATCCATTATTACTGCGGCTCGGGCCGGTTTACAACTGGAGCAGCCGTTGGTTTGATGACAAAAGATACAAAGAAACATTGCTTGAAGATTATAAGCTAAGAAAAATTTTAACTGCAAAATTAAAGAATGCGGGAATTTCAGAAATTGTAATAGAAAGATCAATTAACAATATTAAGATTACGTGTAATGTATCAAGGCCCGGAATGGTAATCGGAAGAGCGGGTTCAGGTCTTGAAGAGCTTAAGGAGTTTTTATACGAAGCTTTGTCAATGAACAAAAATGGTAAAAACGCACAAAAACTGGACATTAGAGTAGAGCCGATAAAAAACCCTAACTTAGACGCGTATTTAGTTGCAGCCAATATTGCCGACCAACTTGTAAAAAGGCTTCCGGCAAAAAGAGTCTTGGCACAGGCGGTTGAAAAAGTAATGGGAAGCGGCGCAAAAGGAATTAGAATTGTTTTGTCGGGAAGAATCGGTGGAGCCGAAATTGGAAGAAGAGAAAAACTGCAGAGAGGCAAAGTTCCTCTATCTACAATAAGGGAGCGTATATCTTTTGCAAGCTCACCGGCTTTAACTAAAAAAGGATATATAGGCGTTAAGGTTTGGATAAACAAGGAGGAAAGTAAATAATGCTAGTTCCAAGAAGAGCAAAGTATAGAAAACAGCAAAGAGGAAGAATGAAGGGAAATGCCTACAGGGGAACAAAAATTTCTTTTGGTGAATACGGACTCTTATCCGAAAACATGGGGTGGATCACAAGCCGCGAGATAGAAGCGGCAAGAAGAGCAATAACTCATTATACACAAAGAGGCGGAAGGCTTTGGATAAGAATCTTCCCTGATAAGCCCATTACCAAAAAACCTGCCGAAACCAGAATGGGAAGCGGTAAGGGCGACGTTTTTGAATTTGTTGCGCCTGTAAAACCGGGCAGGATGCTTTTTGAAATGGGAGGAGTAACCCAGGATATAGCATTTGCTGCTCTTAGGCTTGCATCCCATAAATTGCACGTAAAAACAAGAATTGTTGCAAAGGAAGAGAATTAAATGAATCCCGTTAGAAGCCGCGATCGCAACGGAATTTAATGGGAGTAAAGTTATGAATAAAATTAAAATCATAAACAAAGGAGGATACAGGCAGACAGCGATCTGCTTCTAACGGGATGAAAACTAAAGAAAGAAAAGATTTGCACACGAAAAATCTGGTTGAGTTAAGAACTCTGCTTAAGAATTTAAAAGAGGCTGTTTTTACGGCGAAACTTGAGTTGTCTCAAAATAAATTAAAAAATACAAGGTCGATATTTTTGAAAAGGAAAGAAATAGCGCAGATTTTAACAGTTATTAAAGAAAAGGAGATTGAAAAATGAGAAAAATATTTGAAGGCAAAGTAATCTCATTAAAAATGCAAAATACGGCAGTAGTTGAGGTCTTAAGAAGTGTTCCTCACCCTATGTATAAAAAGGTTCTTAAAAGAACAAAAAAACATCAGGCAGATACCGCCGGAGTTTCTTTATCGGTTGGAGATAAGGTAAAAATTGCAGAGGTTAGGCCGGTATCAAAAGAAAAACACTTTAAGGTTTTGGAGAAAATAAAATGATTCAACATAGAAGTATATTAAAAGTTGCAGATAATTCGGGAGCAAAAGGTCTAATGGTTATCCATGTTTTAGGAGGAAGTAAACGAAAATTTGGATTTCTTGGAGATGTCTTAAATTGTGTAGTCAGAGAAGCAAACCCGACCGGCCAGGTAAAAGACAGCGAAATCGTTAAAGTTGTTTTGGTTAGAAGCAGAAAAGAGTACAAAAGGGCCGATGGCTCTTACGTTAGGTTTTCGGATAACGCGGGAGTTTTGATAGATAACGTTAAGGATAAGAATCCAAGAGGAACCAGGATTTTCGGACCGGTGGCAAGAGAAGTTAGAGATAAAGGGTTTGCCAAAATTGCCAGTATGGCGGTGGAGGTCGTATAATATGAATCCCGTTAGAAGCCGCGATTCGTAACGGAATTTAATGGGAGAAAATTATGAATAAAATTAAAATCATAAACAAAGGAGGATATAAGCAGACAGCGATCTGCTTCTAAGGGGATGAAATTAAAAAAGGGTGATTTAATAAAAGTTATAAAAGGAAAAGATAAGGGTAAGGAGGGGAAAATAGAGAAAATCCTTCCAAAAGTAAATAAGGTTTTGATAAATAATGTTAATCAGTTTAAAAGACATCTTAAGGCAAGGTCTCAAAGTCAGCCTTCCGAGATAGTAACCTTAACAAAGCCATTGCCCGTTACGAACGTTGCCCTTATCTGCCCGAAATGTCATTTGCAGACAAGAGTAGGTTTTAAAGAAGAAAAGAACCTGTCTGCCGGCAAGGCAGGTAAGAAAATAAGAATTTGCAAAAAATGCAAGGCGGGAATATGAGCAGTTTACAAGATAGATTTACAAAAGAAATAACGAAAAAATTACAAACAGAGCTTGGAATAAAAAATCCAATGTCCGTGCCAAAACTGTCTAAAATTGTAATAAATATGGGAGTAAAAGACGTATTGGCAGATAAAAAAAATTTGGAAAAGGCAAGTCAAATCCTGGCTCAAATTGCAGGACAAAAACCAAGGGTTATGAAAGCTAAGAAATCTATTTCCACGTTTAAATTAAGAGAAGGAGACGAAATAGGCTTAGTTACAACTCTTAGAGGAGAAAGAATGTATGATTTTTACGAAAAACTAGTCTCTATTGTTTTTCCAAGACTTAGGGATTTTCACGGAGTTAAAAGAGAAAGTTTTGATGGACACGGAAACTATACCTTGGGATTTGTTGAAAGTGCGGTTTTCCCCGAGATAGACGCGGGTAAAGTTGATAAAATACAGGGACTTGAAGTAAGTATTGTCACAACGGCAAAAGACGACAAAGAGGGTCTTGTGCTTTTGGAAGCACTTGGAATGCCTTTCCAGAAAGTTAAAAGTTAAAAATGAAAAGTCAAAAGTTAAACTTAAAATTTGATAATTCTTTTAAACGTAATTTTGCATTTCGCATTTTGAATTTTGAATTGGAGCAAAGCGACTAATATGGCAAAAGTTTCAGACGTTGTTAAATTTAAGAAAAAACAAAAATTTGCAGTTCGACAAAAGAACAAATGTAATATTTGTGGAAGGAGCAGGGCCTATATGAGAAAATTTGGGATTTGCAGACTTTGTTTTAGAGATTTGGCATTGAAAGGAGAGTTACCTGGAGTAACTAAGGCAAGCTGGTAAAAATATGAATCATAACGTTTCCGATTTTATTATAAGAATTAGAAATGCGGCTCTTGCCAAAAGAAAAGAAGTAATTCTTCCCTTTTCTAATATTAACAAAGAAATTGGCAGGGTTTTGGTGAAAGAAGGATTTTTAGAAAACATAAAAGAAGAAAAAGACGGCAACAAAAAATCGCTTAAGGCAACCGTTAAATACGAAAAAAGATTACCTGTTTTAACAGATGTAATAATTATTTCCAAGCCTTCTCTTAGGGTATATAAGCCGGTAAGACATATCGGCAATATACAAAGAAAAGGTAAGAAGATAGTAATAATTTCAACAAGTCTTGGAGTTATGTCAGGAAACGACGCTCAAAAAAAAGGGATAGGAGGAGAAATTCTTTTTACCATTTGGTAGTTTTGCAGAGTTCACTATGGTAATAAATTTTTAAATATGTCAAAAATAGCTAAAATCCCGGTAACAATAAAAGAGGGAGTAACAGCGGTTATAAGCAATGGAACAATAACGGTTACGGGCCAAAAAGGATCGCTGTCGTTTGCAATACCGGCAGGTATTGAGGTAAAAGAGGAAGAGGGTAATCTAGTTATTTCCCAGAAAGAAAAAAATAAAGAAGAAACAAAAGCCCTTTTTGGGCTAGTAAGATCGCTTGTTTTTAACATGGTAGAGGGAGTTTCAACAGGATTTAACAAAAATCTTGAACTTTCGGGCGTTGGTTATAGAGCTCAAGCTTTGGGAGATACATTAACTCTGTCTCTCGGGTTTTCTCATCCGGTTATTGTAAAAGGTGAACAGGGAATTACTTTTTCGGTTGCGGAAAATGTTATTACGGTTTCGGGCATAGATAAGGCTTTGGTGGGCAATACGGCAGCCAAAATAAGGGCGTTAAGACCGCCGGAACCATATAAAGGCAAAGGAATTAAATATCAAGGCGAAAGAATAAGAAGAAAGGTTGGTAAGGCCGCTAAGGCGGTAGGAGTAAAATAATATGTTGCAAAATAAAACTCAAAAACAAAGAAGACAAGCTAGAGTTAGGGCAAAAATATTCGGCACAAAAGATAAGCCGAGGCTTTCGGTGTTTAAGTCAAATAAGTTTATCTTTGCTCAAATAATAAACGACGAAATAGGGCAAACTTTAATTGGGATTTCCGAAAAAGAATTGCCTGCTAAAGAAAAATCCAATAAAACGGAAAGAGCAAAACAGCTGGGTATTGTTTTGGCAAAAAAAGCATTGAGTAAAAAGATCAAAACGGTTGTATTTGACAGGGGAAGTTATTTATATCACGGAAGAATAAAAGCGCTGGCAGAAGGCGCAAGAGAAGGAGGTCTTAAGTTTTAATATGGATCCAAGAAAAAGTACAGAATGGGAAAGAAAACAAGACGGGTTTGAAGAAGAAATAGTTCAGGTTAATAGGGTTTCCAAAAAAACAAAAGGCGGAAACAAAATAGGCTTTTCTGTTTTGACTGTTGTCGGAAATAAGAATGGAAAAGTTGGAGTTGGTCTTGGTAAAGCTCCGGACGTTTCCTCGGCAATTAAAAAGGGAGTGTCTCTAGCTAGAAAGCACGCAATAGAAATTCCTATTGTAAATGGTACCATACCTTTTGGATTTAATATTAAATTGGGAGCGGCAAAAATAATGCTTAAGCCGGCTCCTCCGGGAAGCGGTGTTATTGCGGGAGGTGCTGTAAGAAGCGTAGTTTCACTTGCCGGAATAAAAAATATATCGTCTAAAGTTTTAGGAACCAAAAACCAAGCAAGCAATGTTTATGCCACAATAGAAGCGCTGAAAAGATTGTCTAAAAGATACGAACGGGAAAAATATGTAAGGGGTAAAAATGAATCACGTTAGAAATCTATCAAAGACCAAATTCGAAAAAAGCGAAAAAAGAATAACTCCGAAAGGAAGTAATTTCTAACGTGATGAACATAAACACTCTGGTAAAAACAACAGAAAAATCAAAAAGAAGACTTGGTCAAGGTCATGGTTCAGGTCGCGTAAAGACTTCGGGAAGAGGAACTAAAGGGCAAAATGCAAGAGGAAAAAGAGCTCTTTCTTTCGAGGGAGGGGCACTACCTCTTATCAAAAGACTCCCTTTTAGGAGAGGTAAGGGCAAGAACAAACTTTTTAAGAAAAAACCGATTGTAATTAACGTGAAATTTTTAAATCTGCTTAAAAAAGATAGCGTAGTTGATTTAAAAACTCTTATTGCGCATAATATTGTTGACGAGAAAGAAGCAAGGATATACGGTGTTAAAATACTTGGAGACGGCGAATTAAAAACGGCATTAATTATTAAATTACCTATATCAAAAAGTGCTGCCGAGAAAGTTAAGAAAGCCGGCGGTCGCGTCGAACGCGACACGCCTAATAATACTGGAAAACAACAGGGTAAGGTCAGCCGAACCAAGTCGGACTTGGCCGGCGGTCGCGTCGAAAATAAATTAGAAGAAAAATAATTAAATGGATAAAATTTTAGCCATTTTTAAAAACAGCATAAAATCACCGGATGTAAGGAAAAAACTTTTGTTTACGGCTTTAATTTTTGCAGTTGCAAGGATTTTTGCCCACATACCTGTTTCCGGGGTAAACCTCGTTCAGCTTAAGGCTCTTTTTGCCCAAAATCAATTCTTAGGTCTTTTGGATATCTTTTCGGGGGGAACTCTTGCCAACTTTTCCGTAATGGCTTTAGGTCTTAATCCGTACATTAATGCTTCGATTATCCTCCAGCTTTTAACCATGGTTTTTCCAAAACTTGAAGAGCTTTCAAAAGAAGGAGATACGGGAAGACAAAAAATTAATCAATACACAAGACTTCTTACGGTTCCCTTAGCGATGCTCCAGGCCGTTGGTATGTATGCTCTTTTAAGAAACCAAGGTATTATTTCTGTTTTGAATCCCTTAAATTTAATTTCTTTTATTGCGGTTACGACAGCCGGAACTATGTTTTTGGTTTGGATGGGAGAAATGATTACCGAAAGAGGGGTAGGAAACGGAATATCGCTTCTTATTTTTGCGGGAATTATTTCGAGACTCCCCGTAATGTTTGGTCAAACAGCATCAACAGCCAACGCCCAGAATTTTTTCAACATAGGAGTTTTTGCAGTAATGGGACTTTTGGTTGTCGGGTCAATTGTTGTTATCAACGAAGCTACAAGACAGATAACCGTTTATTATGCCAAAAGAGTTCGGGGTAATAAAATGTACGGCGGGCAATCTACGCATTTGCCTCTGCGTCTTAATCAGGCTGGTGTAATCCCGATTATTTTTGCAGTTTCCCTGGTTTTGCTTCCATCACTAATCGCAAATTATCTGGCGGTTTCCAAAATTCCCATCTTGCATAATGTGGCGACTTTTATAACAGTTTGGCTTAATCCAAACGGTTTTGTTTATAACGCTTTGTATTTCTTGCTCGTTGTAGGATTTACCTATTTTTATACAGCCGTTGTTTTCAACCCCAAGAAAATTGCAGATGAAATCCAGAAATATGGCGGATTTATACCAGGGATAAGGCCCGGTACGTCAACTGCAAATTATTTAAATTATATTCTAACTAGAATTACCTTGGCAGGAGCTTTGTTTTTAGGTTTAATTGCAATTTTTCCTACAATTGCAAAATATATTACCAATGTCCAGAATCTTCTTTTGGGAGGAACAGGAATCCTAATCGTTGTTTCGGTAATCCTTGAAACAATAAAAGCAATAGAAGCACAGCTTGTGATGAGAAATTACGAAGGATACGCGAAATGAATCCCGTTAGAAGCTGCGATCGCAACGGAATTTAACGGGAGTAAATTATGAATAAAATTAAAATCATAAACAAAGGAGGATATAGGCAGACAGCGATCTGCTTCTAACGGGATGAAAATAATATTAGTAGGAATTCAGGGTGCCGGAAAATCAACGCAAGGAAATATTCTTTCGGAAAAATTAAATATTCCTTATCTTTCAACAGGCCATATTTTTAGAGAATTATCAAAAGAAAAAACACCTACCGGTCGATATATAAAAGAAACAGTAAATGCGGGATATCTAATACCGGATGACAAGGCGTTAGAAATAGTAAGTGAGTATCTGCATCGGCCCGAATATGAAAAAGGCTATATTATGGATGGTTTTCCAAGAACATTAACTCAAGCAAAGGCTTTTGAGAACGGAATAAGTAAAGTAGTTTATCTTAAAGTTTCGGACAAAGAGGCTTTGTGGAGACTTTCTGGAAGAGACGAAGTAAGAGAAGACGATACTTTAAAAGCAATAAGAAAAAGAATAAATCTCTTTTATGAGTTTACCGAGCCGGTTCTTGATTATTACAGGCAAAAAGGAATTTTGGTTGAGATAGACGGAGAAAAATCTATAGAGGAAATAAATAAAGAGATTTTGAATAAGCTTGATAAATGAAATACAACATTTTATGTCAAAAGGATTTGTTATCGCTATAGATGGACCGGTTGCCGCGGGTAAAGGAACAATCTCTCCCCTTCTTGCTAAAAACTTGAACGGTTTTTATTTATATACGGGAGCAATGTATAGGTGCCTGGCTCTTTTATGCATAAAAAGAGGAATTGATACAAAAGATGAAAATACAGTAGTAAATATTTTGCCTGAATTTGGGATAAACGTTTTCGATAATAAGGTTTTTCTTAACGGAGAGGATGTTACGGAAAGGATAAAAAGAGAGGATGTAGCAATGGCTTCTTCCGATGTTGCCGTAATAAAAAAGGTTAGGGAAGAAATGGTATCAATACAACAGGAAATTGCCAATAAACTTATGGACGAAGGCAAAATAGTTATTGCGGAAGGAAGAGATACTGCGACAAGAGTTTTTCCGGATGCGAAATTGAAAATCTTTTTGACTGCTACGCCGGAAGTCAGGGCAAAAAGAAGACTTTTACAAATAGAAGAACGGGGAGAAAAGGCAAAATTTGAAAACGTATTAAAAGATGTAAAATTAAGAGATGAACAGGATTTGGATAGGAAAATAGACCCGCTTGTAAAAAATCCGGAGGAATTTGGCTATATTGTTTTGGATAATTCAAATATGTCGGAAGAAGAAACAGTCGATTTCATTTTACAAAAAGCAGAGGTTCTAAATGATAAAAATTAAAGTCCCCAAAGAGATAAGAATAATGACTGTTTCGGGGCATATTTTAGCAGAAACTCTTTCTGAAGTCCTATCACATGTAAGGCCGGGAGTTTCGGAAATAGAATTAGATAAACTGGCAGATCGGCTAATAGTTGCAAAAGGCGGTTATCCGGGTTTTAAAAAAGTTAAAGGATATAATCATGCTACCTGTATTTCAACAAATGACGTTGTTGTTCACGGTATACCCTCCGCTTACAAGCTGAAAGAGGGAGACGTGATAGGGATTGATTGCGGAGTCTTTTATAATGGATATCACACGGACATGTCGGAAACACTGCGTGTTTCAAGTCAAAAGTCAAAAGTCAAAAGTCAAAAGTTGGACGAAATAGATAAGTTTTTGCAGACAGGTAAAAAGGCGCTTGAAGAGGGAATAAGGGCGGCAAAATTGGGAAATCACGTTGGGGATATTTCAAAAGCAATACAGGATATAATTGAGGTTCAAAATGGATATTCGATTGTCAGAAGTCTTGTCGGTCATGGAGTGGGCAAAGACTTACATGAGGAGCCTGAAGTGCCGGGATATTTGAATGGCAACATCAATAAAACACCTGTTTTAAAAGAGGGGATGACCATTGCGATTGAAGTAATCTATAACATGGGTAAGAATGGGGTAGTTTTGGCAAATGACGACGGTTGGACTATTAAAACCGAAGACGGAAGCCTTTCCGGAGTTTTTGAAAGAACAATAGCGATAACTGAAAAAGGGTCTTTGATTTTAACTAAATAAGCTTGCGGTTTAGGAGCAATTTTGATATAATAATCATCAACTCAAAAGGCAAAAGTCAAAGGTCAAAAGTTAGATTCAATATGAGTTAACTTTTAGCTTTTCAATTTAATTTTGAATTTTGATTTTTAACTTTTGATTTTTTATTATGGCTCATCAAGGAAGTTTTGAAGCCGAAGGGGTTGTTAAAGAATCATTGCCCAATACTCTTTTTAGAGTTGAATTAACGAATGGAGACATAGTTCTTTGTCATTTGTCCGGCAAGATGCGGATGAATTATATAAAAATTTTACCGGGAGACAAAGTAAAAATAGAAATGACGCCTTACGATAAAGCAAAAGGAAGAATAGTTTATAGAAGTAAATAAGATTATGACCCGTTCGACAAGCTCAGGGTCATAGTGAGGAAATCGAATCTATGAAAGTGCAAGCAAGTGTTAGGCCAAGATGTGCAAAGTGTAAAATTATTAAGCGTAAAGGCGTGTTACGGGTTGTTTGTGAAAATCCAAGACATAAACAAAGACAAGGATAGCTCTAGTTATCAGATGCTAGTTACTAGTAACTAATTACTAATATTATGAGTCCCGTTAGAAGCCGCTATCGTAGCGGAAATTAATGGGAGTAAGTTATGAATAAAATTAAAATCATAAACAAAGGAGGATGTAAGCAGACAGCGATCTGCTTCTAACGGGATGAGGATTTCCGGTGTTAATATTCCAGACGAAAAACGAGTCGATATATCACTTTCTTATCTTTATGGGGTAGGAAGGAAGAATGTGGTGAATATTCTAAAGATTGCAGAAGTCGATCCTGCAAAAAGAGTAAAATCTCTTTCCGAAGACGAACAAAAAAGAATACAGAAAGTTTTAGAAAATCATAAGATAGAAGGAGATTTAAGAGCGGAAGTAACGGAAAATATAAAAAGACTTAAGGAAATAGGCGCATATAGAGGTATAAGACACACTAGAAGTTTACCATCAAGAGGACAAAGAACAAAATCAAATGCTAGAACAAAAAGAGGCAAGAGGTTAACAATAGGCGCCATAAAAAAAGAAGTGGCGGCAAAAATGGGAATTAGCGCTCCGGCAACAGAAAGTAAGGCTAAATAAATATGGTAAAAACAGAAAAACAAATAAAAGTAGCGAAGAAAAAATCAACCCTTAAAGTTTCAGAAAATGGAAAGGTTTTTGTTTCGGCAACCTTTAATAATACTCTGGTAACAATAACCAATGAAAAAGGCGACACTGTTGCCTGGAGTAGCGCCGGAGCAGCCGGATTTAAAGGGACAAGGAAATCAACTCCCTTTGCGGCCACAACGGCGGTTGAAGCTGTTGCCAGAAAAGCAATAGGTGCGGGCATAAAAACTGTAGAGGTTTATGTAAAAGGACCGGGGTCGGGAAGAGACGCGGCTTTACGGGCCATTAAATCGGCAGGACTTTCAATATCTTTAATAGCCGATATAACGCCAATGCCTCATAACGGGCCAAGAGCGCAAAAGAAAAGGAGAGTATGATGACAAACTCAAAAGTCAAAAATCAAAAGTCAAAAGTAATTGGAAATTTAAAATTTAAAATTTAAAATTATGGCAAGATATACAGGACCAAAACATAGATTAGCAAGAAGAGAGGGAGTCAACGTTTTAGACAAAACTTCCCAGAGTTTGCAGAGACGTTTAAATGTTCCTCCGGGAATTCACGGCAAAAAGCGAAAGCGAAGACTTTCCGAATACGGAACACAGCTTAGGGAAAAACAAAAAGCGAAAGCAACATATGGCCTTTTGGAAAAGCAATTCAAAAAACTGGTCCAGACCGTTCAAAAAAGAAAAGGTGAAACTGGAGAAATGATTGTAGCCCTTCTGGAAACAAGACTTGATAATCTTGTTTACAGGTTAGGGTTTGCAAAATCAAGAACAATGGCAAGGCAATTTGTTTCGCACGGACACATTTTTGTTAACGGGAAAAAAGTAAATATACCTTCGTATGCGGTAAGAGTAGATGATGTTATCTCGATATCAGAAACGATACAAAAAAATCCGGTAGTCGCCGAACTTTTAAACGATAAAGAAATGCAAATATTGCCTTTTATCAAGAAACAAGGTGTTTCCGGAAAGCTTGTCAGAATGCCAAAAAAAGAAGACTTAGTAGTTCCTTTTGATTTACAGTTGATTATTGAGTATTATTCCAGATAATGTTAAAATAACTCTCTATGGTTGAGCCAACTTTTAAAATTAAAGAGCAAAAAGTTACAGACGAATTCGGAGAATTTATCATTGAACCGTTAGAACCGGGGTATGGCCCTACGCTTGGAAATGCTTTAAGAAGAGTGCTTTATGTCTCAATTCCGGGAGCAGCGGTAACATCGGTTAAGATTGTAGGCGCCAAGCATAAATTTTCAACCATCCCCGGTCTTAAAGAGAATGTTGTTGATTTCTTGCTCAACATTAAAGGGTTAAATCTTCGCCTTCTTAACTCAAAAGCCACCGCAACTGTAAAATTGTCTGTAAAGGGTCCTAGGGAAATTAGGGCAAAGGACTTAGAGCTTCCCGAAGATGTAGAAATTGAAAACAAAGATCATTATTTAGGTTTTCTGGGTGATAAAAAAGCAAAGCTTGATATGGAATTGACCGTTGAAAGAGGAATGGGATATTCATTGGCGGAAGAAAGGAAAATAACTACCCTAGGAGTCTTGCCAACGGACGCAGTCTTTACTCCCATAAGAAGAGTTAGCTATGAGGTTTCGGCAACTCGCGTTGGGAGACAAACAAACTTAGATAGCCTTACCCTAAGCATTTGGACAAACGGAGTAGTTAAGCCAAGAGAAGCGTTGGACGAAGCCGCAAAAATTTTAGCATCATACTTTCTTCAGGTTTATGAACCCAGAGCCATCGCGTCTTCTGAAAGCACTGCTCCTCATTCGTTGGTTCCCGAAGCAATATTAAGATTAACTGTAGACGAGCTAGATCTTCCGACAAGAATTTATAACAGTCTTAGAAATGGCGGAATAGAAACTCTCGGACAGTTACTCGAAACACCAAGGAAAGATTTAATTTCCATGAGAAACATGGGGGGAAAGTCCATATCTGTTATAGAAGAAAAACTAAAAGAAAAAGGGATATCCTTAAGTATTTAAGTAGTAAATCCGAAATTCGAATTTCGAAGTTCGAAACAAAATACAAAATTCCAAAAATTCAAAAAACTTTTAGACATTCGGATTTTGAGTATTTGAGATTGTTTCGTATTTCGGATTTTGCAATTCGGATTTTTTGGTTTTATGAAAAAACATATTTTTGGAAGAAAATTTAAAAGAGATGTCGATGAAAGAAAGGCGCTTTTTAAGGGACTTATGTCTTCGTTGGTTTTGTATGAGAAGATAGAAACAACGGAAGAAAAAGCGAAAGCAATTAAGGCTGAATTAGATAAGTTAGTTACCAATGCTAAAAAAGACGGCATTTTGGCAAGAAAACTATTGTCCTCCAAGCTTTCCCCGGAAGCTTTGGAGAAAATGGTTAAAGATATTGCTCCCCGGTTTGATAAAAGGCAGGGCGGTTATACAAAAATGGTACGTTTGGGAAAAAGATTTGGCGATGATTCTACAATGGTTTTGATAGAATGGACCGAAACCGCTCGGGATATTGTTCCGCCCGAGGATAAAAAATTGAGTGAAACAAAACCTACCGCGGTGGAAAATGAGAAAGAAGAAATAAAAAATAAAAAAACGAAAAAGTCCGTAAAGAATAAAAGGGCGGTAAAGTCGTCCAAGAGACGATCCGCCTCTGGAGGAAAAAATGGCTAAAAAACAAACGATAGCAACAAAAGATTCTGATATAAAAAGAGAATGGCACCTTTTAGATATTAAAGAGAAGATTTTGGGAAGAGAAGCATCGAAAATAGCCATGCTTTTAGCCGGAAAATCAAAACCGTATTTTGTCAGAAATTTGGATTGCGGAGATTATGTTGTCGTGATTAACGCAAAAGAAGTTAAGGTCACCGGTAAAAAAGAATCTCTAAAGACATATTATAGGCATTCAGGATACCCGGGAGGTTTTAAAACGGAAAAACTTATTGATTTAAGGAAAAGAAGACCTGAGGAAATAATAAAAGAAGCTGTAAAAGGAATGTTGCCTCAAAATAGACTTAGGGATAAAATGCTTAACAGATTATTTATTTTTTCCGGAGAAGAACATAGATACCAAGACAAATTTAAGCAAAAGTTATAAGTTATAAATTATAAGTGATTAATTAATAATTAATTAAATATGGTAAAAGTTTTAAAAACAGAACAACAAAAAGAAACAGTGGAAGGAAAAAAGACCTTGAAAAGAGAATATATTTCTGCGGTTGGAAAACGTAAGGAATCCGTAGCAAGGGTAAGACTTTATCAAACCGTTAAAGAGAATTTTCTTGTAGCAGGAGAAAAAGTTAAAAAGGGAGAAATTTTTGTGAATGATAAAAAAATAGGGAATTATTTTTCCGGCGAGATAGCAAAAGCGCATTTCTTGGAGCCTCTAAAAATTACCAATAGTTTGGATAAATATGTTTTGATTTTTAGAGTTGCAGGCGGAGGCCGAAGCGGTCAGCTAGATGCAGTTATCCATGCAATTTCCAGAGTGCTGTCTTTAGTTGACCCTAAAAACCGACAAATTCTTAAAAAGAGAGGATTTTTAACCAGAGATTCAAGAATAAGGGAAAGAAGAAAAGTTGGAATGGGCGGAAAAGCAAGGAGAAAAAGGCAATCCCCGAAACGATAATTTTTCGACGAAGTCCCCCGGTAGTCGCTCCATGAGCCGTATTCGAATAGAATTAAAAAGGCGAATGGTAAGACGTGTGGGACAAGAAGAAAGAGACAATCTCCAAAAAGGTAACCTCAAGCTGTATATTTCTCAAAGAGTTTTTGAAATTTTTTATTCTTCGAAAGCAGCCAGGCTTCTTCCCTTGACCATAAAGAATAACCCTTACTTTCATCCTTGATTTCGGCTAAAAAGGTTTTCCACGGAACCCATTTTATATTTTCTACCTCGTCTTTGTTTGGGATTTCTTTCTGATTAGTAAAACAAATCAAAATTGGGCATATTTCGTTTTCAAATATGCCATTCATGGAAACTTTATATCTGTAATCAGAAATTATTTCCAAAACATCAGCATTTTTTATTCCGAGCTCGTACTCCAAATGCCTTTTTGCCGCATCAACACTCGACTCATTAAGACGAGGATGTCCGCAGCAGCTGTTAGACCAAACTAGAGGAAATGTTTTTTTAGTCCTGCTTCTTTGCTGCAAGAGTAATTCGCCTTTATTATTAAATAAAAATACCGAAAATCCCCGATGCAAGGGTGTGCCCGCGTTATGAGTTTCTATTTTTGGTGCCGTTCCTAGAACCCTATTGCTTTCATCAACTAGCACAACTTGGCTGTTATTTATCATTTTTATCGTCTCCACAAAGCGATAAGAAAACTTGCCAATAGATAAATTAATAATAATTGCCAAAAAAATATTGAAATAAGAGCAGCGCTAAGCATAAGGGCAATAAGTTCACGGCTAAGACCATATACCGATATTAAAAGTGCCGCCAGTCTCCCAAGCACAAAAAGCGTAAGGAGGCCGATTAGCGGAGAAAAAATTACAGGCAGAAGAACGGGACGTCTTGTAACTTCACGTATGGTGGAAAAAGGATGGAAAGTAAGTCCCAGCAAAGTTTTAGTCCAAATATAAGCAACAAAAATAAAGAAAATATTTTTTTTCATGCATTCAATAAACTTGGTATGTGGGTAATTTGTTCAAAGGTCATAATTTTCCAAAAACAGCCAATATAACATTGTCGTAAGACGGTCCGAAAATTGCGCGAAGCACAAGGGTAAGGATAAGCGAAAGCGGTATCACAATTCTTAAGGGATGATTTCCAAACCACAAACTTACAGACGAAAATATCCCTGGCAGCGGCATGCTGGTAATTAGTTTTTCCTGTTCTTTTGCTCTTTCCTGAAGGGTTTTAATAAATTCACGCTCGTTCATACGCAAGCTTAAAATTTTGTCGTGCTCTAAAAAGCAGAGACTCGGTTGCTTTAAAAGAAAGATTAAAAACTTCGGCTATTTGTTTAACAGGCATTTGTTCTTCGTAACGAAGCTTAAGTATTTTCCTGTAGATATCAGGCAAACTCCTAAAAGCCGATTCTATTTTATCTTTTACTTTGTTTTTTTCAAATTGAAACTCCGGTTGATTAATTTCGGCCGCAACAATGTCCAAATAAGGCACTTGTGATAAAAGGATAGACTTAATTTTCCTTTTTCTGTAATAATCAACCGTTTTGTTGTGAGCTATTTTGTAA
>JAMCZC010000013.1 GCA_023485865.1 Patescibacteria group bacterium | reverse complement strand
CCAAAGAAAATAATGCTGTTGCCGAACAATTAATAAGACCGACAGGGCTTGTAGACCCTAAAGTTGTTGTCAAACCGACAAAGGGACAAATGGAAGATTTAATTAATGAGATTGAAAAGCGGGTAAAGAAAAAACAAAGAGTTTTAGTTACAACTCTCACTAAAAGAATGGCGGAAGATTTATCTTCGTACCTTGAAGAAATAGACATAAAAGTATCGTATCTCCATTCGGACATCCAAACCCTAAAAAGGCAAGACGTTTTAGACAGGTTAAGACATGGAGAATATGATGTTTTGGTTGGAATTAACCTCTTAAGAGAAGGTTTAGATTTACCCGAGGTTGCTTTGGTTGCAATTTTAGATGCGGACAAAGAAGGGTTTTTGCGAAGCCGTACTTCTTTAATTCAAACGATGGGAAGAGCAGCCAGAAACATAGATTCGGAAGTTATTATGTATGCCGACAATATGACCGGCTCTATGAAAGCGGCAATTGAGGAGGTTGAAAGAAGACGTGAAGTTCAGCTTGCGTATAATAAAAAACACAATATAACACCCAAAAGCATTGAGAAAATCATCAGAACACGGCTGGTTGAGCAGGAACAGAGAAATGAGGAAATAAATTATTTGCTGACACTTTCTAAAAAAGAGGTTATTTTACCCGATGAAAAAGAAAAAATAATTAAAAGGTTGTCTAAGGAAATGCGCGAAGCCGCAAAAGAATTAGACTTTGAAACCGCCACGATCTTGCGCGATCAAATAAAACTCCTCAAGCAGTGATATTTTCTATATGCTCAATGTTTTCTGCTTTATTGTTTTTCATATCGATTAGAATTGCATCTATTCTTAAAGCATCGGGTAATTTGGGGCGGAGTAGTTTGTAAAATTGGGCGGTTTTTATTAAACTTTTTATCTTGTGGTATGCGATTGATTCCAATGCCCCTCCGTAAAGAGAAGTAGTTCTCGTTTTTACTTCAACAAAAATTAGAGTGTTTTGAAAAATCGCGATAATATCTATCTCGCCGTAGCCTTTTCTAAAATTTCTTTCGATTATTTTGTAGCCTTTGCCTTTGAGGTAATTTACAGCAATTTCTTCTCCAAGTTTGGCAGTGGGATTGGAAATTTGCATCTTAAATTAATTATTCTTTTTTTCTCTAAGATAATAAAGCTTTGCTCTCCTTACCTTTTCTTTTAAATGTCCTTTAACTTCAACCTTTTCTATATTAGGTGTGTTAACGGGAAATATTCTTTCTACGGCAACACTCCCTACGGTTTTTCTTACGGTAAAGGATTTATTTACGTCTCTGCCTTTAATTTTTATAACAACACCCTCAAAAATCTGAATTCTTGTCTTTTCTCCCTCTTTAATTTTTTGGTGAACCCGGACAATGTCGCCCGGAACAAAATTAATGCTTATTATCATGGTAGTAATGTATTATAACGTAATTGCCTTAACATCTCAAGATAATTATTTGCACGCCTGGATAAACGCCAAGAATATTGGATGAGGAGACAGGGGTCTGCTTTTGTATTCGGGGTGGCCTTGAGTGCCTAAGTAAAAGGGGTGAATATCTTTAGGAAGTTCAACTATTTCCGCAAGATTCTCAACCACTGACCTTGCGCTAATTATTAAACCTTTATTTTCAAAGTCTTTTGCAAAATAATCGTTAAATTCATATCTATGCCTGTGTCTTTCGCTGGTTAAAGCTTTGCTTTTATTTTTAAAACTATTATATTTGTCGTATATTTCGTAAGTTTTTGTGCCTTTCTTAATAATTGCATCCCAACCACCAAGTCTCATCGTGCCGCCGTACGCTCTCTTTTTTATAAGTTCTTTCTGGTTTGGGATAAAGTGGATTATCGCGTGTTTTGTTTTTTTGTTTTCTTCCGTATTCGCATCTTTAAAACCTAATATATCTCTGGCAAATGCTATAGTTGCAAGCTGCATGCCATAGCAAAGCCCAAGATAAGGAATTTTATTTTGCCTCGCATAGGAAGCGGCGGCAATCATCCCCTCTGCTCCTCTTTCTCCCCATCCAATGGGAACGATAATTCCGTTCACATTGCCGACAACATCTTTAATTGCAATTGAAACATCTTTCTTGTCCGTCAAAGCTTTAGCGACGGCGGACTCTACTTTTTCGGCATCAACCCATCTGGTTTTAACCTCTATACCCTGTTTCCACCCCGCATGATCTATGGCATCAAAAAGTGCGGCATAAGAATCTCTTAACTGATATTCTCCGGTTCCAAAGTATTTTCCGACAATTGCAATCTCTATGGTTTTTTTGGCATTTTTTGTACTTTCTACAAATGCTACCCATTCTTTGAGATTTGGTTTTCTAACAGGGAGCCCTAATTTTCTCATAATTCTTTTATTTAATTCCTGTTTATTTAACACTAATGGAATTTCGTAAACCGATGGCAAATCCGGACTGGAAATTACGTCATCCTTACGAACATTACAAAAAAGAGCCAGCCTGTCTTTTCTTCTCTGGTCTAAGTATTTCTCGCCCCTGGTGATAATAAAATCAGGCTGAATTCCCATTGAATTTAAGGTTCTTACGGAAAGTTGGGTAGGTTTTGTCTTTGGTTCGCCTAAATGTCCGGGAGTGGGAACGTAACTTACATGGATGTGAATAACATCCTGGGGTTTTTTTAGAGTCATCATACGCGATGCTTCGTAGTAAAAAACATTTTGATACTCTCCTGCTGTGCCGCCCAGTTCAATAATTACAATATCAGCTTTCTTTTTTCTTGCTAAATTGTCAATTCTTGAAATTATTTCATCGGTTATGTATGGAATCGCTTCAACATCCTCGCCGTTATATTCAAATCTTCTTTCCCTGTCGATTACGGTTTGATAAATGCTCCCCATGGTTACGAAATTATCCTTATCCATGTCTTCGTTTAAAAATTTCTCGTAGGTCCCGATATCCATATCTGCCTCCGTTCCGTCTTCGCATAAAAAGGGGTCGCCGTGTTCAATGGGGTTAATTGTTCCTGCGTCAAGATTAAGGTAATTTTCGAATTTTATCGGAGCAACTTTGTATCCTGCAGATTTAAGTAGAAAAGCTATTGAAGCCGCTGTGGTTCCTTTACCGATTCCGGATATTACTCCTCCGGAAACAAAGATATATTTTGTGTGTTTAATATTACTACCGGGCACGATTTACTATATCAAATAAAGATGATTTCGTCAACTTTTGGAAATGTCTTTCGGCATCGCTCAGGACTGCGTTCTCTTCGTTCACTTGAGCGGGGTACGAGAATTGCCTGTCCGCCTTTGGAGGAAACTCGCTTCTTATCCTTGCCTGCCCGCCGTAACCTTGAGCGATGGAAGGGAATCGAACCCTCAACCTTCTCCTTGGGAAGGAGACGTTCTGCCTTTGAACTACCATCGCAATTTAGTGAAGGCGGGAGAAGTTCCTATATCCACGCTTGTCAAGCAAGCGAGCTCCTCACTTCGTTCGTCCGCTCCAGTGTACTAACCCCGCAATATGAATCATTTTAACATATTCGGATTTCACCATACCAATTATTGAAAGCGTTTGCTTCCAATATTTCTTATTCACTAAGGACAAACTCTTATCGCGGCAGTTTCAGAACATTACCTGAATGAATTAAATCCGGATTTGTTAAATTATTTGCTTTTGCAATTTCCGGCCACCTAAATCCATCTCCGTACGCTCTAACCGCAATTACCCAAAGATAATCTCCTTTTTGAATAGTATATGTCGACCCTGTTATGGAGCTAGCGTTTTGAGTATTAGCTACAGAATCAACGGTGTTTTTTACTATTCTTGGTTTTACGTTGGGAATTGTAAGTTTTGTGCCAACATATAAAAGTCCCGGATTTGCCAGTTTATTTTCGCTTGCTACGTCTACCCAGTTATATCCTGAACCATATATTTTTTCAGATATATTCCAAAGATCATCTCCCTCTTTAACTTGATAAGTTTTAGGCAATGGCTTACTTATTTGCTGCTCCTGACTCGTAGAGGTTGACTGCGTTGAAGTTGTTCTATTGAAATTCCTACCTTTTAGGAAGGAAAAAACAAGCACTGCTGCTACGACAACGACTACTATTCCTAAGAATAAGCTCGTATAAGATTCTCCCCATTTTACTTGCGAGAAAATGCTGCTACGAACAACCGATCCGGGAGCAGATTGCTTTTTGCTGTTTCTATTTGTTTTTGGCATTTTTGTCCTCCTTCCCGGACAGAGGTAAGAAATTCGTTAAGCTTGGCGGGGTGAACGGGACTTCCTTCGATTTCACTCAGGATAAACTTCTCGTTTAATTCCCCGCATACTTTACTACATCTGACGCACTGAGCAAATGCCAATGCGCCGAATGTGCGGGGTGAACGGGACTCGAACCCGCGACCTCTTCCGTGACAGGGAAGCGCTCTAACCAGCTGAGCTACCACCCCAAACTTAACGAATCTACGCTATCCTAACAAATTGTCACATTTAAGTCAATCCTTTGAATTACTCCAAATTGATACCCAACTTGTACTCAAAGTGACGAAGTGATATCATTTTTCTGCTATGAACAACACTGAAATAGCCAGGCTTTTTAGAAACGTAGCCGCTGCCTACAGCATTAAGGATGAAAGAAAGTTCCGTTTCCAAATAATTGCATATCAAAAAGCCGCGGATACTGTCTCAAATTTAACAACCGAGATTGGAGATTTTTATAAGAATAATACGCTTGACACCCTACCGGGCATTGGCGTGACAATCCGCTCCCATCTTGAAGAGTTATTTAAAACCGGAAAAGTAATTCATTTTGAATGGGCCCTCAAAGACATTCCCAAGGCTGTTTTTCCTTTATTGGATATTCCTTCGTTTGGTCCTAAAAAAGCATATAAGCTAGTTAAGGAATTCAAACTTAAGAATCCGGATACCGTAATCGGTGATTTGGAAAAAATCGCAAAGGCAGGGAAAATTGCCAAACTGGAAGGTTTTGGTGCTAAATCCCAAAGTGATATTTTAAGGGCAATTGCCGAGTTTAGACTGGGAAAAGGAAAAACCACCAGAATGACGCTGCCATACGCGGCCGAAGTGGCCGATAGGGTTGTTTCATATTTAAAACAGTCTGAATATGTTGTAGAGGCAGAACCCTTGGGAAGTTTAAGAAGAAAAGTTTCAACGGTTGGAGATATTGACATAGCTGTCGCAACAAATAACCCAAAAGAAGTCATCTCCCATTTTACCGCTTATCCGCATAAAGAAAGAGTCATTGAAAAAGGAGAAGCTACCTCTTCCATACTTGTTTCCGGGGGGAAACAAATTGACCTTATGACACAGCCTCCCAACGCTTTTGGTTCATTACTGCAACATTTTACAGGCAGTAAAAACCACAATGTACACCTAAGAGAATACGCTCTTAAGAAAGGCTTGTCGCTTTCAGAATACGGAATAAAAAAATTATCCGATAAGAAGTTAAAGATACAAAAATATGATTCTGAAGAAAAATTCTATAAAGCAATCGGGTTATCCTGGATTCCTCCTGAAATAAGAGAAGATACAGGGGAAATAGAGCTTGCTGCGGTTAATAAATTACCAAAACTCGTAGAACTATCCGACATAAAAGGCGACTTGCATATTCATTCAAGCTTTTCAATAGAACCAAGCCACGATTTGGGAAGAAATACAATTTCCGAAATGTTAGTAAAAGCTGGAAACTTAGGCTATGAATATTTAGGCTTTTCAGAGCATAACCCAAGTATTTCCAAGCATACCCCTACGCAAATATATAATTTGATAAAGAAAAGAAATGAAGATATTGAACATATTTTATCGAACAATAAAAGTGTTCGCATATTAAAATTGCTCGAAACTGATATTTTACCAAATGGGGACCTAGCAATTGATAACAAGATACTGGAACTTCTAGACGGAGCTATTGTCTCTATTCACAGTGTTTTTAATATGAATAGTGTTGACATGACAAAAAGAGTAATTAAAGGCCTTTCTCATAAAAAAGCCAAAATACTTGCCCACCCAACAGGAAGAATGTTAAACGAAAGAGCAGGATATGAATTGGACTGGAGTAAGATATTCGAATTTTGTAAAAGAAACAACAAGGCTTTGGAGATAAACAGCTGGCCGGGAAGACTCGATTTGCCCGACGTGATTGTTAGGCTTACCGTAAACGCAGGGGTAAAAATGGTAATAAATACAGATAGTCATATGAGCGAACAAATGGATCTAATGAAGTATGGAGTCGAAGTAGCCAGGCGGGGATGGGCAACAAAAGATGACATACTCAATACTTTATCGTATAATGAATTCTCCGATTGGTTAAAAAGTTAAAAAGGAGGTGAAAAATGAATAGTAGCATTATAATTATATTAGCCGTAGTTTTAGTCGCAGCATTTGTTTGGTATCTGTATAACAGCCTCATTGTTACCAAAATGAGAGTATCGGAAGCCTTCTCTCAAATTGACGTCCAGCTAAAAAGAAGGGCCGATCTAATTCCAAATCTGGTTGAAACAGTAAAAGGTTACGCAAAACACGAAAAAGAGCTTTTTGAAAAAGTAACGCAAGAGAGGGCAAGCCTGGTTTCGGCAAAAGGGGTAATGGCAAAAGCCTCTGCTAACAATGAGCTAAGCCAAACTCTTAAATCTATTTTTGCCGTCGCAGAGAATTATCCGGATTTAAAGGCAAGCCAGAATTTTATGGAGCTTCAGGAAGAACTTTCCGATACTGAAAACAAAATTGCCTACTCAAGACAGTTTTATAACAGCACGGTATTAGATTACAACACGAAGCTAAGGATTTTTCCAAACGTTTTTCTGGCCGGATTATTAAATTTTAAAGAAGCAGAGTTTTTTGGCACAACCGAAGAAGAGAAAAAAGCCGTAAAGGTAAGTTTCTAAAAAAAATGAAAATATATTCGTCCATTTCAGCCAATAAAACAAAAACTTGGCTGATAATGTTATTGTTCGTTGTTTTTATAACTACGATTGTATACGTTTTTAGCAAAGCGTTAGGGTACGGTCTTTATCTCGTAGGCTTTGCATTAATTTTTGGCGGCCTTACCAGCATAGGAAGCTATTATTATTCTGATAAACTGGTCCTTGCAACTTCAGGAGCTAAAGAAGTTAAGAAAAACGATAGCCCGGAGCTTTTTAGAACTGTTGAAAACTTGTGCATAGGCGACGGTTTGCCAATGCCAAAAATTTACATAATCAACGACCCCTCCCCAAACGCATTCGCTACAGGCAGGGGGCCCAAGAACTCGGTTATTTGTTTTACCACGGGAATTCTTGACAAGCTTAATAAAGTCGAACTTGAAGGTGTAATTGCTCACGAACTGTCTCACGTTAAAAATTACGACATTAGATTAATGGGTGTCGTTGCTATACTGGTAGGCTTTATAGCGCTTCTTGCCAATTTATTCATGCAGCAGCTTTGGTTTGGCGGAATCGGCGGAAGAGATAGAGACGACAGGGGAAGCAATTTTCAAGCCGTGTTTCTTTTAGTAGGTATTGTTCTGGCAATTCTTTCCCCTATTGCAGCTACCCTAATTCAATTAGCAGTTTCCAGGAAAAGAGAATTTCTAGCTGATGCTTCGGGAGCACTCTTAACCCGCTATCCCGAAGGATTAGCAACCGCTTTGGAAAAAATATCAGCCGACCCAGCAACGCTTAAAACAGCTAATAACGCGACAGCCCATCTTTTTATAGTCAACCCTTTTAAAGGGAAATCCGCTAAATCGTGGTTTTCCTCACTGTTTGACACTCACCCGCCGGTTGCAGAAAGAATAAAAGCGCTTCGGGAAATGTAATGTAATGTGCGGACTCATCCTGAGCAAAGTCAAAGGATAAATTATGATAAACATCCTCATAATCTTAATAGGCAAACTTCTATCGAAATTTAGCAAAATCTTTAATCTCGGTAACGGTTCTACCTGGCCAGGACATATTGCTTTAAAATTAAATCCTAACTTTATTAGCGATTCAATCAGAAATTCTAAAACAAAAGTGATACTCGTTGTAGGCACCAACGGCAAAACAACTACCTCTAAATTATTACAAACAATCCTTGAACATAATCAAAAAAAAGTTTTTCTCAACACTTCGGGTGCAAATCTTCTAAATGGAGCTGCATCTTCAATAATCTTAAACAGTAGTTTTGTAAAACTTGACGCGGATTTTGCAATTTTTGAATTGGACGAAAATGCTTTCCCCAAGTTTTTAGAGAAAGTTGAGCCAGATTACATTGTCGGCCTAAATCTATTTAGAGATCAGCTGGATAGGTATGGGGAAATCGATACAATTTCCAAAAGGTGGAAAAAGTCCGTGAGCAAATTAATAAAGACAAAACTAATTTTAAACGCAGATGACGCCCAGATTGCATTTTTGGGAAAAAATACCAAGCTCGATTCATTTTATTTCGGATTAAATGAAAAAAACTTGGAGAAATCTACCATGCAGCATGCGTCGGATTCTATTCTTTGCCCTAATTGCGGTGCTGCTCTTAATTTTAAAGCGTATTATTTTTCTCACTTGGGTATTTGGAGATGCGATAAATGCGGATTTAAGAGGCCAAACAAAATTTTCTCGGAATTTACATACCTACCCCTAAGAGGCACCTACGCAAAATATGACGTTCTTGCTGCCGTTTTACTGGCAAAAATAATAGGTTTTAACGATTCTAAAATAGAAAGCGCTTTGAAAAAGTTTCAGCCGGCTTTCGGAAGACAGGAAGTTATAAATTACAACGGAAAACAAGTTGAATTATTTCTTTCGAAAAACCCAATAAGTCTTAACGAGTCTCTTTCTACGGCACAGGGTTTAAAGGCAAAAACCTTGCTTATTATTTTAAATGACAATATTCCTGACGGCCTTGACGTTTCTTGGATTTGGGACGTTGATTTTGAACAAATACTAAGCAAAAACATTAATATTGTTGTAAGCGGAATTAGAGCTTATGACATGGCAATAAGACTCAAATACGCCGGCTTTTACGTTCATATCACGGACACAATCGAAAACGCAATAGATGTAGGCTTAAAAGATTTAGAAAATAATGAAAAACTATTCATACTGCCTAATTATTCAGCAATGCTTGAAGTAAGGAAAATTTTAACAGGTAAAAAAATACTATGAACTATAAATTAACCATCGGATGGCTATATCCTAAACTTATGAGTACTTACGGTGACAGAGGCAATGTAATCGTTTTACAAAAGAGATGTGAATGGCGGAAAATAGAAACGGAAATCAAGATAATTGATACTCTATCTACCAATAAAGATTTATCTTCGTGCGATCTGCTTATGATGGGTGGAGCCCAAGACACACAGCAAGAAATTGTGGCAAAAGATTTAAAGAAAAAGAAATCAACTTTTAAAAAAATGATTGAGGACGGAACACCGGGATTATATATTTGCGGAGGATTTCAGTATTTGGGACGGTACTACAAAACTGCACAGGGCAATAAACTACCGCAGCTTGAAGTACTGGATATGTACACCGAAAATCCGGGAAGAGAACGTTTAATTGGCAATATTGCCATAGATGCCCAAAATTTGTTCGAGAAAAGAACAGTTCTTGTCGGTTTCGAAAACCACGGAGGACGGACGATACCTGGTGATAATATTAAACCGCTCGGCAGGGTACTAAGAGGGTTTGGTAGCAATGATATATCAAAGGAAGAGGGCGCTTTATATAAAAATACTATTGGGACATATCTTCATGGGCCAATTCTATCTAAAAACCCCGTTCTTGCGGATTATTTGATAGAAAAAGCTCTTGAATTAAAATATAAAACAGACATTACGCTAGAAATGCTGGATGATTCATTGGAAGAAAAAGCCAGAATGGCAATTGCTAAAAGACTCCAAATTGCAATATAATAACTTAGATGAATCCCGTTAGAAAAATTTTTATTGAACTCATTTACTTGATTCCAAATTATCAACTCATAAAGGGGGTTTTCTAACGGGATGAAAATCGACGTTTCGCATATTGCGAAATTGGCTAATCTACCTTTATCAAAAACAGAAAAAACAAAATTCGAAAAACAGCTTGGGGAAACCTTCGAATATGTCGAAGGCCTTAACGAAGTGGAAACCAAAAACGTAGAACCTAAAAGCCAGGTTACCGGACTTGAAAATATTACGAGAGACGACACCGCAAAACCGTCGCTTTCCCAAGATGACGCTTTATCAAATACAAAATCAAAGCACAATGGATTTTTTAAAGTAAAAGCGATATTTGAAGAATGAAATTGAATAGCTTAAACATTAAAGAGGCGAATGAGGGACTAAAAAAGAAAAGCTTTTCTTCTGTGGAATTAACCAAAGCTTGCCTCGACCAAATAAGAAAATTAGAGGGAAAATTGAATGCTTTTGTCACTGTTACCGAAAATGAGGCTTTGGAACAAGCGCAAGAAGCCGATAAATTAATATCAGCGGGGCAAGACCTACCGCTTTTAGGAATTCCCATTGCGATAAAAGATAATTTCTCAACGCTTGGGATTAAAACGACAGCCTCAAGCATTGTTTTAGACGACTATATTCCTCCCTACAATGCAACAGTTGTCGCAAAATTAAAGGCAGCTGGAATGGTCCTTCTGGGAAAAACCAATATGGACGCATGGGCACACGGTTCGTCCACCGAAACGTCAGATTATGGTTCAACAAAAAACCCCTGGAATATTAAATATTTACCGGGAGGTTCTTCTGGCGGTTCCGCAGCTTCCGTTGCAGCAGATGAAGTTATAGCTGCTATTGGCTCTGAAACAGCCGGCTCTATAAGACAGCCTGCTTCTTGGTGTGGTGTTGTGGGGCTAAAACCAACATACGGAAGGGTATCAAGATACGGGGTTATCGCAATGGGTTCGTCTTTGGACTCACCCGGGCCGATAACTAAAACCGTTGAGGACAGCGCATTAATTTTAGAAGTTTTAGCAGGAGTTGATGAAAACGATGCCACCACTTCCCCACTGCCGGTAGGGAATTATTCGCAAAAATTAAGCAAAAATATTAAAGAATTAAAAATAGGAATTTCCGAAGAATATTTTATCGACGGGATTGATAAAGAAGTTAAAGAGATGGTTGAAGGAGCTCTGAAAAAATTTGAAAAATTCGGAGCAAAAATTGAAAACCTTAAGCTTTTTGATCCAAAGTATGCAATTGATGTTTACACTATTATCCAAAGATCCGAAGTTTCATCCAATCTTGCAAGATACGACGGAATTAGGTACGGAAACGGACGCGATTATTTTAAAGATGAAGCAAAGCGAAGAATTATGTTTGGTACCTATGCCCTTTCATCGGGATACTACGACCAGTATTATAATAAAGCCCAAAAGGTAAGAACCGTAATTATTGACGATTTCAAAAAAGCTTTTGAAAAGGTTGACGTAATAATTGCGCCAACTAGCCCTTCTCTTGCTTTGCCGGTCGGGGCGACAAAAGATTCCGCTATGTTTGGCGAAATAGCAGACGTTCTGGTCGAGCCATCCTCAATTGCAGGCCTCGCGGGCATAAATATACCCATAGGATTTTCAAAATCAGGCCTCCCAATTGGGATGCAGATAATCGGCCCGCAGTTTAGCGAAGAACTTGTGCTGTCGGTAGCTTATGAATATGAAAAATTGACCCAAGTTGAAAAATGGAGAGGGCTTAAGCCAAACTTATGAAGTATAAAGCAGTAATCGGTCTTGAAGTACACGTTGAATTAAAAACGAACAGTAAAATGTTTTGTTCATGTTCGGCAGACTATTTCGGACAGAAACCCAACACCCATACCTGTCCTGTTTGCCTAGGTCTTCCGGGCGCTTTGCCTGTCCCCAATAAAAAAGCGATTGAATGGTGCGTTCAAATAGGTCTGGCATTAAATTGCAATATTCCCCTATTTTCCAAATTTGACAGGAAGAACTATTTTTATCCCGACCTTCCCAAAGGATACCAGATTTCCCAGTATGACAAACCTTTTTGTGTAAACGGCTATCTAACCCTCACAAGCGGTAAGAAAGTTGGAGTTACAAGGGTTCATATGGAAGAAGATACGGGAAAACTTATCCACGAAAAAGTTAGCGGAGAAAACGTCAGCCTAATTGATTTTAACCGAAGCGGTGTTCCTTTGGTAGAAATTGTAACGGAACCGGATTTTGAAACCGCCGAGGAAGTTAAAGAATATCTGCAAAAACTCCAGCAAATTGTCAGGTACCTAGGTGTTTCAAACGCCGATATGGAAAAAGGTAATATGCGACTAGAACCGAATATTTCGCTACGATTAAGCAATCAGCAATCAGCAATCAGCAATCAGTTACCCCCTTACAAGGTTGAAGTTAAAAACATTAATTCGTTTGCTTTTGTATCAAAAGCAATTGACTACGAAATAAAAAGACAAACGGAAATTTTGGAAAAAGGAAAAACTCCGATCCAGGAAACAAGAGGTTTTGTCGAAAAAAACTCGTCAACCGTTTCCCAAAGAGTTAAAGAGGAGGCATCAGACTATAGATACTTCCCAGAACCAGATATCCCACCTCTAAGGTGGACTAAGGAACAAATTAAAAATTTAAAATCTCAAATTCCAGAGTTGCCCGATAAAAAGACGCAAAGATTTGAAAAGAACCATTTGCTTCCTAGGACAGATAGCATCATCCTCACAAGAGAGAAAATTACAGCGGATTATTTCGAAGAAGCGGTAAAATTAGGTAAAAATCACGATTTAACTCCTAAACAAATTGCAAACTTTATTATAAATAGAAAAATAGATATTACTACAACACTCCCTGCAGAACTGGTTAAAGAAGTATTGAACTCTTCAAAAAAGGAAGAAATAAGCGATGCCGAGCTCAAAAAAATAATAAAAGAGATTCTTGAGAAAAACCCTAAGGTTGCTGAGGACTACAAAGCAGGGAAAACATCGGTTATCCAATTTGTAATTGGACAGGTAATGTATATAATAAGAAAGAAAATCGATACGGAAGTTTTAAGAAAATTAATTATGGAGGAATTAAAATGAGCGAAGGTAATGAAGGTACACATCTGGGAGAAGTAAAAAAAAGATACAAACCTCTTAGAGAACGGTCAGAGAAACTTCTGTTAGAATCAGGCGTACGTGAAAACACTCGGGTATTTAGAAGAGCAAGAGCGAAATTTGCTCGCGAAGCATATATGGCTGGAATTGACGAAGTAACGAAATTGCCTGTTAGGGGTCTATTTGAAACTAGACTCCAGGAGGAATTTTTGAGGTCAGAAAGAAGTGAAACGCCGTTAACCATGTGCATTATTGATTTAAATAACTTAAGAGAAATAAACTTGAAGGGATATCCAGAAGGAGACAGAGCGTTAAGAAATGTGGCTGAGAAAATAATAAGAAGTATAAGAAAAACAGATTATGCTGCGAGATATGGCGGAGATGAATTTGCAATCTTATTCCCAGGGGCAACTGAGGATGTTATTCCTACTTGGTGGAACAGATTTACATCGGAAATGCAAGGATCAAACCATACTGTCACCGCGAGCGCAATACAGATAAACAGAGGTAACATCGATGAAGCGAGAACAAAGCTGACCGAGACACTTAAGGTAACTAAAGACCAAAACAATCACTCATTAAACGCCTTTGCAATGGCGGCATAAATATGGCGGATTTTGTACATCTCCACAATCATAGCGAATTTTCTCTTTTAGACGGTCTTTCGAAAATAAAAGACATGATTAAGCGTGCAAAAGAACTCAACATGAAAGCAATTGCAATTACAGACCATGGTAATATGTACGGAACAATAAATTTTTACAAAGCCTGCATTGAGGAAGGTATAAAACCGATAATCGGGGCCGAAATCTACATAAGCAAAAGAACAAGACACGACAAGGAAGCGGGCGTTGATTCGGATAATAATCATCTAATTCTGCTTGCCGAAAATATTCGGGGATACAAAAATTTAATGAAAATAATTTCTATTGCCGGACTTGAGGGGTATTATTACAAACCAAGAACAGACATAGAACTTTTAAGAGAACATCACGAAGGATTAATTTGCTTAAGCGCCTGCGTTAAGGGGTACGTTTCCGAACCTTTAATAGCAAATCAGGACGAAACTGCGGAAAAAAGAGCCAAAACGCTGGCCGAGATATTTGGCAAAGACCATTTCTACTTAGAAATTCAAAAACACATTGATGTTAAAGACCAGGATGCTCTAAACGAAAAGCTATTAAAAATGTCTGAAAAGCTCGGCATTCCTTTGGTCGCAACTAACGATAACCACTATATTTACAGTAATGATGCAGAGGCTCAAGAAGCGCTTCTATGTATACAAACCCAAACCACCCTTGATACCCCTAATAGAAAACTTTCCATGATCTCTTCTCCGGATTTTTATATAAAAAGCCAGGAAGAAATGACAGGACTTTTTATCCAAACTCCCGAAGCCATTGAGAATACCGTAAAAATTGCCGATATGTGCAACGTTGAAATTTCCCTTGGAAAATGGATTATGCCTATTTTTGAGGTCCCGGACGGCAAAACTCCCGCAGAATATATAACCGAAAAAGTTAGCGAAGGACTTAAGCAAAGATATAAAAAAGTAACTCCGGAAATGAAAGAAAGGGCCGATTACGAATTATCCGTAATTCTTAAAAAAGGATACGAAACATATATCTTGATAGTTGCTGATTTTGTAAACTGGGCTAAAGCTCAAGGGATTACGGTTGGTCCGGGCAGAGGATCAAATGCCGGTTCTATTGTTTCTTATGCTCTGGCAATATCTGACGTTGATCCTTTATTTTTTAAACTTCCGTTTGAAAGATTTTTAAACCCCATGCGTCCTTCCCCGCCCGACATAGACTTGGATTTTGCAGATAACAGAAGAGATGAAGTAATAGAATATGTAACCGAAAAATACGGCAGGGATAAAGTTGCACAAATTATAACTTTTGGAACCATGGAAGCCAGGGGTTCGGTAAGAGACACGGGAAGAGTTATGGGAATGCCCTACGCCGGCCCCGACAGAATATCAAAAATGATTCCCCCGGGATGGCAGGGACATGCTATGACAATTGACAAAGCACTGGAACAAAATCCGGAACTTAGACTGGTTTATACAACCGAGTCCGAGACGAAAAAACTGCTTGACCTTGCTAAAAAATTAGAAGGGGTAGCAAGGCATGCTTCGGTTCACGCGGCAGGAGTTGTTATAGCAGACAAAGATATAACCGAATACACCCCACTGCAAAGAGAGTCAAACGGCGACAAAATCATAACGCAATACGATATGTACTCGATTGGAGAAGACGGCGTAGGACTACTAAAAATTGATTTTCTAGGCTTAAGGAATTTAACGATTATTCAAGAGGCGCTTAGGTTTATAAAAGAAAACCAAAACAAAGACATTAATTTTTCTAACATTTCCTTTGATGACGTAAAAACATATGAATTATTGGCTTCCGGAGAAACGACCGGCATATTTCAGCTTGAGTCTGCAGGCATGAGAAGATATATTAAGGAACTAAAACCCACAACTATTTTTGACCTGCAGGCAATGGTAGCTTTATACAGACCTGGACCAATGGCCAATATTCCTGAATTTATAAAAAGAAAACATAATCCAAAACTTATCAAATATCCAGATAAAAGACTCGAGGATGTTTTGAAAGAATCTTACGGCATTATTACCTTTCAGGACGACTTATTGCTTACGGCGATAAATGTTGCCGGATATTCATGGCTTGAAGCGGACAAGCTGCGAAAAGCCGTTGGTAAAAAAATTCCAGCCGAAATGAAAAAAGAACACGATCATTTTGTGCAAGGCTGCGTTACCAATGGAATGACAAAGGAAAAGGCGGAGAACCTCTGGATTCTTTTTGAACCCTTTGCCGGTTACGGTTTTGGCAAGGCACACGCTGCTTGCTACGCAACAATCGCTTTTAGAACAGCATACCTAAAAGCTCATTTTCCCGTTGAGTTTATGACTGCTCTTCTTACCGCAGAATCAAGAGGTTCGTCCGGCCCCGTAAAGAATGAAAAAATTGCCCAAGCCGTCGCAGAGTGCAAAAGACTAAAGGTTACCATTCTTCCCCCTGACATAAACAAATCGGGCAACGAGTTCGAAATAGAAAATGGCCTAAGTGTAAGATTTGGACTTTCAGCCATAAAAAACGTCGGAGAAGCCGCAATCGGAAGCATTCTTAAAGAAAGAAAAGACAAACCGTTTAAAACCCTGGAAGATTTTTGTGCAAGAGTTGACTTAGGTGCAGTTAATAAAAAAACCGTAGAAAGTTTGATTAAGGCAGGCGCTATGGATATTTTCGGAAAACGGGCTAATCTTTTAATAAACTACCCCGAAATCATTGAAAAAGCACACAAAAAAATAAAACAAAGTCAGTCCGGACAAACAAGTCTCTTTGGAGATTCGGATGAAGATGAAGATAATGATTTTTCCCCTTCCCCAAAAGACGTGGAAGATTTCTCACCAAACGAAAAGCTGGCGTTTGAAAAAGAATTTTTGGGGTTTTACTTAACCTCACATCCGCAAATGGAAAGCCTTTCAAAAATTAAGACCTTGGTAACACACGAGATTGAGTTGCTGACCGAGGAACGTGAAGGCACGCCGGTTACAATAGGCGGATTAATTGAAAACATCAGAAGAATCTTCACAAAGAAAAACGGGAGCGAAATGGCTTTTATTACTCTTAGCGATGAAAAAGGCATAGTCGCAGAATGCATAATTTTTCCCAGAATTTTTGAGCAGTATAAAAGCCTTTTGTCAAAAGACACTGTGGTTGTAGTCCGCGGAAAAATTGACACAAAAAACGACAAACCAATAATTATTGCCGATAGAATATCTTCGTTTTCAAATTTTTCTTCTTGACTTGGAAAAACTTTACCTTTAAAATAAATTCGATGGTTTCATTCGCAGCAGAACCTGTTATTCGTTTGGGCTTTTTTACTGTTACCAACTCTTTTTTGGACACATTACTCGTAGACACCTTTTTAGTAGTCTTAATTATCGCATTTAACAAGAAAAATTCCTTGGTTCCGGGGCTTTTTCAAAATTTTGTTGAAATGGTTATCGAAACTGCTTACTCTTTAACCGAATCCGTAGCCAGCGAGAGGGCTGCAAAGATATTTCCTTTTTTTGCCAGCTTCTTCCTGTTTATTTTAATTGCAAACTGGTCCGGGCTTATTCCGGGGTTTTCCACTGTAGGATTTTATGAAGGCCATAAACTTATCCCTATTTTAAGAGCTGCGACAAGCGACTTTAACGTTACTTTTGGCCTTGCAATCGTGTCGGCTTTTGCAACACACATCTTAAGCGTAAGAACTATTGGCATTAAGGACTATCTTAGCCGCTACCTTTCTTTCAACCCGATATATTTATTTGTCGGGTTTTTAGAAATTATTTCCGAATTTACAAAAGTCATCTCGCTTTCTTTCCGTCTGTTTGGAAATATTTATGCGGGAGAGGTAGTTTTGGGAACGGTCTCCACAATTTTTGCGTTTGTTTTTCCTCTTCCGTTTTTGATGCTTGAAGTAATAGTCGGACTTATTCAGGCTCTGGTTTTTTCGATGTTAACAATGGCATTTATGTCTATTCTAACCACACCGCATCACAAAGAAGCTAAGGAGGTGAGTAGAAGATGACATTTGCAGTATCTGGAGGATTAATCGTTGCTATCGGAGGCCAAATGGCAGCTTTGGCAATAGGCTTAATCGGCGCAAAGGCTATGGAAGCAATCGGCAGAAATCCCGAAGCATCCGGAAGAATACTCCCGGCAATGCTTGTAGGAATGGCTTTCGCGGAGGCAATCGCTATTTATTCATTAATTTTGGCTTTCACAAAGTAGAATATGGAAATATTAAAAAACTTTGGATTTGACCCGGCCATGCTGGCTGCTCAAATCGTAAACTTTTTAATTATATTGTATTTACTAAAAAGGTTTTTGTATAAACCTGTTCTTGAAATGCTTAAAAAAAGAAGCGATGCTATCCAAGAGGGCATTAAGCAGGCAGAGGAAGCACGAATAACGCTCGAAAAAACGCTCGAAGAGGAAAAGAAAATTTTATTAAAAGCTAAGGACGAGGCAAAACAAGTAATGGAAGATTCAAAACTTGCGGCAGTTGCAATAGCCCGTGAAATTGAGGAAAATTCGAAAACTCAAACCGAAAAAA
>JAMCZC010000017.1 GCA_023485865.1 Patescibacteria group bacterium | reverse complement strand
GTGAAGAAAAACTTGAAGAATATGTCTGTGAATTTTACTGTAGATTTTCCAGACCGGAAATGTTTGATTCTCCTTATGAATACTTGAAAAGCACGCTACATGCTTTACCAACAGGGTAGGAGAACCCCAATTTTTTGGTGCTTGACAAATAAAGCTATGTATACTAATAATAAATTAATGAGGAGTCCAATTGCCCTAAGGATTTTTTTAATTTTAGTAGGAATAGTAGCTTTCTCATTGGCTACTATTCCGTTTTTTTATGGCAGGGCTTACGCCTCGGGAATAATTTTCCAGGATAATTTTGACGATGGAAACGCCGATGGCTGGACTAGTATAATGGGGCCGCCAAGTCTGTGGCAGGTTAAGGATATAAACGGTAATAAAATGTATGGGGCGAGAATAGAAAGCGGAAGCACTATTATTGATTCTGTGGCCGCAAACGTAAACACCCCAAACTACCAGATTGATTTTGATTACTTGCCCGTTACTAACAATAACACATTAACTGTTGACAGGAATTTAGACTTTAGATGGGTACCCGATACAAGTCTAGGAGGATGGAAAATTTACGAAGTGCATTTCTTGGGGGAAAATTATTTTTGGACAAATTTCGGTTATCCGGATTCTACCTCTCCCATACCATTAGCAAATAACCAAATTAATCACATAAGAGCAATCTTCCAAAATCAGCGTATGCAACTTTTCCTAAATGGTACACAGATTATTGATTATCTAGATACATCATATAGCTTTACCGGCACAGATAAAATTGGATTAAGAATTGGTACCGGAGCAGCTTATCCAACAGAGGTGTGGTTTGATAATATTGTTGTAACAAGTCTTGACGCTACCCCAACCCCTCTTACGGTTCCTTATTTTAATCAGAATGATTCCCCATGGGGTCAGACGGAATATGATCATGCTTGGGGTAAACTACTTAACCCTACAATGGACAGGTGGGGTTGTGTTGTAGCATCCGCCGCAATGGTTCTTAAATATCATAACATTAATGAGTTTACAGACGGAACCCCAATTAACCCCGGCTCTCTTAATGAATGGCTTAAAAATAATAAAGGGTATCTAACTGGATATAACAACATGGACGGTTTTTATTCATACTTTAACTGGCCCGTAATCGGAAAACTCACTAATGATTTATTTGATGCAAATAAGTCAACAGTCAAGCTAATGCATAAAAGAACTTATCCAAGTAGTGAGACTACTACCCTACTTAACGATGATTTGAATTTAAGAAAATTTCCTGACATTCTTTGGGTTAAAAATGCAAATACTTCAAGTCATTTTGTGGTGGCAAAAGGAGTATCGGGTAATACCTATTCCATAAATGACCCTGAATGGAACTATCCCACCCTAACATCTTTTAATAATACGTACATGCAGTTAGATAGATATGTTCCTTCAAATACCAATTTAAGTTACTTCGTAGCCGTTGTTAACCCGAGTGTTGAATTATTGATTACAAATCCCCAAAATTCCAAAACAGGAAAATACTTTGATAATGGACAGCTTCAGAGCTCCAATGAAATAAATAATGCATCTTACTCTTTCCAAGCGCCAATAAGTAATCCTAATAATCAAAACCTACTGGAAGAATTAGGAACAGGAGTGAACGAATTTTTATTGCCTGAACCGGAAAACGGAAAATATCAAATAAAACTTTCCAGTAATAAAACCGGGTTTTACGAAATAAATATAGCAAATTTTGAAAAAAACGGAAACAATGCATTAAATAAAATAAAAGGTGTAATCAGCAGTAACAATGATGAAACTATAGGTGTTGATTACTCACAAGATCAAGTCTCGGAAATAAAAAGAGTGGTTTCCGCTCAAGATTTGATAAGTGATTTAAGCGAATTAAAAAAACTTAATCTAATTGATAACGGCGGAATTTATAATAGTTTGCTTGCTAAAGCAACAATATCTCAAATTTTAAATTCAATAAACAAAAAAACATCCTTAAATATTCTCAATTCTCTGCTTAACGAGCTGAATGCGCAAAGAGGAAAACATATAACCGAAGACGCTTACCAAATTCTTCTTTACGATGTAAATTATTTAAACAAATAATTTGTAAACTTAGTTCTTAAGAAACTTATCTATATTAAACACCTCGCTAAAAAACACGAAGAAAGACAAACTGCACGGGCAATCCTCTTCTAAGCTAGAGATTGACTGTTTTTTGTAAGAAGAACTTGTTTCCTGAAGAATAATAATTTGAAACTTATCGTTACTCCTTTTAACATAACCCCAGATTGCTCCGCCTGGACCATCAGCTGTTAATGGTTGTAATACTTTTCCATTAATTTGGATATCCGCGGCCCAGCCTCTTTTTGTTAATTCCGAATTTAAATAATCTCTAAACAATTTTTGATATTTTGTGTAATCTTCACTTTTTAATCCTTCTTTTCTTGCCTTCCATCCCCTCAACGAAAGAGAAAAACTCTTGAAATCAAAATAAAATGCGTTTTCTTCTATTGAGGAATCCGCTCTTTCAACAGAAGTTATTGTAAAACCCATAAAGCTGCCGGGAAGGCTGAAAGTATTCGGAGCAATAAATTCATTCTCCTTTACTTGCGCAGGCAAAGAAGATGCCGCCGGAAAGTTTTGCTTAGAAATATTTGACGTCAGGCTTTTTAAATAAAAAGATACGGGTATCAATATTAATAAGGCGAAAAACAAAGAGATTAAAAATCTATACTTAAAGCTCACATTTATAGTATAACACTATTTACCTTGGGCAGTTACCAAAAGTCACTAATAATCCACCTTAGAGGTGGATTAGATAGGACACCTTTGGGTATTTTATTTATTTATTCCAAAATAAGATGTCTAATTTCGTCAAGTCTTCTTTGATAATCCGAGTTATCAAAAACAAAATCTTTATATGTGTTCCTTTTTGAAAAATTAGAAACAACAATATCCTTGCTACATAATCCGGCAAAGGAATTTTCTTCTAAATATTCAGGAAAAGATGAGTATGGATAAGTTTCTAAGTCTTCTACCTTTTTAACGACGTACGACGTGTAAGGATTAAGGTGAATATAACGAGAAGTATGAAGGAGTTGTTCGTCAGTCTCAATCCTCACCGACTTAAATTTTCCGGTAAACAACGGGCCTTCTCTTTTGTTTTTCGTGTTGAAATATCGCGTATAACTATTTGTGAAATTGCTCAAAAATTTGGAAATTCCCCCATCGGTTAATTGTTTTACAAGAAAGTGAAAATGATTCGGCATAAAACAATAACAAATAATTTGGGTAAGCTTATTCTCGCTGTTTTTGGATTGTTCCCAAAATTTCTCCCTATCTTGAGTCGACAGTTTTAGAAATTTTGCGTATTTTAAAAGGGGTTTCGTGTTTTGATAGTATACCATTGAATCAACAGCGCGAATATAATCCCTTTTGTCAAGGAGGGTTGGCTGGTGAGCAATGCCTCGGTTGAAAACGTGATAAATTTGATTTGTGACAAGGGGAAATTTTCTTCCTGGCATATCTTAACCTCTATAGATAAAGACTATATAAATTAACGTAAGGTGTCAATAGATTCCCACCTCTAAGGTGTATTAGTTAGCGATAAACTAAGCCGTAAATTAGTTTGCTTTAGATTCTGCAATCACTAATAATCGCTTGTAACTTGTTCCCGCAGGCCAGCAAGTCATCAAAGTTAGTTCTTTGTTCGTAGATCTTGGATTTAGGTAAGAAATGTCTTTTGCATCCACAATTTTTATATCGGAAACTTTGTATTTATACTTTACATTTTTATAAAAAATAAAAATCTCATCGTTTTTATTAAGTTTCGACAAAAGATAAAACACGGAATTGTACCTTGTTGCTTCCAAAAGGTTTACGGATGAGTGGGAAAATAAAAACATATTGCCTATCTGGTCGGGATAAGCCGTCCCTCTAGCCTGCGCTACCCCCTTTGTTAAAGCAATCTGGTAAATATTGGAGTTATAAGGGTCAACCTGGGAGATAATTTTTGCGTTAGCAGCTATTTTTGGAATAACAATGCCAAATTCTTTATCTACTGGCTTAATTTCCAAATTCCTTGGTTTATTTAAAGTATAATTAACCTCAACCTTAGCAACGGGAAAGAAGATGAAAACAAACAAAAACAATGAAGCAACGGTTAATAAACTGCCTATGCCAATGAGAATTTGAGGAAGTTTGTTCACTTACTTATTCTACTCTTTTTCCAAATCTGCGGTAAAGATAAAACGCTATTGCTCCCAAAACAACAAGTACCAAAAGTGAGATTTTTTTATGCGTAAACACCCAGTTTGCGGATTGTGCAACAGGGTTTTGTGATATTTTTGCCGGAGGTCTCGAAGCTACCGAAGGAGATGGCTTTGCGCTTTCCGTTCCTAACACTCCTTTTTCCGCCGCTTTTGTTCCTTCGCCTAAAACCTGCCCTCCGCCTGTTCCTCCTACTGGTATTGCCCCTTGTGCTGCGCCCGAAGTTGTAGTCGTCGGGTTAACGGTTGTAGTTGTAACGCTTGAATCTCCGACCACTCCAGACCCGTTTCCGTAAACGTCAAACGCCCTTATTACGTAATAGTATGTTGTATTGCAGTTTGGCGAGACGTTATCCGTCATAGAGCCGTCCGTATCCGAGCCTATGCTTAGAGTGTTTACCTGATGCCCCGAGTCAACAGAAAAGTTTGTGTCTGTTGAGCGGTAAAGGACTACTTTTATTGTTTTTCCGCTGTCGTTTGCGGTCCTGAATGATATTTTATACGTGCAGTTATCGGGTTTTTCCTTATTGTAATTAACCGGCGTTCCGGGGGTAGAATTATTGAAATCAACGCTGACAGTGTTGCTTGTAGGATTACTCGAACCGTTTGCTATTACCCTGAACTGGTATGTCGCGTTCTGGTTTAATATCCCCGAACTTGTCTGGCAGTTATCCGTATTCCCGCCGTTAGAAAGGGTTATAGGCGAGCCAAAATTTACAAAGTCTGCGTCTCCTGGCCCTTTTTTCTGGCATTGCACAGTTACAACTTGAGACGGGTTAGTATCAAGCGCAACAAAAGTAATATTAAATGTGTCTTTGTTTGTCGGAGTTGAAGGTTGCTGAAGCCTTACGGACGTTGAGTATGTCACGGCAAAACTCGTTCCCGCGAAGGCGAAAAACAATATCAACAATCCAACAATATTAACAATTAATTTCTTATTTCCGCCAAAGGCGGACTTCATTTCATTTCGCATATTTTCTCCTCAATCTTACTCCCAATATCAACGAACCAAGACCCAATATCAACATTAAGGTTGCTATTATAACCCAAAGAGTAGGTTCTCCGGTAGCAGGAAGTTCGGGGCCTGTTGACGCTCCCAAAACTTCTTTTGTTGACGTTACTTTATAATTAACTCCGGGTTGGCTTCCGTTTACAACGCTAATTTGTGTTCCGACAAAGTTATTGTCCGGATTGGATGAATCAAGGTTACCAGGGTCAACTGCCAGAGCGAAAACCTGCGTAGAAGATCCTACGGGATTTCCGACTCCCCAGGCATTGTCAAAATATGTTCCTGTTGCTTCTCCGCCGTCTATCGTTACTTTATATTTAAGCGTTACAACTTCGCCGGAATCCATATGCCCTATTGTCCATACCCCGGGTGATGCATATGTAGGCTCAGAAAGGCTTAGGACTCCGTGAATACTAGAGCTTGCACTCCAGGAGCCTGAGTTATAATGAAATCCTTTAGGCAGAAGGTCGGTTACTTTTACGTTATCCGCCGGACCTGCTTTCGGATCATCGCTAATTACAATTGTAAAGGTAACCGTATCTCCCGGCGCTTTGTTTCCCGAAGCATCATTAGATTTGGAAATTGTAAGAATAGGAATTAAATTATGATTTCCAAAATTCTCGTTTGTTGTGTCTTGCCCTGGATCAAGGGTTACAGGATAACAATAACCATATCCCTCAAAAAAGTCAGCGTTTTCACTCCCGGAATACGGATAGGTTTGCCCCCAACCCAGTCTTTGCTCTTCGCAAACATAATAATCTCCGGGTGCTACGTTATCAAATTTATAGCTTCCGTTAGTGTCTGTTGTTGTCATTAATGGGATTCCAGACGGTTCATCATCGACATTTTGATATAAATTTATTGTCCAGCCGGAAAGAGTTGGTTCTGTATATGTTTCACAAATTCTAAAGTCTCCCCCAAAATTATCGAATAATTCGCAATCTCTAAAATGATTTCCATTCAAATCGTTCCATTTATCCCCGTTTATCGAGCCTCTTTGAGTATTCGTGAATGAGCAGGTTACGTTTTCGTCCGGATGAAGAGTTATTGCTGTGATATCATTACCGTTGTAAGATAAACTTCTGTCTTGATTGCTCGTGCAAGAAGCATTTGTTAAATCCCAGCCCGTTGTCTGATTTTCGGCTAATGTGTAACTTCCCGGAAGTAAATTATCAAAAGTTTGTGAGCCTCCGTCCTCCAAATTAGCAGAATCCGAAGCACCTCCTCCAAGGACAAAACCAAACGATTGTCCCGTGTCTTCCGGATTGGTGTATTTTTCTACAGTTATAGATCCCCGTTTTAATGTATTGGTAAATGTGCAGAGAATATTTTGATTCGTATCAAGAGAGAATCGTGCTTCTGTTCCCGATCCTTCGGTAACTATATTTTTTTCTCCCTGGTCTACGCAAATGTAGCTAGTATTATAATCCGCAATGTTTGTTCCCGATTCAGTAATTGTGTAGGGTCCAGTATCCGAAGTAAGAGAGTTAGATGTGTTTCCGTCATGGAGTCCATTAACAGCATTGTTAGTAGGCCCGGAAACTGCGAAGTTCCATAAAGTAGCTCCGTTATCATGTGGGTCGACAACTTTCGCAACCTGAATTGTCCCCTGATCTCTTGTGTTGGTAAAGACACAAATTACGTCATCGTTTTGTCCTACTGTCACTTCTCCTGTACTTGTGTTAACTGTGTGTGAGGTATCTCCTTTGTCAACAACGTCATTATCGTTTACGTCGTTATAGCAAGATAATCCACTTGCATAGTTTGAGGGGGTTGTAAGTACTTCGCTTACATAGTAATTACCTGTATTTACGGTGTGTTCTCCGTCTGTTCCATCTGCGGAAAGAACGTCAGAATCAACTTGGGAACCATTTTGACTTGTTCCTATTTTTATTGTTACGTTTTCAGCAGTTCCAACAAAATCTTTCTGAAGTTCAATTTTTCCTTCTTTTCTTGTATTAATAAATGTGCAAATAACAGTATGATTTGTATCTACGACTACTGAATCATTATTACCAGGTGTAACTGATTGCCCGTTGTCTGTGCAATCAAGAGACGTTGTGTAGTCTGGAAGAGAAGTTTCTGAAACATAATATGTTCCTGTTGGTACATTATTAGAGCCTGTTGTTAAAGGAGCGCCTCCGTTTGCGCCTGTTTGCTGTGTGTCTACATCATTATCACCGGCTGTAGTTCCGATATTAAGAGTTGTTTGTCCTGCCGTTCCAACCCAAGCTTTTTTGAGCTCAATTGTTCCTGTATCACGTGCGTTACAGATTGTTATTTCTGCGGTTTGTCCGGTTGTTACATCTATGCTTGCAGGAAGCTGAGTGTATTGAGCTCCGGAAGGAAGATTAGAGCATGAATATTGTGTAGAATTTGTTTCACCCGGATACCAACCGACTAAATGATAATTTGTAACAGTATTTTCATTAACAGAGTGTGTTCCCGTATTAACATTTGAAACGGTTGTTCCCATTTGATTGCTAGAGCCTGAATCTAACGTCCATGTGAATATATTTGGATTTACAGAAGTTGTTCCGTCTCCGTTATCTAATAATTTGTTAACCTTAACCGAACCTACGTTTCTTGTATTAGTAAATGTACAAACAATTGTATCGCCTGTAGCAACACTTAGTGAGTTGTCTTGTCCCGGAGTAACGGATTGATTATTCTTTGTGCAGGAAAGTGAAGAGCTGTAGTTTGTAAGTCCTCCTGTTTCGGAAACATAATATGTTCCTGTACCAACAGTATTAACTCCTGTTGTATCGTCTTGTCCGCTTACAGCTTGCGTATCAACTTGGCTTCCTCCGGCAGATGTTCCTATATTAAGAGTTGTTGAACCTGCCGTTCCAACCCAAGCTTTTTTGAGCTCAATTGTTCCTGTATCACGTGCGTTACAGATTGTTATTGATGTAGTAGCATTTGTAGAAACAGCTGCCGATGCGGGCAAAGTTGCTCCATCCGGATTAGTGCAGCTTCCTTGTCCGGCATTATTAAACCAGCCGGTAAAATGATATCCCGAAACTGAATTTTCATAAACACTGTATGAATTTGTATCTAATGTTTGCTGGCTTCCAAAATTGGTTGTGTTATTTGCGGGTGTTGAATCAAGACCCCATCTAAACCCAAGTGTATTTGCTCCTGAATCGGTTGTTACATCGTAAGTTCCGTCTCCGTTTGTATCAACCATTTTGTGGACCAAAAGATTTCCCTGATTTCTTGTATTTGTAAATGCACAAATTACGTGCTGTCCGTCTCCCACTGCAACTGAATTGCTTGTTCCAACGCTGACCGCTGATTCCGAATCATTTTGACCGTTGTTGTTGGCGTCGTTAAAGCAGGAAAGAACAGATGCAGTATAGCTTGCATTTAAGCCAGTTTCGTTTAAGTAATAAGTTTTAGTATCAACTGTTTTTTGCCCTGTTGTTAACGGAGCTGTGCCGTTTGGTCCTGTTAACGTACTTGCTACATCACTTCCGCCAATAGTAGAGCCAATTGTTAGCGTAACCTGACCGGCGGTTCCTGACCAAACTTTTTTAAGTTCAACGGTTCCTTGTTTTCTTGTATTTGTTATGGTGCAAGTAATGTTATCGTTTTTATTTAATGTAAATGTTGGAGAATTTATCGGTGCTCCAGCTGCATTTTGGCAAACGATAGAAGTTGTATAGTTTGAAAGGTCTGTTCCGTTTGCTCCGGTTTCGCCGACTGTTACAGATCCTGTATTTATAGTTTGTGCTCCCGTTGTTGTTCCGTTTCCCCCTGTTGCATAAGTAGTTCCGTTTATTTGTAAATTAAAAGTTCCTGGATCTTGTGAAGGAATTAAGTCTTTAATGACAGTTACTGTTCCCGTATCTCTAGTATTAGTAAAAGTGCATGTTATGTTTTCGCCCGCTTGAAGAGAAATTGCTGATGCAGGGCTTTGATCGCTGCAAACACCGCCGTCAGATGTCCAACCCGTAACCGCTCCTTCGGAAACCGAATATGTTCCCGAACTAAGATTGCTGAATACTTTTGTGTTGGAAAGTGTATTACTATTATCACCGTCGTCGTCTAAGCTAAATGTTGTTGGAGATAATCCTCCTCCTGCGGTAAACGCAAAATCCTGAGCATCGTTTGGTACTGCGTCTTTTACAATAGTAATAGAACCATTATTAACTCTCGTGTTTGTAATTGTGCAAACGATATCATCCCCATCAACAACAGGTACATTTAGAGGTCCTGAGTTGCTTGATTGAGCAATTATAGAACCTGTTCCATTAGAATCTTTACAGACAATAGTAGAGCTGTAGTTAGTAAGAAGAGTATTTGTGCCCGCAGTTTCCCCAACTGTATGATTAATTGGGTTTTGTTGATTATTTCCTGCTGTTACTACCTGCTCTCCAGTTGTTCCATTATTTCCAACATCAGTGACTAAAGGCGAGCTATCAATTAAAAGATTGAATAATCCACCATCGGTTGAGGGAGATAAAACTTTCTTAACCTCAATTTTTCCAGTTTTTGCATTAGTAGCAATAATACAATCTGATGGATCTGAATTAGGTTCTTGAGATGGGTATGAACAAACATCTATTAATTTAGAATTTACTCCACCCACATCGCTTAAAGTAACTGTGCAACTAGCTTGTGTATCATTTGGAAAATTATTTCCGGCACTGAAGGGGTCATCGGAACTGATTAAGGCGGCGCAGGTGGTCCCTGCGCTAGGAGAAAGAACCGTTATCGGATTATCACATCTATCAGTTCTACCGTCTCCGCATGAGTAAAGGGTTTTAGATTGATATGTCGCTGGACTTCCGCCTACGGTTACACACAAAGCGTAATTTACTTTTCCATCGCCGTCAGTATCATATAAGCTGCAAGTATCACCCGTATTTCCACCCGACCAATCAGTGTCATCCCAATTCCATTTTATATCTACGCTTGTAGGACTATTCGTATAGTCTGCGCACATTCTTGTTAAATCTTTTTGTCCGGGCTCATCATTTGCGCCCTCAACATCGTTTTGGCATGTAAATCCAGAATCTGTAAATGACGTTGTGGCGACGACTTTGCCGGTTGAGTCAATTGCCTGGACTGTGTAGGTCGGCCTGTATGTTCCGTCGAGTTGGTATGCGTAGGCGATGTTTCCGCTGGAGTCGGCTGTTACCGTTGTTGAAAAAGAATAATTGTTAACGGATGTTATTAATAATGTATAAGTTTCGCCCGGGTTAAAGTTTTTTCCTGTTATTAATGCCGTATCGGTTGGAGCATAATCCGGTTTGTCTGTTGTTAAGACTGCGCTTCCTTCGGAAACTGTTGCAGGTAAATCAATTGCCGGAGCAGACACATTTTTAAGAATTATTAAATTAACTTGTTCGTTTCCCGTTGCGGGTTCCGGTGTTGGGGACGGTGATACTGTTGGTGTTGGACTCGGCGTTGCGGAAGTCGAATCTCCCTGTACTTGGGGTGTTGATGAATTATTATTAGATGAATTCGAGTTTTGGTTTTGAGTATCTGTTGGAGCAGGAGGAGAAAGATTATCAACAGGCGTTGGCGTTGGGGTTACGGTATCGGTTGGAGTGGGTGCTGCAGTAGGAGTTATTATATCGGTTGGTATCGGTGTTGCAGTTGGTGTCGGTGTTAAAGTGTCTGTCGGCGTATCGGTTGGAGTGTCGGTGGGTGTTGGCGTTACTGTCGAAGGATCAACTGTCGGTGTGGGGGTTGCGGTAACTTGTGATTGGTCAACTGTCGGTGTGGGGGTTGGCGAAGAAGTGACTGTTGTATCTGCTGTTTGGGCGTATGCAGCCGTTATGACCAGGAAAGGACTAAGCGACTGGGCAATTATCGCATACAGAGCAATCAGAGACAATAATTTTCTCCCAATTGTTTTTTTCATCAAAGTCAGTTAACAGTTATAGCATCACCTATAGCTAATCCACTGATTTTTAAAATGTTGTACCGGGATAGTACCACTGAAGTTTTAAAAAATCAAGAGGCAAAACGTCTTATAATATATGTGGTCGTGTCTGGATTCGAACCCCATACAAACTTTCCGTTCGCGAAGTTTACATCTTCGCCTTCCTCCAGAGGCGGACAGGCACGGAGGCATTTATACGGGGCAGGCCTCCGACTTCTTCGACCCGCCTGTCATCGCCTTTGTGAGCCCGGATGGATTTGAACCATCGACCTTTCGGATGTGAACCGAACGCTCTACCGCTGAGCCACGGGCTCTTTTTGGCGGGCAGGTGTGAACGAAGCGCTCTACCCCTGAGCTAATCATCCAGCGGTTAAATCGTATCATAAATAACTAGCATTGACAAAGTTTCTCGGATTTAAGAGAATTGTAAGATATGGAAATTGTGCGAAAAATCTACACATTCTTACTTGACATCGTCCAAACGCTTTTAGTTGCCGCCGCGGTTTTCTTGGTAATTTACATGTTCCTTTTCCGTCCGTTTGAGGTAAACGGCGAGTCGATGTACCCGAATTTCCACGACAAAGAATATGTTTTAACTAATTTAATTGCTTTAAGGCTTGGCAACCCAAAACTTGGAGACGTGGTTGTTTTTAAAGCGCCTCCGGACCCTGAAAAAGATTACATTAAAAGAGTGATTGGTGTTGCCGGAGATACCGTAATGATAAAAGACGGAAACGTTTATTTAAATAATCAATTATTAGACGAGAACGCATTTTTAAAAAGTGACGTAAAAACCTATGCAGGTGCGTTTCTTAAAGAAGGAGTCCCTGTAGCTATCCCGCAGGGTGAATACTTCGTAATGGGAGATAACCGCCCATATAGCTCCGATTCAAGAGAATGGGGATTTGTTAAACAAAGTGAACTAATCGGGGAATCGCTTTTTGTTTATTGGCCGATTACAGCCGCGAAATTCGTTTCAAACCCCTATAAATAGTTTATCTTGCGAGAACTTCGTAGATTTCCTTTAATTTTGGCCCTGTAATTTCAACATCACCCGTCATTTCAATAATTAATCTGGCCTTACTTCTTGATTGAAAAACGCTGACCTTGCTAAGGGAAAATTTGTTTTGTAAATTTTTTGCCATTTCGTCCAATTCCGGAACCCAAAGCCTGTCGTCTTTTTTCTTTGGCTGTCTTTGCTGGATTTCCCCTTTTGCCTGCCTTGCCATTTCTTCGGTTTGTCTGACGGTGCTGTTTTCCCGCAAAATCTTTTTGAAAAGATCAAGCATTAATTTCGGGTCGCCCAAAGAAATTAGGGGTCTTACATGCCCTTCGGTTATAACTCCCGCAACCAACGCGTCTTTTATCGCGTCGGGAAGCGACAAAAGCCTGATTGTGTTCGAGATTGTCGGCGCACTTTTTCCCAATTTTCTGGCAACTTCATTTGTCCCAAGGCCGAATTCATCGATAAGTCTTCTGTAAGCTTGAGCCCTTTCAATCGGGTTTAAATCTTCACGCTGGACGTTTTCAACTATAGACATTTCGAGCATTCCCTGAGGAGTTGTTTCTCTAATTACAACCGGAACCTCTAAAAGTCCCAAAACTTTTGCCGCCCTCCAGCGCCTTTCCCCGGCTACAATTTGGTACCCTGCCGGGGTTTTGGCCACAACAATAGGCTCTAAAATTCCCTGCTCCCTTATTGAATCAACCAATTCCCGCAAGGACTCCGGAGAAATAATTCCTCTGGGCTGCAAAGGGTTTGCCTGAAGCAAATTTATATCCAATTCCGTGATTTTTTCTGTATTATCCATAGATTCGACACGCTCACTACAAGTTAACAACCTCTACGAATTTTTTACCTAAAAGAGTTTTAAACCTAACTACTCCGCTGACAACGGAAAACAAGGTGTAATCCTTTCCCATTAAAACGTTACTGCCGGGCTTAAATTTTGTCCCTTTTTGCCTGACGACAATGCTTCCTTGCGTAACTTTTTGCCCGCCATAAACCTTAACGCCTAAACGCTTTGCCCGTGAATCCCTGTTTCCTTTTACCGCGCCTTGTGCTTTTGTATGTGCCATATCAATTAATTTTCAATTTACAATTTTTAATTTTCAATTGCCTGTGTGAAAACTAACCCATTTTACAGCCGGTTTTCACGAAATGTCAACCCCCAATTACCTTTTCTTGGAGACCTTTTTTGCTTTAGCGGGTTTTGCTTTTTCCAACGAATCAATTTTTTCTATTTGAATTTTCGAAAGTTCCGCCCTAAAACCGCTTGCTCTTCTGTACCTTACTTTAGACTTAAACTTGGCGACTCTTATTTTAGCGCCTCTTTTTTGTTCTAAAAGCTTTGCTTTTACTTTTGCGTTTTGAACTAACGGTTTTCCAATTTGGACATTTTCGTCGGAAACCAAAAGCAAAACATTATCAAAAACTACGGAATTTTCCTTAACATCAAGCTTATCAACTTCTATAATATCGCCTTCGGAAACCCGGTACTGCTTTCCGCCGGTTTTAATTACCGCATATTTCATTTGGTAATTATAACAGATAACTTATCTAATTTCTAGAATATCTTCTTGCTTTGAGGATTTATTAACGGCGGTTAAAAGTCCTAAGATGATAAAATTAGACAAAAGCGAACTTCCTCCGTAAGACATAAAAGGAAGCGTTACTCCGACAATTGGAATAACGCCTATGTTCATTCCGACATTTATAAAAAACTGCATTAAAATTATAAAAAAACTGGTAGCGGCAAAAGTTTTGCAAAACTTGTCTTGTGAAGTTTGATAAATTATATAAATTCTGTACAAAAGAAAAACAAAAGCAGCTATAATAACGACAGTTCCTATGAATCCCAGCTGTTCCGAAATTGTAGCAAAGATAAAATCGGTATGCCTCTCCGGTAAAAACCTTAAGCCGGACTGGGTCCCCTGCCCAAATCCTTTTCCGATGAGCATTCCGGAGCCGACCGCGATTATCGACTGAATGGCGTTATAAGAAGTTCCCAAAGGATCTGTGCCAGGGTTTAGAAAAGTTAGAACCCTTTGCCTTTGATAATCGTGTAAAAAATTCCAGAAGATTGGAAATAGCAAAAGTACGGAAACAATGCCTGCTAAAAAGAACCTCAAGGGAAAACCAAAGAAAATAAGCGTTAAAAAGGTTACCGCCACAAAGATTAAAGCATCGCCTAAATCCGGCTGGAAAAAAATTAAAAACGCAACTGGCAAAAGAAACAGGATGACGTTTAGCACAGATTTAAAAGAATAATTTTTTAAAGAAACAAGGTACGACGACAAAGAAATTGCCAAAAACGGCTTTAGAATTTCGGAGAATTGAATTCTAAAGCCTAAAATTTCAATCCACCTGACCGCACCCCTGCTTTCTATACCCAAAATTAAGACCAAAAACAACAAACATAGGGATACTATATATATGGGGGTTTTGTAAAGCTCGATAATTTTATAATTTACCTGCGAGAAAAATATAAACGCGAAAATCGAGATAACTAAAAACATTAACTGACTTTTAAAAAAAGAGGTATTTAGCGAAAAAAGGGTGACAAGGCTTAGGGCGACCAAAACTCCAACCGGAAGCATCAGGCTCCAATCAATATCCCATAAACTTTTTCTATTCATTTCTTTTGACCGAAAAATCGCCTTTAGTAAGATCTACTACAAGCGCTTTTTTCTTTATATAATCCGTAAACTCTTCGGGCCAATATGGAACGCTAACGTCAACTTTATCATTTGGCCTTGTTTTTAAGTTTTTTCTTTCTTCCTGAATTTTTCTGACAATATCGCGTGCCTTACCAAACTGCAAATCCAAGTTTTTGTCGCTTGGATCAAAAGAAACGGAATACGAATCACTTTTTTTGTCAAATTTAAGTTCGTGGGCGTTAACCTCTTCTTTGACAACTTTCAATACTTCTTCGGATAATTCCTCCGGCCCGCTATAGAGCATTTCTCTGATAGGAATTCTAACCTTAATTCCCGCTTCTTTTCTTTTTGCATGAGCTTTTTCCGCTATAACCCTCGCATTTTCCATTTCCGCAGCTATTTTTTTCTCTAATTCATTATTAATTAGCTCTTCGCTGTAAACCGGCCAATCAGTTAAATGTACGGAGCTTTCTCCCGTTAAGTTTATGTATATCTCCTCCGCTATGAAGGGTATAAACGGAGCTAAAACCTTAGCATAGGTTGTTAAAATAATCCAAAGTGTTTGATAGGCGTCGTCTTTATCTTTTCCCTCCCATGCCGTAGGACCCACCCTATCCCTTATTCTCCTAACGTACCAATTTGATAAGTCGTTTATGACAAAAATTTCTGCCTGTCCGGCAGCTTGCGCTGCATCGTAATCTTCTATGTTAGCAGTCATGTTTTTTATATTTCCGTTCATTCGGGATAAAATCCATCTGTCAAGCACATTTTCCGGAACAAATTTCTTTCTTTCCGGCTTCCACTTGTCCAGTGTTGCATAGGTTACAAAAAATACATAAACATTCCAAAGCCTTAGGTGGAAAAGGCGGCGGATTTCGTCTGCAACGTGATATCCGAAATTCACGTTGTGTTCGGGATTTGTTCTAAGATAAAGCCAGCGCATCACATCGACTCCAATCCTCTCTGCAGCTTCGTTAAATTCAATTGCATTTCCTTTACTTTTATGCATTTCTTCACCTTTTTCATCCCTTACCGAACCGAATCCCAAAACTCTTTCGAACGGATTTGTCCCTTTTATTACTGTTGACATCGCAATTAGAGAATAAAACCAATTCTTAAACTGTCCGGGGAAAGATTCCGTTATAAAATCTGCCGGAAACCAACCTTCGGGCATAGTTGAAAACGGTACAATACCGGCGTCGAGCCACGGATTACCAACGTCAGGGATTCTTGAAACAATTTCTCCACACTTAGAACATTTTATTTTGATTTGGTCTATCCAAGGTCTATGAGGAGAATGTCCTTCGAAATCCCCCCATCCCTCTACCGTCTTTTTTTCTAATTCTTCTTTCCCGCCAATTACTTCAAAATTCCCGCATTTTTTACATTCATATATTGGGAGAGCGAGGCCCCAGTATCTTTTTTTTGATATTAACCAATCCTGCATGTTTTTTAGCCAGTCTAATTCTCTTTCAAGTCCCCAGTCAGGCATCCAGGTAATTTTCTTGGCCACATCAATCATTTGTTCCCTATAAGTTTTACCGCTGTCATCCTTTTTATCCATTGCTATGTACCATTCATCTACGACTCTCCATACTAATTCTGTTTTACATCTCCAACACGTAGGATACCTGTGTTTATAATTTTGTGTAGCCAAAATAAAAACTCCGTTATGTTTATTTTTAAGATAATCTATAATTAACTCCGGGTGTTTTTTCGCGTTTTTACCGGCAAATTCCCCCATTCCGGAAAAATATGAAGCGTCTTCTTCGATTGAAGAAATTACAGGCAATTTATTTTTAATTCCTAATTTAAAATCTTCTCCTCCTGCTCCGGGCGCTACATGCAAAAGTCCGGTACCTTCTATGTCTGTAACCACACCCTCTCCGTCGATTACTCGATGCTCATATCCTTTTAAGGCTTCTTTAACCAATGGCAGGTTATCAAAAGGAGCCTCGTATTCCCACCCAATCAATGCTGTTCCGGGTTCTGTCTCTGACAACGCTGCCGCAGAGGGCGGCAGAATTTTTTCTTTTATTAATTGCGGAGCTCTTTTTTTCATAACCCAAAGGTATTCCCCTTTTATATATTGATATTTTTCATAAGCTTCTTTTTTATTTACAGCAACCGCGACATTAGACGGGATTGTCCACGGAGTAGTCGTCCAAACCAAAAGAAATTCGTTTGCGCGTCCCTTTATCGGAAGCTTAAAGTAAACTGTTTCATGCACTAACTCTTTATATTCCTCTGTAAGAATTTCCATCTGGGAAATTGCCGTCCCGCATCTTGGGCACCAGGGAACGGAATCGTGTCCCTTATACAACCAGCCCTTTTCGTGGGTTAATTGTAAAAATTTCCAAATTGTATAGTTATTAATATCGGAAGAGGTATGGTATGAATTATCCCAATCCATAAAATAACCTAATCTTTTTGATTGCTCTGTTTGAATTGTCGAAAACTTCGCTACACGTTCTTTACAAAGATTAATAAACTTTTCTAAACTTTTAAACTTATCCTGGGGAATAAGATTTTCTATATCTTTTTTACTATGAAGCCCCAATTCTTTTTCCACCTCAACCTCTACCCAAAGCCCTTGTTCATCAAATCCGTTTTGAAATCTTTGTTTCTTTCCTCGCAAATTCCAATACCTTTGCCAAAAATCTTTATAAGTTCTCCCCCAAGCATGGTGAACTCCCATTGGATTATTGGCCGTAATCGGTCCGTCTAAAAAGGAAAACTTTTTTCGGGAGGAATCATTCTTGTGAAGATATCTTTCAACCAAACCTTCTTTTTGCCATTTTTCCAAAAGGTCTCCCTCGAGCTTTGCAAAATCAACTTGAGGGGAAACGGGTTTGAATCCCGTTAGAGAATTATTTGAAGTGTTTTTTACCATAAGTTAATGAGATTTTCCCGTTCTCTAACGGGATAAACATAAGCTTAATTTTAGCTTATATGGGGAATTTGTTCAACTGCCGCACCTTCTTCAATCACCGCGCCATTATTCAAGTTCAAATCGAATTCATTCCTAAATCCTCTGCGGGCGGATCGGGTACTTGAGTTACGGAAGGAGACGGAGAGAGCGCCTCGGCTGTTAAATCGACATCTCTTGTTCGTCTTTGGGCCGCGAACCAAACCTCTCTTCTTCTTGCCGGCGAGACAATTCCGTGCCTTCTTTCAATCGCATTCATTTATTTCTAAAATATTTTTTTATCCACTGATGGTCGTGGATTTCGCTAATAACGAAAATTAAGGTGAAAATAATTACTAAATAAATTACCGCATCAAGGCTTCCTCTACCCTGTTTTTCCCAGTAAACGTCTTTTAAGTAGAGCCAAAGCGCAAATTCATCGATTGTTAAAGCCGCGCCAATTCCAAACAAAATCGCCATAAAATGCCGTATCTTTTCTGTTGCCCAAAAAGAAATTCCAATGTAACCGCTTGCTATAAGCAAAAATATTCCGGGAACTAAATGATGGATATGTAAAACTCCGCTTTGGTTTGGCAAGAGTTCCAATTTCTGAAGGTGTGTTATTGACCTGACTATTGCAAAAGTTATTAAGAAGCTAAGGAGGATGAGAATTTGAGACAATCTGTGACTACCTCTTATTCTTTGCGCTGTGCCTTTTAAGGCTTAAAGCATAAACTAATTCCATATACATTATTAATTTAGAGGATTTCAAGGGTCTAAATTGGGGTAATCCCACCCTGTTGGTACAAAATCGCTAGAATATGATTATGTACCATTTAAAGCAGGTGCCAACGGATACTCAGATTAAAAAGTTTCTAAGAAGAACGGTCTTTGGCAAGAATATCTTCTGC
>JAMCZC010000014.1 GCA_023485865.1 Patescibacteria group bacterium | reverse complement strand
TGTGAATTTTACTGTAGATTTTCCAGACCGGAAATGTTTGATTCTCCTTATGAATACTTGAAAAGCACGCTACATGCTTTACCAACAGGGTAGGAGAACCCCAAATGCGGCAATTTCCAATTTCCAATTACTAATTTCTAATCAATTTCCTAATGTTTAAAAATTTATAAATTATGAATTTAGATTTCATTAAAAATTTAAAATTTTAAATTTAAAATTGGGTTATTTTGCGCCCTATTGACATATCCTATAATACTATGATAAAATTCCCAAACTATAAAACTTATAGCCAAAACCATGAAGAAATTATTTAGTTTAATAGGTTTAATGGCTTTGACTTTAGCCCTTTCGGGAGGCTTTTCTCCCGCGCTCGCAGACTGCCAACCCCTTTACGGCGGCGGACAAACTTGCGTTACCAATTTTTCTTTTACCATTAATAAAATGGTTCAGGTCCCCGGAAAAGGCGGCGGGCAGTATGTTGATAATTTATCTATAAATGACCCAAAATATTCCCCTTCCCAAAACGTTAACTATGAAATAATAGTTACCAATACCGGCTCGCAAACAATACCTACTATTAATGTAACCGATACTTTCCCGCAATTTATAGCCTTTGTCGCAGGAGCAGGAAATTTCAATTCAAGCAATAACACACTTACTTTCACAGTTTCTAATCTTAACCCGGGACAAAGCCAAACTTTTCTTTTGACTGCAAAAACAGCAGACGCCAATACCCTGCCTAATGACCAAGGCATAACTTGTGTCATAAATCAGGTAAAGGCAGTCGATTCAAACGGAGATACCGACTCTGATTCTTCTCAAGCTTGTATTCAGAAAAACGTTTTACCGGCGGTTGCCCCCGCGCCTAAAATCGTTGCAACGCCTGCAACCGGACCTGAAATGCTCCCGCTCCTAGGTCTTATACCCGGAGCTTTGGGAGGATTAATGTTAAGAAAGAAATCTAAAAATATAAAAATTGAGGGAGGTGAAAAATAATGCCAACAAGAAGAGAAGTTTTAATAGGAGGAGTAACGGGGATTGGCGCATTAGTAGTGGGTGGGGTAGGTTCAAGATTTTTAGAAGGTTCACCAAGCACTTCAACCGCGCCTGCTGCGCCAACAGGAGAACCAGTTTTGGCGCCGACAGATGCGCCTGTGACACTAGCGCCATCAGCATCCGCAAGTCCAGATAAATCAGCAACTCAAAGACCTGCTTCAATAAATTGGGAAAAGCCAAAGCCCGCAGAAGCACTAAGATTGGGTTGGACAGATGGAAAATATCAAACTTTCCCAAGAATTATAATGGCAGGCGATAACACCGAGGGAAGAGTCTTGCAGGAAATAGATCTTGGAACACTCGGACCCGACGTTGATACAATTGCAGGAATTGATTTCCCCGGAGACATACCAACAGGGGCAGCCATAGTCCATCAACCTACGGAGGGACCAATTCTCGAAACCCGTGTAGTGTTCATTAAAAGGACAGATATTGAAACAGTTCAGTTTCATGGAGCATTGGGAGGCGACCGTTTCGACATTTATAGAGCCTCCGCACACGGCGGAGATAAAGCTTTAGACGTAACGGCCAGACTTCACGCCGCAAATACGGCTAGAAAGCACCAAAAGGTGGTATACCTTGGTGATCTTGGACTTTTTGAGGAACAATGGGGAAAAGGAGAGCAACCTCTCTTAAACACCATGATTAGAGCTCAAAGACTAAGTAAAGCAGGGATTCAAGAACCGGATTTTGTTCAACCAAGAATATTTGTTAAATAAAATCTTATAGATAAATAAAGCAGGCCATAAATAAACTAAAGGTCTGCTTTATTTTCTGGAGCGAGTTTAATAATTAAAAAATATGAAAAGTGTTGATAAAAGACCATTGGTATCCGTAATAATGCCTATTTATAATGGGTCTAAATATATGGCTGAGGCCATCGATAGTATCCTTAACCAAACTTATAAAAAATTTGAACTTATCATAGTTAACGATAATTCTACAGATTCCACGCTGGAAATTCTAAAAAGCTATAAAAAGAGATATCCTAAGATAAAAATTATCAGTCTAAATTCCCGACATGGCCCATTCGGAGCAATAAACCTGGCGATGAAATCAGCAAAAGGAGAATTTATCGCGCCAATGGATTCCGATGACATAAGCCACCCTAAAAGGCTGGAAAAAGAAGTTCAATTCCTGCTTAATAATGAAGACGTAATCGCAGTAGGCGCTTACGCCAGAATTATTAACGGCGAGGGCGAGGTTATAGGTAAGAAAACTTTTGCGACGAAGCATGACGATATTTACCGCCAGTTTTTCGAGGTCCACCCTATCGTTCACCCGAGTTCTATGATTAGACGAAGCTTATTGCCTAAAAAAAATGCCATTTATTACAATAAATTTGGTATTAACGACGACTATTTCACATTCTTTAACTTTTTAACGTATGGTAAATTTGCCAATATCGGTGAGTTTCTTTTTGACTACCGAATTCATCTTAAAAATAATTCATTGCAGAAACTTAAAGGAAAATTCTTAAATACCGTAAAAATACGCCTGATTGCCGTCACTAAATTAGGGTACAAGCCTAGCATAACTAGCTTAATAAAATTTTCCGGACAAATAATGATAATTCCTCTCTTACCTGAGTCTTGGCTTTATACCTTATTTCTCATCAGTAAAGGTATTTATTCTCCGCAAAATAAGCTTGCAAAGCTTATGCAAAAAATAAATTTTAGCTTCATAAAAGTAAAAAGTCCCTCTCTAAGTTTTAAAACAACCTAAAAAAATAGTATTATTATGGCGGGTTATGAAATTCCTTTTTAAATTAAAACCCTACCTACCTATTCTTGTTCTTCTAGTCATAGAGCTAATTCTTTTTTATCTTAATTATGTCCCCAAAACATATTTTTTAGGTTGGGATAATTTATTTCCCGAATTAAATTTTGCAGAGAACTTAAAAAGAAGTTTTTTTGCCATATGGGAACAATACAGGGGCTTGGGATTTTTGGACGGAATGTCTTTTGCAGCTAATTTGCCCCATTATGTCTTTCTTTACATAACGTCTCTTGTTCTTCCCCAAGATTTATTAAGGTATTTCTTTAATTTTTTTATGCATTTCCTGGGCGGAGCAGGAATCTATTTTCTGCTTAAAAAAATATTCAATGCCAATCCTAATAAAACAGTCCTCTCATTCTTAGGAGCGCTATTTTATCTTTTTAACCTTGCTACAATTCAAATGTTTTATGCCCCATATGAATTATTTTCCATTCATTTTGCTTTTTTGCCCTGGTTAATATTATTTGCAATAAAATATCTTGAAAACGGTTTTAAAAAAGACCTAGTTGTCTTTTCGGCTCTTTCGCTTCTTAGCGCATCGCAGGCAAACGTACCAACTATATTTATCGTTTATTTCTTTGCTCTTTTTATAACGATTACATTTTATCTACTGAAAGAAAGAAAAAATGGATTAAAAAAGGCATTAATAATAATTTTTATAACAATTTCCATGAATTCTTTCTGGGGATTACCTTATACCTACTATGGATTGACTAATAGTAAAACAACCATCAATTCCAAAATAAATCAGATGTCTACGAAGTCTGTTTATTTAAGTAATAAGGCTCGCGGAGATTTCCTAAGCACCGCATTGTTTAAGGGGTTTTGGCTTGATTATACCGATTCACAAAGCAATGGAAAAAATGATTACATTATGCCTGCTTGGAGAACGCACACGGAAACCTTACTCTTTATTGCAAGCGGGCTAGTTTTTTTCTTTCTGTCTGTAGCGGGAGCAATAATCGCTCTTGTTAAAAAAGACCAAAAATTTTATCCATTTATCTTCATGTTCATAGCCTCTTTCTTAATGCTTGGAATTGACATACCCATTCTTAATTCTGTCTTTAATTTTTTCTATAATCATGTCCCATTATTTGCCCAAGTTTTCCGGTTCACCTTTACGAAATTCTCCATTCTTTACGTATTTTCATTCTCAATTCTTCTTACCTTAACCCTATCTACAATTCTACAATCCGGCAAACTGTTTAAGATTAGCAAAATAATTTTACCGTTTGGATTTGTGATTGTACTTTTATATTATTCCTTTCCTGCTTTCCAAGGTCAATTTATATATAAAAATTTGCGAATAGAAATTCCTAGTGACTACTTTCAATTAGTAAATTACTTCAAAAACCAAGGAACGAATGAAAGAATTGCGCTCCTTCCGCAAGCTTCCTATTGGGGTTGGACCTATACAAATTGGGGGTACAGGGGCTCCGGATTTATCTGGTATGGACTTCCCCAAGCCTCTCTTGATGGCTCAACCTTTCCCTGGAGCAAGCAAAACGAAAATTATTACTGGGAACTTGATCAGGCAGTAAACTCACTCAACAAAACTTATTTAGAAGCTGTTTTGGAAAAATACCAAATAAATTGGGTGGTTTTGGATAATACGGTAATCAGTCAGTATTCACCCAAAGCTTCCTCAACAATTAAATTACAAAAATTAATAGAAAGCTCTGCAAAGGTTAGTTTGGCCGCGAAATTTGGAAGAATAGGTGTTTATAGGGTAAAGCAAGACTTGCCGCAAAATAATTTTGTTTCTTTGAGCAGCAATCTACCTGAAATTGATCCAAAATATCAATGGGATAATTTCGATACCGCATATTTAGAAAATGGTGATTATATGACCGGTAGCGCAAAGAGCAATGACGTTTTTTATCCATTTAGGTCGCTTTTTACCGGAAGAAAACAAGAAGAGCTGGAATTTAAAATCTACGACAGGGGCGACTATTTTTCTTTTCAAGCGAAAATTCCGCAAAGTCTTGTCGGGGCGACTTTATCCATTCCTAAACTCTACGAAGAAGAAATTTCCGAAATAGCAACTGACAATCTTGCAAAGAAAACATTGAGGTATCCTCAAGTATTCATAGATAACGAGCTTATTCCGGTTAGTCTGGGAACATCTACTGACTCTTCAGACCTTAATAGCTCCGGAGCTGAAAAAATATCTCTTCCTTATATACATGAAGGAAAACTTGAAGTAAGAGTTCCAAAACTGGAAGGCTACTACAGCTATAACAGCAAAAGCAAGGGAGACTTGTTTAACCGCTCTTATAAAAACTGCAATCCCTTTGCCAAAGGAATAAATAAGAGGGAGAAAATTTCGGAAAACGGAGAAGACGCGCTACGCTTAATTAGTTTTAACTCCAATAACTGTTTTGATATCGATCTTCCTTCGCTGTCCCAAAGAATTAGTTATTTGGTAACGGTAAAGAGCAGAAATTTAGAAGGACAAAGCCCGCTTTTTTCTATCATTAATAAAACTTCTCAAAAGCCGAATTTTGAATCTAACTTACCCAAAAACAAAGAGTTTTCAAATGCTTATTTTATAATTCCGCCTATGGAAGACTACGGATTAGGTTACAATCTGTATTTCGACAGCGTTTCGATGGGAAATGTAAAAACGGTAAATGATTTATCCAACGTAGAAGTACACCAAATTCCGTATAGATTTCTAACATTTTTGAAAATAGAAAAACATCCAGATGCAAAAAAATCAAACGTTAGCATAAACGCAAGTGACTCTACGGTTTACCATCCAAATCCAAGTTTTTACGAGATAAAGCCAAATAAACCACTACAGTCCGGTGTAACATTATTGTTATCTCAAAGCTACGACAAGGACTGGCGTGCCTACGTATTAGATAGTGAGAATATATTGAACAAAATGTTTCCATTCTTGGGCGGAGAGGAATTAAAAAACCATGTCTTAGTGAATAATTGGGAAAATGGCTGGGTTTTGGATTCAAAAATTGATAAAAATAGCCGGATAATTATCGTTTATTTACCCCAATATCTGGAATTTTTGGGTTTTTTAACCATAGTTGTTACTTTATTTTTTATTATCAGGCTCAAAAGTTGACATAAAACGCCCAAAAATGATAGAATGTTTAAACATTAAATGACTGTCCGACATTAAATCCATAGGAACCTCTGCTTAGAGCTTTATGAAAAATTCAAAACCTTTGATTTCTATTCTTTTGCCTGTCCACAATGCCGAAAAATATCTTTCGGATTGCCTTAATAGTCTTTTATTCCAAACCTATAAAAATGTCGAAATCGTGGCTATTGACGACAAGTCCTCGGATAAATCCTGCAAAATCCTCAACCAGTTTAAGAAAAAAGACAAAAGAATAAGAGTTTACAAAAATATAAAAAGGTACGGGATTGCGGTAACTTTAAACCGCCTGGTTAACAAGGCTAAAGGAAACTATATTGCCTTTATGGATACTAACGATATTTCAAGCCCAAATAGGCTAAAAAAACAGTATAAATTCTTAATTCAAAACCCGGGAATTGTGGCTGTTGGTTCACAATGCACTTTTATTAACGATAAGGATAAGAAAATCGGAAAAAGCGACTTCCCTCTTTACCATTATCAAATCTACGAAAACCCCCTGCATGGAATATCATTGCAATTTGAAACCGTTTTAATCAATAAAACCATTCTTCCCAAAGATGTTTTGAAATTCAACGTTAATTCCCATCCTTTCATTTATAGCGACATTTTTATGAAGCTTTTACCCTTTGGTAAGTTTGCCAATATGGAGGATTTTTTGCATTACCACAGAAACGATCCTAAAATTTACCTTTCGGACCTTAAACGAAACATTTTCCAGCTTATTAAGCTTTGGCTCCGCTCCGCTTCCCTCTACGACTACCAGCCCCCGCTTAGAACCTTTTTCTCTTCCCTGATAAAGACCGCCTAGCCAGAAAATAACCCAATAAGCAAATAAACAAATCTCAAATGAATCATTAAATGATTTAATAAATTGAACCATTAATTTGCTTATTTATCATTTGCATATTTGAAATTAATCCTTTCCCCCAAGTTTTCCACATCTATTACTATCTAAACGAAAATGCCGCCAAATCAATCAAAATTGACTATTAATTACTACAGGGCATAGGGTTTTTTGCTGTTTTTTTGCTATAGGTTTGACAGACTTGACAGGGTGTGATAGAATTCGGGTAGATATGAAGTTTCAGATTTTTGGAAATGCAGGTAAAGCTAAAAAAACGCTTATCGATACTAAGCAGGAGATCTTGGTAAAGCAGGGTCGCGAGCAGTTTAAAAAACTGCTGGAAAAAGGGATAAGTGTTCCCGTAGCATTTTTGTAATCCCGATTGAATCGGGATAAAAAAGAGCATCGCTTTCGTTACTTGAATTAATAAGCTCTTGTACGATAAGCAATGCTCTTGGAAAAAGGGCAGTTAGTCCTTTAGGCAGGAAATAAAACTAATTGCCTTCTGTTTTTAATATCAAAGAATAAAGGGAATGTCAAGGAAAATTGATGAAGCTAAAAGTTGAAGTTTTTCTTGATATAGTTTGATATTTTTAGAAAAAATTTTGTTCGTGATTTAGCAGGAGGCAGGCCCCATACAAAGTCTGCTTTTGCTTGTAGGTTGTGATGGGGTGGGAATATTGGGCAGGTATTCCCACCTCTTTAGAACTTAGGAACAAACTTTGTACGGGGGTAAATAATCGTATCTCCTTTTTAGCTGTATTTACTACGCGCTTAGGAACGAGTCTATTTGCTTTGAGGTGAACCCAAAGCCGTCACATCTTTGTTAAATAAATTTTAGAAAAGGTTTGGCTTAGCGAGCGAAAACAAATTTGAGGATTGAAGTCTAGTTTGGCGAGCGTCATCCGAAAAGCGAATAGTGAGTTCCTAAGCCTATATTTTCTTCGCAAAGAGAATACGGCCTGCGGTTGTCTGAATTACCCTTGATACGATTACATCAACCGCTTTGCCAACGTCAAAACTGGAATTTTCAACCACAATCATTGTCCCATCATCCAAATACCCTACTCCCTGACTGGAATCTTTACCTATATGCTGAATACTTATATGCAAAGATTCGCCGGGAACAGCGGTAATTTTTAATGCATTTGCAAGGGTATTGACGTTTATTGCGGTAAGCCCCGAAATGCTGGCTTTTTTCTCCAAGTTATAATCACAGGTTATAATTCTTCCTTTATTTAGCTTTCCCGCGGCAATTAATTTATCGTCAACTTCTTTAATTTTTTCCAGACCCAAATTTTTCTCTTGTTCTTGTGAAATATGGGAAACTTTTACTCCCTTTTCTTTTCTTAATTTTTCTAAATGCGCCAAACCTTTTCTACCCCTTTCTCTTTTAACAATATCCTGTGAATCGGCAATGTGTTTTAGCTCCAAAAGTATGCTTTCCAAAACTATAAAATTTGCTTTTAGAAGACCCAGATGGATTACGTCAAATATTCTTCCGTCAATAATTGCCGAGGTATCCAAAAATACCGCATTTTCTATTTTTTTTGCTTTCTTTTTTCTTTTTTGGGAATGCGGAAGGCGTCTGACAACCGTTTTTGCAACTTCATCGGCAATCATACCAATGACACGGGGCGAGAAAAGAAGATTTCTATCAGCGTGTTCTGTTTCTTTTTTTGATAATTTCGCTTTTTCTTTTGCCATAAGCTTATCACTTTAGGATAATTTCAAATTTTAAATTCTTAATTTTAAATGAATTCTTAATGATTCAATGTTTAAAAATTAAAACATTTGAATTTGATTAGAAATTAAAAATTTTGAATTAAAAATTATTGTTTCGTTAATATTCTAACAACTTCTTCAATGCTTTTGTAGTTTGCAGGCGTTATGATTTTATTAAAACCCAGTTTCCTGGCTTCTTTTACGCGTTTTTCCAAAGATGGAATACTTCTTAATTCTCCCAAAAGTCCGACCTCCCCAACCGCCACAACTTTTTTTAAAGACACATTTTTAAGGCTTGAAAAAATTGCAAGACAAATTCCAAGGTCGGCCGCCGGATCTTGAAGTTTTAATCCTCCGGCAACATTAACGAAAACATCCATTGTATCAACCGGAAGCCTTACGTGTTTTTGTAAAACTGCCAAAAGCAGTTCCAGCCGTTTATAATCAAATCCCGAAGCAACGCGTCTTGGCATAGGCAGTTTGGAAAATACTACCAAAGCCTGAATTTCAACTAAGAATGCTCTACTTCCTTCTAAAGTTATGACCAAAACCGAACCCGGAGAAACGTCTCTATTTTCGTTTAGGAATACTTGCTCGGGGTTTTTGACCTCACTTATGCCGCCATCTTGCATTGAGAAGACTCCTACTTCATCAACAGGACCAAAACGATTTTTAAGGCCTCTTAAAAGTCTTGTACCGGTTGTTTTTTCGCCTTCTAAGAAAAGCACTGTATCGACCATGTGGGACAAAACCATTGGACCCGCAACCATCCCTTCTTTAGTAACGTGTCCGACTAAAATTACAGGGATATTCATTGTTTTTGCCGCTCTTATAAACTGCAAAGCCGCATACCTTACCTGACCGACGCTTCCCGAAAGTCCGGTTAAGTTTTCCGATTCCATTGTTTGAATTGAATCAACAATAACTAAAGACGGCTTTGTTTCTGCTATTGCATTTATCGCTTCGTCGGTATTGGTTAAAGACAAGAGTAAAAGCTCCGAAGTTTTGTTTTTGGAAATTCTTTGGGCTCGCAGTTTTATTTGCTGTTCGGATTCTTCGCCGGAAATGTAGAGAACGGTCGACTGGCCACTTGCAAGTGAATTGAAAGCCGACGCCTTCTTATCTTGATTATATTTTGAATTTGGAAGTCGGCTTTCACTTAGCGAGCGGGGTTGGGATTGTTTCTTTGGAAAACTTGAGCGAGCGTCATTCGAAAAACGTGACTGCCGACTGACCGCACTGTCCCCCGACAATTTCAAGGCCATTTGCAAAAGAAGCGTTGATTTTCCAACTCCGGGGTCTCCGGCCAATAAAATTACGCTGCCGTTGACGATTCCTCCGCCCAACACCTCGTCCATTTCCGAAAACCCCGTCAAAACCCTTTGTCCTTCTTCGTAATTTATTTCCGAAAGTTTATGAGGGACTAAGCTTTCTCTTGTTTGAAGCATTGAGTTTTGCCTGCCCGCCGAAGCTTTAGCGGAGGTGGGAATTTTGATTTCGCGTAAGGTATTCCACAATCCGCATTCGGGACATTTTCCCATAAATTTTGGGGAATCATATCCGCATTCCTGACAGACGAACGAAATCTGTGATTTCATAAATTAAAAATAAAAAAGAAAAAATAAAAAACTTTTTTATATTTTATATTTGATATTTTATTTTTACCGGTACCCGATTGGTTTTTCCTTTAACACGGGGACCAAAACCACCCTGTGTTTTTTTGAATCAACCTCGGAAACAGTTGCTTCCAGAGAGGAACCGATTTTAAAAGTAACTGTTGGGGGAATTTTTTCTTTTCTGATAAATCCTTCTATCCCCTCTTCCAAATCCAGCAAAACTCCGCTTGAGAGAATTTTTGACATTGTTCCCGTAACTTTTCTGTCAGGAATATAAGTTTTAAGTTTTTCGCTGAAAGGATCTGCTGCTAAACGTTTTATCGACAAATTAACTCTTTTTGCTTCCTTATCAAAACCTGTAATTACTGCGGTAATTTTATCTCCAGATTTATAGTCATTTGCAATGTTTTCGGTTTTTTCCCAAGACACTTCTGAAATATGAACAAATCCCTCGATGTATTTATCGCCTATTTGTATCGAGGTAAAAAGCCCAAAGGGAGCAATATTCGAAACAATAGAGTCAATTTTTTGTTCGGGCTTTAAATCTTTAATTGCTTTTTCAAAATCCTCGTCTGCCATTGCCGCTTTTTGCGAAAATATTATTTTATGAAGAGATTTATTAAGTTCCAGAATTACAACTTTTAAAGTTTGCCCGACTAAATTTTGTCCTGATTCCAAAAAAAGAGTATGTGAATTTGGCAAAAATCCCGATACTCCGTCTTTGGTCGTTACCAAAAAACCGCCTCTTGTCGCTTCAGCTACCGTAACATCCAGTACTTCTTTGTTTTTAAGAAATTCGTTAAGTTTTGTCCAGAGGATATCTTCGGTAAAACGCCTCAAGGATACAACGGGATTGCCAAAATCGGATTCCGGATTTAAAACAGAAACGGTTACTTTATCCCCTACTTTTAAGCTTGATAAAAGATTTCTTAAAAGTCTTTTGTCTTTTTCTAAAACCACAGCTTCTGTTTTTGCTCCTATATCAACTAAAATTTCAGATGAGGTTAACTTTGTAATTGTCGCCTGCAAATTTTCGCCTTTTTTAGGACTTACGAAATTAGAAGTAACCGATTTCATTAAATCGGCCATTGATGTAGCCTTAGTTTTTGAGTTTTGGGCTTTGGGTTTTGGGCTTTGGGTTTTTAAAGTCATTCATTTAATTACCTTTCTTATTAGATTCACATAGTATACCACTTAACCGTTGCCTGCCGCAACTTGTATTTTGTTTTTCGCTCTTTAAATTGATATATAATCACATTATGTTTGAATCCATAAAAGAATATCTGCTAAATGATATTGCCGACCGTAACTCATTTCACCGCACACTGTTTCAGCTTATTGTAATCTCAAGCCTTACAATTTTAGTTTTCCTAAACATTTTCCAAAATAGCTTTGTTATTGATGATCCTACAATTTTTACAAATTGGCCGGATGTTAAAAATATGAATATCACAAAACTCCTAGAAGGATCTTATCCTCCTAAATTCCAAGGGAAAGTTTATAGACCGGTAAAGGGGATTATTGCGGCCGCGGATTATAAAATCTGGCAGGCCAATACTTTTGGTTATCATCTTCAGGCGATTGTGCTCAATCTTGCTATAACAATAGTCGTTTATTTTATGGTTAAAAAGTTAACCGAAAAGTCTTCTGTAGCATTTATTGCTGCGCTTTTATTCGGAACTCATCCTATACATACCGAAGCGATAACTTTTATGACCGCCAGCCTTGATGCTTGGGGAATCTTATTTTTCTTTCTTTCTTTTTATTTTTATTTGTCCGCCGAGAAAGGCAAAAAATACTTCTATGGTTTTTCTGTTTTTTTTGCTTTCCTGGCTTTCTTTACGTACGAACTTACCCTCAGCTTGCCTTTTATAATTATTCTCAGCGACTTAATCTTTAAAAAGATAAACAGGCAAAATTTATATAAATACCTTTCCGTCTATCTTGCTTTTTTCTCGCTATTTGCCGCGTTTTTTGCCTTAAGAATCCACTTTATCGGACACGTCGAAGAAGGAGGATATTTTGCCGGAAGCTTCTATTTGACAATGCTGACAATGACAAAAGCGCTATTGAAATACCTGGAGCTTTTAATTTTTCCCGTAAACTTGTCTATAAACCCCATATTGTCCGGCGGAATTCAGTCTTTTGTAAATAACTTCACCAACCTTGAGCCTATTAAATTCCAAAAAATATTTGATTTAGATATTCTCTTTTCAATACTGGTAATTGCAGGAACAGCCGGCGCGGGAATTGTGTTAATTAAGAAAAGGCCCATTATTTCTTTCTCCATGTTTTTTATTTTTGTAGGACTCCTGCCTGTTTTAAATATTATTCCGCAAAAATTAGTTATGGCGGAAAGATATGCATACATCTCCTCTTTCGGAGCCGTATTGTTATTTGCGTACCTATTTATTTTTATTTACAACCTTAAAATTAAAAAAATAAATAAGGATATTTTGCAAAATGGTTTAATTGTATTTCTGATTTTTACCATTGTGTTTTTTTCATTTTTAACTTTAAAAAGAAATACCGACTGGAAAGATGAATTAAGTGTTTGGACCGCTCTTGCAAACCAACCGGTTGGAGGAGCTATAGGAAATTATTACACAGGAATGCTGTATTTCGAAAAAGGGGATTATAAAAATGCGGCTGCAAATTTTAAACAAGTAATAGAGAAAAAGGGAGACGTTAAACTGGCTAATTATTTCTTAACTTTTATTTCGGTCATAAACTCAATTAACCAAGGAGATAGGGCGCAAGCCGAAACATTTTATGAAAAACTTGTTAAAATGTCTCTTCCCGCGGACAGAAGTTCTCTTGAAGGCTTAAAAAAGAATATCGACAATATTCCTTCTTCGTCCGGCACAAGTACGGAAATTAACACCCAGCTCTTAAAGGAATTTAAATCTCAAAATTTCTCCTTTATATACCCTAAAGGCTGGGCGGTAAATGAATTAGGAAACCAAACACAAATCCAAAACCCCGCTAACAATTTCTCAATTCAAATAACCTACTCTACTCTTTTGAAAACACAGTCTGCTAACGAGTATCTTGACAGTCAAACAAAAGCTTATGGCACTTTAATCAACCAGGGCTTGGCTCAAATTCCCACCGTTGACTACGCGTACGTTAAGGTTTGGAACGATAACAATATACAAAAAATGCAGTTTTTTCTTTTCAAAGATAAAACTGTACTTGAGGTTATTGTTTTTCCGGTTAATTCTTCCGATATGAAAGTGTTCGACAAAATTATTGGCTCCCTAAAATTCTACTAGTGATTTTTAGAATAAAATAAATTATAATCTCCAAATGACAAAAGAAAAAGCGTTGGAGGAAGAAAAAGAATGGGACAAGTATTGGACTAAGAAAAAAACCAAATCCCAAGCCGTTTACCGCGGTATTGCGAGATTTTATAGACAATTTATTATTAAAAGGGCTTTAAATTATTTTATTGAAAAAGAATTTAAAAACGGGGCAAAGCTTTTACACGCCGGAAGCGGTTCCGGACAAGTAGACCAAGACGTAAAAAAAATATTTGATATTACAGCTTTGGATATATCGGAAGAAGCCTTAAAACTCTATCGAGAATATAACGGAGCTGTCTCTAAAACCCTTAAAGCAAGCATCTTTGACATACCCGTAAAAGACAAGACTTTTGATGGGATCTATAATTTAGGGGTTCATGAACACTTTACCGGCAAAGAAAACGAAAAAATACTAAGAGAGTTTGCAAGGGTGTTAAAGGAAAATGGCAAAATCGTCCTGTTCTGGCCTCCGAAATTTGGTTTTTCCGTAATATTTCTAAACTCTTTGCATTTTATCTTAAATGATATTTTAGGCAAAAAAATAAGGCTCCACCCCGAAGAAATCTCTTTGATTGAAAACCAAAATCAGGTCAAAAACTTACTAAAAAACTCCGGATTTAAAATGACCAAATTTTATTTCGGGCCAAAAGACTTATTCACCCACTGCATAATCGTTGCCAAAAAATCCTAAGGATTGGTAATAAAAGTTTCGCAGAATTTTTGCGGAGTCTGATTTTCTATTGCAAAATCGTTAATCTTAATGTTTTGAGGGTATCTTTTTAAGTTAAACTTACTGCAAATTTTGTCGTTAAATATCTCGTAGCTTTGTCCCCCATCGTAAAGTCTTGGAATAGCAATATGTTTGTAATCTTTTTTTAAGGCACCGCAATTAAAATCATAAATAATAATCTTGTTTTCTTTGAAAGGATCTATTGTTCTATCGCAACCCTTAAATGCAACATTTTGAAATTTAAAATTTTCCGATTTATAGACTTTTCTGATTTGAAGATAGGTATCGCGATTATAATTATTAGTGTAAAAAAGGTATTTTTTGAAAATATCAGGAGTGCTTGGAGAATAAATTGTTACCTCTTTCCCCTCTGAATTTGCAAGCGCTGCATATTTTGATAAAAGCCTGACATGGAAATCAAAATATCCCCTTAATGGAAACTGGTAAAAATAGATGTTTAGAAAATTAAAAATTAAAAATAAATATAGAACTCCTGTTATTAAAAGCGAAAGATAAAAATAGAATTTGTTTTTTATTAAATTAATTGTTTCCCAAATTCCAGCTCCTATAAAAATCGGAAAAATCGCAAAGGTAAGAGATAAATGAATTGAAAAATTATCTGTTCTTGCAGAATATAAAAGCTGGGGTAAAACTCCTATTAATAAAAGAGAAAACAAAAGAAAAAATGTACTTTTACGCTTTGCAAATACATATGCAAAACCTAAAACTAAAAATAGTGCGTCCAAAACATAGAAAAATCCGTGCCTTAACAAAGAATAAAACTGGTCCCCATAAACAAAAAGGTAATCAAAAGAAAATGACTTAAAAAGTTTTGTCAAAATTATTCTTGAAAAAACAGTTATTTTATTTTCAAAAATATTAGTTAGCGGATTTTGAATTGATACTTTTCTAATGTAATCTACTTCACTTGAAATTTGAGGGGCGCTTAAATTAATTAATTCTCCCACTCTGGATTGCCCCGAAGTTGTAAAAACAAAAAATGCAAAAACCAAAACAAGCAAAAAACATGAAGCTAAAACCAGCAAATATTCTTTTTTATATTTTTGCTTATTTACAAAAAAATAAGAAAATAAAACAGTTACGAAAACAAAGGGGAGAAAACTTACTTTTGTTGCAACGTAAGAATAAAAAGCTAAAAACAAAACCGGAATTGTTAATAAAATTTTCCTGCTTTTGAAAACTAAAAGCATGTAAAATCCTAATAAATAGAAAAAGATTGCCGGAGTTGTTTCGTAAGCAGTTCTTGCCATATAAATTGACCAGGGGTTTATTGCCATGATAAAACTTGCCGCAAAAGCCGAATTTTTATTAGATAATGTCTTTGTAATTAGATATATAAGGGGTACTGAAAGGACACTTAAGAGTACAAAAATTATTCGGACTGAAAACAGTGAAAAACCAAAAAATCCCACAAAAGGTGCAATTAAAAAATAAGGAAGTTCTGCCTGAGGAAGAGTATAGGCGGGATATTTAAATATAAAACCGCTTAAAGGATTCCATGCTCCGCTGATATCAGATCCTGTTAAAAACATTGCCCGCGCATTTACTACATAGGTAAGCTCATCTCCCCCAGCAGCATTTGGAACTTTATCAAGCCAAATAAATCTTAAGATAAAAGCAAGAGCAATGATTAAAATAAGAGGCAGATTGTCTAACAAATTCTTTTTTGTAAGCATTAATGTAAATATATCATTTTTCCAACAAAAAATCCCCTTTCTAATGTTTATTTCACATGCGCGAGCATTGAACAAAGGGCGTTAAGTTTTGCTGATTGAACGAATCAGGGGGAACCCGTGATATTGCGGAGGGGGTGTTATCACCCGATGAGTGAAAGAAGCAAAATAGCCCGACTTCACTGCGAGCCAGTTTGCGTAACTTTGCTGTCAAAGTTACAAAATAAAAAAACAAAACGCCCTGCCGCAAGGCAAAAAAGTGATTTTGCCATAAAAACTCATTTATATTTTTATATTTTTATTGTCAAGAGGAAATTAGCTTGATTTGACGGCCTAATCATTTTTATTAATTTATTAAATATTAAAGGGTGTATAATCCCCCGCCAAAGGAGGTTTCATGGAAAAAGAGGGAATATTATTTAGTTTAAAATTGCAAAATAGCGAAATTCCAACCGCACTTCTCGCCAGCTTGATTTTAATTGGAATTATTATTTTAATTCTGGGATCTGCGTTGCTTGTATCAGAATCAAAAAACGTCCAGGGAGAATTTATGGACAAGCTTAAAGAAAAAGAAAAAAGATTAAATCAAATCCAAGAACAGCTAAAAGGAATGCGCTAAAATCACACAAAAATCCCCTCGCGGGGATTTTTTACTTAAAAAGAGAAATCTTCTGGCAATGACCTATTGTCCCAAACATAGTTTAGTATCGTAGGCGCTGGTACGTTTCACTTCTCTGTTCGGAATGGGAAGAGGTGGTACCATACCGCTACAATTACCAGAAAATTTCTCTTTTTAAAATTGTTAACAAGTCGCCAAGCTAATTTTGGCTCTTTGAAAGCAAAGAGAAGAATTATCCCACTAAGCTTACTTTTCGCCTTTTTGTTCTATTCGAACACGGCTCAAAGAGCGCTTTATGCGGGATTAAATGTCTTTTTTATAATCTACCTTTCAACCATTAGTACGGGTAAGCTGAATACCTTACGGTACTTACACTGCCCGCCTATCTCCCACTTCGCCAAAGGCTCCGCGGGATCCCTCCGTAGCTCCGAAGGAGCGTAGGGGGAAACCTCGTTATCTACAAGGGGTTTCAGTCGCCTTGCGGCAACATGAGATCTAATCTTGGAGGCCGCTTCCCACTTAGATGCTTTCAGCGGTTATCGGGTGGGAATATAGCTACCCAGCGATGCTCCTGTTCGGAAACAACTGGCACACCAGGGATTCCCTCATCCCAGTCCTCTCGTACTAGGGACGAATCTCCTCAAATCTCGACGGTTATACAGGATAGAGACCGACATGTTGTTACTATACAAATTTTGTATGGTGCACTATTTCTAGCACACTCTTATAATCGCTCATAAGTTCGGACTATATCTTTCCACTTCTTTTTCAAAAAGGAGGGGATCTAGCATGTAGTCTCTGAGGCTCCTTCGCCAAGTAACGTCTCTTTTGAATATCTTTTATTGGTATTTCTGGTTTGAGAGAAAACGAGCATAACGATTTTTTTAAAGCCATCTGTTTGCAAATGCTTTCCTTCAGTAATAATTGAAAGCACTTTTTCAAAAACTTCAAAATCTTTACGCTTGGTTGTAAAAAGAGTATATTTCTTAAAAAATGGAATAACTCTTTTTATTAAATCCTCTCTATTTTTGACAATCAAAATCCATGATTTATCTTTTAGATTGCGCTTATGATTTGGTTTTAAATAACCACAACCAAGACGCTTTCTAAACTCTTCAAGAACGTTTTTACCGCCCGGATTCTGACTCACATGAAATTCTGTAATAACTTGCCACTTAAGTGGCAAGTCTTCTCTTTTACCAAATCCCACATAAAAACAGCCTTCTCCATCGGTAAAACCTGCAAGATATTCATTAGAAATTACTTGCTTTGTTGCCTGCTGATTGTCCGCACTCAAAACATTGTCACTCGACATAGAGACACTATATCTCTACAGTTGTTTCTTTGTCAAGTAGCTTGAGATACTCGGAGTTTCCAGCATATAGCTAGATTTTCGTCCCGATTACATCGGGACGTCCTTCATTCCTCTAATTCATATTGAGCATCGGAAGGAAGACAGTTCGTTAAATATCAGATGTCTCTGATACAGGTCTGCTGTCTTACGACGCTCTGAACCCAGCTCGCGTACCACTTTAACCGGCGAACAGCCGGACCCTTGGGACCTTCTCCAGCCCCAGGATGTGATGAGCCGACATCGAGGTGCCAAACCGCATCGTCGCTGTGAACGCTTGGATGCGATCAGCCTGTTATCCCCGGGGTAGCTTTTATCCGTTAAGCTGTATGCCTACCACTAGGCATTACAGGATCACTAACATCTTCTTTCGAACCTGCTCGACTTGTAGGTCTCGCAGTCAAGCTGGCTTATGCGTTTGCACTATCACTTTGATTTCCATCCAAAGTTAGCCAACCTTTATACGACTCCGTTGCATTGTAGGAGTCAACCTCCCCAGTTAAACTGCCCGCCAGACACTGTTCCTTAGCCAGATTTTTATGTGGCGATAAGGTAATGGTTGCTTACTTCAAAGAGAGGTATTTCATATTGCGCCAAAGCTCCCTCCTATTCTAAACAGTTAAAATAAACTTCCAAATGCCAAGCTACAGTAAAGCTCCCGGGGTCTTTTTGTCCATGTATAACTAGGCCGCGTCTTCACGGCCATCTCAATTTCGCCGGGTAGATGTTCAAGACAGTTACTCAGTCGTTCTACCTTTCGTGCGGGTCGGAACTCGCCCGACAAGGAACTTCGCTACCATAGAACAGTTATAGTTACTGCTGCCGTTTACTGGAGCTTATATAAAAAACTTATCTCTTGCGAAACGTCATTCTCTATATTTGACTTACCAGCACTGGGCA